>JAMFRN010000169.1 GCA_026224805.1 Nevskia soli
ACGCGCAGAACGCGCGCGGCGAAAGCGACAACTAGATTCTTCGGGGCATTTGGCCCGGGCATAACGCCCGGGCCTTCCTTTTTGCTTGTTATGCTTGACGCCATTATTCCGTCGAGCCCGCAGTGACCATCCAAGTCCTTCCAGACCAGCTCATCAACCAGATTGCAGCCGGCGAAGTCGTCGAACGTCCCGCCGCCGTGGTCAAGGAACTGGTTGAAAACAGTCTCGACGCCGGCGGCCGCCACATCGAGCTCGAAGTGGAGCAGGGTGGGCTCGGGCTGATCCGCATCCGCGATGACGGCGCCGGCATTGCGCGCGAGCAGCTGGTGCTGGCGCTGCAGCGGCATGCCACCAGCAAGATCGCCTCGCTGGAGGATCTGGAACGCGTCGCCAGCCTCGGTTTCCGCGGCGAGGCGCTACCCAGCATCCTGTCGGTGTCGCGCTTCGCCCTGACCTCGCGCACTGCGCAGGAAGCGCATGGCTGGCGCGTCGCCGGCGCGGGCCTGATCCAAACCGCACAGCCGCAGGCGGCCGCGCACGCGGTAGGCACCACGGTCGAAGTGCGCGACCTGTTTTTCAATACACCGGCGCGGCGCAAGTTCATGCGCGCCGAGTCCACCGAGTTCCGCCATATCGACCAGCTGGCGCGGCGCCTGGCCCTGGCGCGCTTCGACCTGCGCCTGGCCCTGCGCCACAACGGCCGGCGCGCGCTGGACCTGGCGCCCGCTGCCGATGATGCCGCCCGCGACGCGCGCATCGCCGAAGTCTGCGGCGAGGAGTTCATGGCCAATGCGGTGATGCTGGACGAATCGCGCCTGGGCTTCAGGCTGTGGGGCTGGGTGGCCCTGCCGAGTTTCGCGCGGGCCCAGGCGGATCTGCAATTCCTCTACGTCAACGGCCGCATGGTCCGCGACAAGCTGCTCGGCCATGCTCTGCGCCGCGCCTATGCCGACGTGCTGCATTCGACGCGCTATCCGGCCTTCGTGCTGTTCCTCGAGCTCGATCCCGCGGCGGTCGACGTCAACGTGCATCCGGCGAAGAGCGAGGTGCGCTTCCGCCAGTCGGCGCAGGTGCATGACTTCCTGTTCGGCTGCGTGCATCAGTTGCTGCGCCGCATCCGCCCCGATCCGCAGCAGCATCACCGGGTCGAGCTGCATGCGCCGGCCGCAGCTCCCGATCCGGTGCAGGAGCCGCTGCGCTACACCCGCCCGGCGTCCTATGGCGGCGGCTCCGCGTATTCCGGCGGCGCCGGCTTTTCCGGAATCAGCGAGCGGGCGCCGACGCTGGCTTCCACCGCCTGGCCGCTGTATGCGGCGGGTGCGCCCATGCAGCCTGCCGCCGATGCCGGCGTCGCCATGGCGCAGCAGCCGCTGGGCCGCGCGCTGGCGCAGCTGCACGGCGTTTTCATTCTGGCCGAGAACCGTCAGGGGCTGGTGCTGGTCGATGCCCACGCCGCCCACGAGCGCGTGCTGTACGAGCGCTACAAGCAGCAGCTCGAAGCCGGCGGCATTCCGGCGCAGGCCTTGCTGGTGCCCGAAGTGGTGCGGGTGGGCGAGGCCGAGGCGGATCGGCTCGAGGCACAGGGCGAAGAGTTGTCCCGCCTGGGCCTGGTGATCGACCGCGCCGGGCCGGAAGCGGTGGCGGTGCGCGCGCTACCGCCGCTGCTGGCCAAGACCGACCTCGGCGCGCTGCTGCGCTCGCTGTGCGGCGAGGACAGCGACAGCGAGGCGCATTTCGGCGAAGTGCTCGATGCGCAGCACCGCATCCTCGCCGACATGGCCTGCCGCAGCGCCATCAAGGCCAACCGCCGCCTGACGCTGCCGGAAATGGATGCCCTGCTGCGCGATATGGAAGCCACCGAGCTTTCCGGCCAGTGCAACCACGGCCGGCCGACCTGGGTGCAGGTCGGCGCCGAGGATCTGGATCGCCTGTTTTTGCGCGGCCGGTGAGAGTCGCTGAGTAAAGTGTGACGGGATCGTCGCAACCGCTGGCGTAAATCCGCTATCGTCGGCCGGGGGCTGTTGCGTACCGCACAGTTCGAATAGCGAACATGAAGGGGACATCATGGATTTCGATCAAACGCAGCCGTTGGTGCAGGAGCCCGAGGCCGTGCGCTTTCACGGCAACGGTAGCGAGTATTTCCGCATCTGGATCGTCAACCTGCTGCTGTCCATCGTCACGCTCGGCATCTATTCGGCCTGGGCCAAGGTGCGGCGCCTGCAATATTTCTATCGCAATACCGAACTGGCCGGCTCGACTTTCGAATATCACGGCCAGCCGCTGACCATCCTCAAGGGACGCGTCGTCGGCTTGCTGCTGTTGCTGGTCTATCGTTTCGGGTTCCAGATCTCGTTCACTGTCGGTGTGCTATCCCTGCTGCTGCTGGCGGCCCTGCTGCCGATCCTGCTGCGCAATTCCCTGCGCTTCCGCCTCTACAACAGCAGCTACCGCGGCCTGCGCTTCCGCTTCACCGGCAGCGCCGCCGGTGCCTACGGCGTGTTTCTGGGCGGCTTTTTCGGTTCCGTTTTTACCTTGTATCTGCTGGCGCCGCTGTTTCACCAGCTCTTCAAGGAATACCAGCACGGCAACTCCTGGTACGGCCGCACGCGGTTCAGCTTTCACGCCACCACCAGCCAGTTCTATGGCATCTATGGGCGCGCCTTTCTGATGCTGCTGGGGCTGGTGATCGGCCTTTCGGTTCTAGCCGGTTTCCTGTTCCACGGGCTGCTGCCGCATGTGGCTGCCGGCACCAAGCCGGACATTCGTCAGCTGCTGCGTTTCATGCTGCCCTTGATGCTGGTGGTCTATCTGCCGACCGTGCTGTTGTTGAGCGCCTACCTCGGCGCCCGCCTGCAGAGCCTGATCTGGACCAATACCCGGCTGGGCGAGCATCGCTTCGACTACCGCCTCTCGGCGCGCCAGCTCCTGTGGATCTATTTCAGCAATTTCCTCGCGATCGTTCTGACCCTGGGCTTTTACTCGCCCTGGGCGGCGGTGCGCCTGGCGCGCTACCACGCCGATCACATGACCCTGCTGCCGGCCAGCCCGCTGCAGGGGTTCATCGCCGATCAGCCGCAGGACGTCGGCGCCATCGGCGAAGAAGCCGCCAGCATGTTCGACATCGATATTTCCTTTTGATCGGGCCGCCGATCGGTTGAGCCATGCCCGCAGCTGCCTATTACGACGGCAGAACGGCACGCCGCCACGAGGTGCAGATCTCGGTTGAGGGCGGCGCGCTGCTGGTGCTGGGCGACGGCATCCAGCGCCGCGAGCCGCTGTCGGCGGTGCGCGTTTCGGAGCGGCTGGGTCAGGCCCCGCGGCTGCTGTCCTTCAGCGACGGTGCGCATTGCGAGGTGCGCGATCACGCCGCGCTGGAGGCGGCACTGGCGGCGGCCGGGCATCGCCAGGGCCTGGTCGAACGCCTGCAACGCAGCTGGCGTGCCGCCGCGCTGGCGGTGCTGTTGTGCGCCGGCGCGGCCTTCATCGCCTATCGCTGGGGCATACCGCTGGCGGCGCAGCTGATTGCGGCGCGGCTGCCGCCCGCGGTGAGCCGCCAGCTCAGCGATTCGACCTTGCAGGCGCTGGACAAGATCTGGCTGGAACCTACGAAGCTCGATGCGCAGCGGCGCGCAGCCTTGAGCCGGGGTTTCGCCCGCCTGCACCCGCCCGCGGAAGGCGGGGCGTCGGCGAGCATCGAATTCCGTTCCAGTCCGAAGCTGGGCCCGAACGCCTTTGCCTTGCCGGATGGCCGCGTGGTGCTGCTCGACCAGCTGGTGACGCTGGCCGCGAACGACGACGAAATCTATGGGGTCCTGGCACATGAGCTGGGACATGTGCACTACCACCACGGCATGCGCATGCTGCTGCAGGGTTCCGCGGTGGCACTGCTGCTGACGGCCTGGGTCGGCGACGTCTCGACCCTGTTGGCGACTCTGCCCGCCGGCCTGCTGCAGGCGCACTACTCGCGCGACTTCGAGGCGCAGGCCGATGACTACGCCGCCGCCACCCTGCTGGCCAACGGCATTCCGCCTTCACGCCTGGCCGATCTGCTGCAGCGCCTGGTGGCGCAACGCGACAGCGGCAACAAGGACCGTGGCAAGGACAAGGACGGCAACAAGGACGGCGACGGCGAAATGCGGAGCTATCTGTCGTCACACCCGGCGACGAGCGAGCGCATCCTGCGCCTGCGTCAGGCCGATCGCCTGTTGCCACCTCCACAGGGATTGTCGCCGGGCCGCTAAAATCCTCCGGGTGACTTCCGAAGAACAGGCCGCACCGCCGCCCATCATCGCCATCGCCGGCCCCACCGCGGCGGGCAAGTCGGCGCTGGCGCTGCAGCTGGTGGAGCATCTGCAGGGCAGGGCCGAAATCATCAGCGTCGATTCGGCGCAGGTCTATCTCGGCATGGATATCGGCACCGCCAAGCCCGATGCCGCCACCCGGGCGCGGGTGCCGCATCACCTGCTCGACCTGATCGATCCGGCGGAGGCCTATTCCGCGGCGCGTTTCGCCGCCGATGCGCGGCGCCTGATCGCGGAGATCCGCGGGCGCGGCAATCGCCCCCTGCTGGTTGGCGGCACCATGCTCTATTTCCGTGCACTGTTGCAGGGGCTGAGCGACTTGCCCCCGGCCGATGCGGCGTTCCGCGCCAGAACCGAAGCCGAAGCCGCGCAGCTGGGCTGGGGCGCCCTGCATGCGCGGCTGGCCGAAGTCGATCCGCCCAGCGCGGCGCGCCTGCATCCGAACGACGCACAGCGCATCCAGCGCGCCCTGGAGATCCACCATCTGAGCGGGGAACCGGCAAGCCGGCAGTTCCTGGTCCCGCACGGCGCCGCCTGGGACGACGCGGTGCTGCGCATCGCGGTATGCCCGCCGCAGCGCCAGCAATTGCACCAGCGCATCGAACAGCGCTTCCGCGACATGATGGCGCAGGGCTTTATCGAGGAAGTGGCGCGCCTGCGCGCGCGCGGCGACCTGCAGCCCGCCCTGCCGTCGATGCGCGCCGTCGGCTACCGCCAGCTATGGCGGCATCTGGACGGCGAATATGGGCTGGAACAGGCGATCGAGCTGGGCCAGATCGCCACACGCCAATATGCAAAGCGCCAATTGACCTGGCTGCGCAGCGAATCCGGATGGGTCTGGATCGACCCGACGGAACCGAATGCCGCCGGCGCGGTCTTGAATGTCATGGAATCAGCCTGAACTTGGTCTACGGCCGAATGAACCAGCCCCGTGCTACACTTTCTTTGTATAGACAGGCAACTGTCAGTGTTCAAAAAATTGAAAAAGGATTAACAATGTCTAAAGGACAGACTCTGCAGGAGCCGTTTCTCAACGCCCTGCGCAAAGAGCGCATACCGGTTTCGATCTACCTGGTCAACGGCATCAAGCTGCAGGGCCAGATCGAATCCTTCGACCAATTCGTGGTTCTGCTGAAGAATACTGTCAGCCAGATGGTCTACAAGCATGCGATTTCCACCATCGTGCCGGCACGCGCCGTCCGCATCGCCGAAACCGAAGGCGACGAAGCACAGCCCGCCGATGCCTGAGTTGCGAGAGTCAAGCCGCTGAGCACCAACCCAGGTTCCTATACTGCTCCGGCCGCGAATGCGGCTGGCCTGCAGAAAGCGGTTTTGGTGCATCTGGAGTTTCCCGGCACCGACTTCGAGGCTGATCGCGCCGAATTCCTCGAGCTGGCCCGTTCCGCCGGTGCGGAAGTGGTCGCCGTGCTCGGCGGCAGCCGCGACCGGCCCGATGCCGGACTGTACGTCGGTAGCGGCAAGGTCGATGAAGCGGCGGCCGCGGCCAAGGCCGGGGGCGCCGAGCTCGTCATCTTCAATCATGACCTGTCGCCCAGCCAGGAACGCAATCTCGAACGGCGCCTGGAATGCCGGGTGCTCGATCGCGCCGGACTGATCCTCGACATCTTCGCTCGCCGCGCCCGCTCGCACGAAGGCAAGCTGCAGGTGGAGCTGGCGCAGATGCAGCACCTGGCCACCCGCCTGGTGCGCGGCTGGACCCATCTGGAACGCCAGAAGGGCGGTATCGGCCTGCGCGGCCCGGGCGAGTCCCAGCTGGAAACCGACCGCCGCCTGGTGCGTGCCCGCATCGACACGTTGAAGAAGCGCCTGGAAGAAGTGCGCAGCCGCCGCGCGCAGAACCGCCACGGCCGCGCCCGCAACGAAATCCCCACGGTGTCCCTGGTCGGCTACACCAATGCCGGCAAGTCGACCCTGTTCAACGCCTTGACCGGCGACGACACCTTCGCCTCCAACCTGCTCTTCGCCACCCTCGACACCACGGTGCGCAAGGTGGCCCTGCCGAGCGGCGAGACCGCGGTGCTGGCCGATACCGTAGGCTTCATCCGCGACCTGCCGCACGATCTGATCGCCGCCTTCCGCGCCACGCTGGAGGAATCGCGCGAGGCGGACCTGCTGCTGCACGTGGTCGATGCCGCCGACGCCGAGCGCGGCCCGCGCATGGAGCAGGTCGACGCGGTGCTGCGCGAGATCGATGCCCACGAGGTGCCGCAGCTGCTGGTCTACAACAAGATCGATCTGCGCAAGGAAGGCGTCGAGCCGGAACAGGCGCGCATCGAGCGCGACGAGGACGGCCGGCCGGCCCGCGTGTTCATCTCCTCACGCACCGGCGAGGGGCTGGATCTGCTGCGCAGCGCCATCGCCGCCAGCCTCTACCCCGATCTGGTCGAGGAAGAAATCCTGCTGCCGCCGAGCGCCGCACGGCTGCGGGCGCAGTTGTTCGCGCTGCACGCGGTGCGCTCCGAAACGGTCGAGGACGACGGCGGTCTGCGCCTGACCGTGCGCCTGCCGTACTCGCGTCTGGAGCGCCTGTGCCGGGAAGCCGGGGTCAAGCTGCCGCCCCGCGCGGTTGCCGCCGTCGCCGCCGCTTCCTAAAATCCCGTTTTAAAACACGATTCCCTGGGAAATTTTCCCGTAAGCTTTGCGCCCCAACGGCGCTCTTTTTCCCCCTGCGGAGCAAAAATGGCCTGGAATGAGCCGGGTAACAACAACCGCGACCCCTGGAGCCAGGGTTCGGGGGGCAAGCGTGGCGACCTGCCGCCCGACCTCAATCAGCTGTTCAAGCGCCTGCAGGAGCGCTGGAACGGCAACAAAGGGCTGGGCGGCGCGCCGCTGGCCCTGGTGGCTGCCTTTCTGCTGCTGATCTGGCTGCTGCTGGGCTTCTACAAGGTGGAAGAGCAGGAGCGGGCCCTGGTGATCCGCTTCGGCGCCTATGCTCATACCGAGGGCCCGGGCCTGCACTGGCACCTGCCGCCGCCGCTGGAACACGTCAAAATGGTCAACGTCGGCATTCCACGGCAGGCCCCGGTGCAGAGCGAGCTGTTTACCAAGGATCAGAACCTGGTCGACATCGGCCTCACCGTGCAATTCCAGGTGTCCTCGGTCGAAGACAATTACCTGAACGTGGAAAAGCCCGACGAGACGCTGCAATCCGCCGCGCAGAGCGCCCTGCAGCAGGTCATCGCCGGCTACACCATCGATGAAGTGGTGGGCAAGAGCGACCTCAGCAACAGCCAGGTGGAAATCGCCGCCAAGACGCGGCAGCTGCTGCAGCAGATCCTCAACGGCTACCACTGCGGCCTGCAGATCACCGACGTCAGTCTGAGCAAGGTGCAGCCGCCCGATGCCCTGGTGCCGGCGTTTGCCGACACCATCAAGGCGGCCGAGGATCGCAAACGCGCGGTCAGCGACGCCCAGGCCTACGCCAGCAGCCGGGTGCCGGTGGCGCGCGGCGAAGCGGCGCGCAGCGTCAACGAGGCACAGGCCTACCGCGACCAGGTCATCGCTCGCGCCGAAGGCGACGTGGCGCGATTCAGCGCCGTGCTGCAGGAATACCGCAAATCGCCCCAGGTCACGCGCAAGCGCCTGTATCTCGACACCATGACCGAAATCTATTCCAAGTCCGGCACCGTGCTGGTGGATGTGGACAAGGGCATTCCGAATTTCACCGTGCCCTTGCAGCAGATGCTGAACGGCCTGCCGGAGAGCCCGGCGCCGGCTGCGGCAGCTGGCGCTGCGACCAGCCCGGTGCCGCCGGCGTCCGGTAACGATGACGACAACAGCGCGCGCTCGCGCAACCGCGGGGGCCAGTAATGAGCCCTAAACAGATGTTGATGCTCGGCGTGGCCCTGCTCCTGGTGCTGCTTGCCAACAGCGCCTACGTGGTCGACCAGCGCGCCGTGGCGGTGGTGCTCGAGTTCGACAAGTTCCAGCGCGCCGTGCCGGACGCGGGCCTGCACTTCAAGGTCCCCTTCGCGCAGACTGTGCAGAAATTCGACAAGCGCCTGCTCACCGAGTCCGAGATCGAAAGCATTCCCACCGGCGACCAGAAGCCGCTGCTGGTGGATTACTACGTGAAGTGGCGTATCGCCGATGTCGCCACCTACTACCGCGCCACCAACGGCAAGGATCTGGTGGTCAGCGACCGCTTGACCAAGGTCATCAAGGGCAGCCTGCGCGATGTGCTGGGCAGCCGCAGCATCGAGCAGATCGTCAGCGGCGATCACGACCAGCTCGATGACGGTCTGCAGCATGAGGCGCAGAACAAGGCGCGCGATCTGGGCATCGAAGTGGTCGACGTGCGCATCAAGAACCTGAGCCTGCCGAAGGAACTGGCCGACGCCTATTTCGAGAACATGCGCACGGTGCGCCAGCGCATGGCCGAGGATCTGCGCGCACGCGGCAACGAGGAGGCGGAATCGGTCAAGTCCGCGGCCGACGGCGAAGCGCAAACCACCCTGGCCGAGGCTTACCGCAAGGCCGAGGCCCTGCGCGGCGAGGGCGACGGCAAGGCCGCGGAAATCTATGCCAAGGCCTATGGCGAGGATCCGGAATTCTTCGCTTTCTATGGCTCGCTCAACGCCTACCGTGAGGCCTTCAAGGGCAAGCGCGACGTGCTGGTGATCGAGCCCAAAGGCGAATTCTTCAAATATTTCAAGGACGCGGGGAGCGGCAAATGATGCTTGCAGGCCCCAACAACGCAACCGCCCCCGGTCCTCTCATGGTGCTCCCATGGTGATCCAGTGGCTGGACATCGTGCGCGCCCTGTCGCTGGTGATGATGATCGAGGGCATCCTGCCGTTCCTGTCGCCGAAGCGCGCGCGCGCGGTGTTTTCGCGCATCGCCACGGTCGACGATCGCGGCCTGCGCACCATCGGCTTCCTCAGCCTGCTCAGCGGCCTGCTGTCGCTGCAGCTGGTTCACTGCCTCGCCTGATCATGAGCACGCCGTGGATGTTGCCCGAAGGCGTGGAGGAATCCCTGCCGCCGGTGTCCTGGCGCATCGAGGCGCTGCGCCGCGCCTTGCTGGACCGCTATCGCGAGCAGGGCTATGAGCTGATCCTGCCGCCGTTGCTGGAGCATCTCGACACCCTGCTGACCGGCGCCGGCTCCGACCTGGAAGGGCAGACCTTCAAGCTCACCGATCCCGCCGGCGGCCGCCTGCTCGGCCTGCGCGCCGACATGACGCCGCAGGCGGCGCGCATCGCCATGCGCCATTTCGCCGACCAGGCGGTGGTACGCCTGTGCTATCTGGGCACGGTGCTGCGCACCCGGCCGGACAGCCTCGGCGGCTCGCGCGCGCCGCGCCAGGTGGGTTGCGAGATCTTCGGTGAAGCCAGCCTGTCCGCCGACATGGAAACGCTGCGGCTGATGCTGGATACGCTGCGCCTGGCCGGCATCCAGACCGGGCATCTCGACCTGGGCCATGTCGGCATTTACCGCGCACTGGCCGCCAAGCTGGGCCTCGATGCGGCGGCCGAAACCGCGGTGTTCGACATCCTGCAGCGCAAATCGCAGCCCGATCTGCGCGATTTTGCCGCCGCGCGGCGGCTGGCGCCGTCCTCGCTGGCCGGCCTGTCGGCGCTGATGGAGTTGAATGGCGATGTCACGGTTCTACAACGTGCGCGTCACACACTCGACCTGGGCGATGCCGCGGTGGCGGACGCCCTGGCGGCGGTGGAGCAGGCCGCGGCCGAGTTGAAGCGGGTGGCGCCGGAAGTGCCGCTGCACATCGACCTGGCCGAGCTGCGCGGCTATCGCTACCAGACCGGGCTGGTGTTCGCCGCCTTCGTGCCGGGTCATGGCCGCGAAGTGGCGCGCGGCGGCCGCTACGACGGGGTCGGCAGCGAATTCGGCCAGTCGCGGCCGGCGACCGGGTTTTCAGCGGATTTGAACGAATTATTGAGGCTGGGGCAGTGAGATCGCTGCGGCTTCACCAAATGCAAAATGGGGCAGACCATGGGTAAATCAGTAGTCATTATCGGGGCTCAATGGGGTGACGAAGGCAAGGGCAAGGTCGTCGACCTGCTCACCGATCGTTGCCAGGCTGTCGCCCGCTTCCAGGGCGGCCACAATGCCGGGCATACCTTGGTCATCGGCGGCGTCAAGACGGCGCTGAACCTGATCCCTTCCGGCATCATGCGCAAGGACGTCGAGTGCCTGATCGGCAACGGCGTGGTGGTCTATGTGCCGCGCCTGCTGGAGGAAATCCGGGGCCTGGAAGTGCGTGGCATCGCCGTGCGCGACCGCCTCAAGGTGTCCGAGGCCTCGCCGCTGATCCTTGAATACCACATCAAACTGGACCAGGCGCGCGAGCGCGCCCGCGGCGAGAACAAGATCGGCACCACCGGCCGTGGCATCGGCCCGGCCTACGAGGACAAGATCGCCCGCCGCGCCATTCGCATCGGCGACCTGTTCCACCGCGAGCGCCTCGCTTCCAAGCTGGGTGAAGTACTGGATTACCACAACTTCGTGCTGCAGCATTACTTCAAGGACACTCCGGTCGACTTCCAGAAGACCCTGGATGCCTGCCTGGGCTTCGCCGACGAAGTGAAGCCGATGGTGGCGGATGTTACCGAGCTGCTGCGCCGGCATATCGTCGCCGGCCACAACATCCTGTTCGAGGGCGCCCAGGGCGCCATGCTCGACGTGGACCACGGCACCTATCCCTACGTCACCTCCAGCAACACTACCGCCGGCGGCGCAGCCACCGGCACCGGCGTCGGCCCGCGCGAGTTTGGCTACGTGCTGGGCATCGTCAAGGCCTACGCCACTCGCGTTGGCGGCGGCCCGTTTCCCACCGAACTGGACAATGACCTGGGCCAGTCGATCCGCGACAAGGGCGACGAATACGGCACCGTAACGCGGCGCCCGCGCCGCTGCGGCTGGTTCGACGCCGTGGCCGCGCGCCGCTCGATCTTCAACAACAGCGTCACCGGCCTGTGCGTGACCAAGCTTGACGTGCTGGACGGTATGGAGACGGTGCGCATCTGCACCGGCTACAAGGTCAACGGCGTGGCCGTGGACACCCCGCCGATCGGCGCCGAAGGCCTGGCCTGCGTCGAGCCGATGTACGAGGACGTGCCGGGCTGGAGCGAGTCCACCTTCGGCATCCGCAAGTACGACGAACTGCCGAAGAATGCCCGGCTCTACCTGAAGCGCATGGAGGAAGTGAGCGGCGTCGAAGTCGCCATCATTTCCACCGGTCCCGACCGCGAGCACACCATGGTGCTGCGCAACCCGTTTGATTAAAGGATTATTTTGACCATAAGCGTAAAGAACAGCCCCTCCCCCCTGCCGCAGGCAGGGGAGCAGCGGGCTCCGAAGGGTTCGATTCTCGACCACCAGCTGCCCCGGCATTCAGCCCCCGCCTTGACCGTCCCTGAGTCCAGGGCGGCAATGGCTTCGTCGCAGACGAGGCCGTGGGAGCTATGGAATGCCATGTCCGGCGCCAGTGCGCCGGACAAAAAAGTAGCCCGGCAGGGCCGGGCTACTTTTTTATTGGTGCCGAGAAGAGGCAACGCAAAGTCGGCTTAAGTAATTGATTTATAGTGACTTTGTAGTGTGGCAATGTCCAACTTACCCGGAATCCTACCCGTCCAATGGGTTCGATGCGATTTCTTGCAGACATACTAAGCCAAATCCCGCGCTTTTTGCCGCGGAGATTTCGCAAGAAATCCGATAAGCGGTTGATAATTTAGCAGAAATACTTCGCCAGATGCGCGCGACTGCGCAGCCAGGTGACTGGCTGGACCTGCGATCAACTGCCGGGCGCCAACACACTGCGGCCCCATCGGTTGACGAAGTTGACTTACGGGATCGCCAGGCGCAGAGTTGGGTTGTCATAGTTGACGCAGTTGACGAGGTTGCTATGCCGATCCATGGTACAGAAAATCTGGCTCTCCAGACGGAGCAGCCGCTCAGTGCTTCCGTTCGCGACGATTTCGACACGGCCATCGAGCTGCTCAAGTCGGTGCTGGCCGAGGTGCCGGGGCAGGGGCGCGGCGCCGCGGCTGGTGCAGCGGTCCCCGACGAGGCGGCGGTCGCCATCGGCGACGCGCAGGCCGAGCGCGCCGGGTTTGCGGTCGGCACCCTCCTGCACCGCGCGCCGCCGTCCGCGCTGCGGACGCAGAGCGAAGCCTTTCTGAAGGGCGTCCAGAAGTCCTTCAACCAGCAGGTGATCGAGGACGCCAGTGTGGATCCCGATACCGAGTTGCGACGCATGATCGCGACCGGCGACCTGATTTCCACCACCGACTTGGCCAAGAAGCTTGGCATCACCCGCCAGGCCCTGAATAAGGGCCAGAAGAGCGGGCGCTATTTCGCCCTTCAGTCCGGACGCAGCGACGACTACTATCCTGCTTTCTTCGCCGACTTGCGGGTGCGGAACAATGGCTTGTTTGACGTGATGGACATCCTCCACGAGGTGGGCCCCTGGGAGCGGCTGATGTTTGTCTCGTCGCCATCGTTCAGGCTGGGCCGGCGCAGCCCGCTGGAGGCGCTGCGGGAGGGGCGGCCGGCCGACCTGGAGATCGTCAAGAGTCTGGCGCGCGCGATGGTCAGCGGCTGAGATGGCCGCGCCTGGCGGCCCCGGCCCAGACCTCTTCGACCAGGTCGCCAACGTCACGCTGGCGACGATAGCCGTGGCGTGCACCGGCCTGAACCGTGTCGGGCGCAAGAGCACGGGGGAACCTTACTTCGGGAGCGCCGGCGGCAACCGCTGGGACGACCCGTTGGGCGTTTACGGCGTCTGTTACCTCGGTGATTCCCTGGTCACGGCGTTTGCGGAATCGGTGCTGCACGACCGTGAACCAATCGACGGTGAATTCCACCTGGCCGCATCCGAGATCGATGACCGGTTTGCGATCGGCTTCGGGTCGGGGACGCTGCATGTGGTGGATCTGACCGGCGTGTTGCTCAAGCGCCTCGGGTTCAAGAACGACATCTGTGCCGGCGCCGACTATGCGGAGTCGCAGAAGCTGTCCCGTGCGATCTACCAGCACCCGGCAGACGTCGACGGCATCCGGTACGTGTCGCGCCAGGTCAACACCCAATACGCCTATGCTATCTTCGATCGCGCCGCGGCTTCCTTCGGGCTGCCGATCTACACGAAGTTGCCGGAGCACACCGACCTGTCGAGCGTGATCGGCGCGTTTCATGCTCGCATCCACGGCCGACGCTCGGCGCCTTAGCCGGTTGTTGCCGCGCGCATGGAAACGACCAGCATGCTCATCTTCGGGGTGATCAGTCGATCGAGAAGCGGTGCTCATGTAAACAGCGACTTGGCGTCGATCGTCCTGGGCACTCAATGATGCGTGAAAAGTTCTCAAGCTGGTCAAAACCCTGCGAGCGACAACAAGCAAGCCGATCCTCCTTCTGAAGCGAAGAATCCGGGAACGTGATAACTCAAGCGGGGAAGTCACCTATGTCGCATTTTCTGATCTTAACGAATCAATAGCCGCTTCTGCTGCTCCTGCTCCCGCATGCAATAAATATCTTCGAGCGGGACATTGTCCATTCGCATCTGGTCTTCACTACGCCCAATGTTAGGCGCCAGTGCATTCATTACGCCATGTGCGAAACCGTCGAGTTTAGCGGTCGCTTTTCGCCGTCGAGATTGCGATATTCAGCGGCTGCTCCTGCGCAGGACTCCGACGATTGAGCGTCATAAACAGGAAGTGACTGACTCAAAATTGATACTTCAAGAAGAATTGCAGGTAGTCGCGGTCTGACAACACGTTGTAGGCGCCTCCGCCCCAATACCAGGTGTAGCCGACGTTGAGCGAGAACGAGTTGTGGTAGCGCGCCTCGATCAACGCTGCGACTGACTTGCTGCCGGCAACGAAAGTCGCACCGGAACCGGGTCCCGGCGCGGTGCCTTGTACATCATGTGAAACAATGATCAACGGACGCAGGTTGATACTGGGAAGAATGTTCTCGTAGCTGATCTGGGTAATGATCCGATAGCCCCAGGAAACGCTCGTCGGGAAGCCGTTTGGGTCTTGCTGATGCGGATTGAAGCGCAGACCGTCGTGTCCGACGATGCAATCAGGAACTGTCGAACAGGCCATTCGCGAACCGTCCGCTCCCGACCCGTCGGCGCCAGCGGACGCGTGATAGTAGACACCTGGTGCCTGGAACTGGAGTCGGTCCAGTGGAGGCAGAGAAGGAATCCAGGTGGCCCCGGCCTCGAACAGGATCACTACCTGGTCGGCGCCTATTGGGTTTTCAGAAGATCCGAGCACGCGAGTTGCGCCGAGATTGAACTGATAGGTCTGTAGACGTTCCCAGCCATGGATATAGCAGCTGCTCCCAGGGGACCAGTACTTTCGAGTGTACTCATCCATCGACAGCCCCGAAGTCGCGAATTTAGGGCAGCCGGGGTTCTCTCCTATCGTTCCACCACGATAGGGAATGATGAAGTTTGGAAACGATCTAGCTGATCCAGAAATTGCGCCGAGCGCCGCATCGAAAGTGTCGTTATAGCCCGCGTAATCGTTATTCGTGTAGATGGCGGTCCCCCCATTCGGACCATAGCCGATGGTCAGGGGCGAACCTGAGCAATGCAGAGCCTGCTCATGACAGCGCGTCAGTGTCGGGCCCAATGCGGCGAATCCAAGATCGGTGGCTGCGACCTGTAGTGGCATATTCGGGCGGTAGGCGACCTCTCCTTGGATGGAGTAATCCCCAACCGTCGTGTTGAAGCTGACCCCCAACATGTCAATATTTTCAGGATATTCGAGCTGCGCCCGGACTGAGCTGAGTTCGAGGATGCTGTCGGTGGCGTAGGCGACCGATTGACCGGGGTGAAGCGCCGAATGCAACAGTGGAATGTCCGGGCAGGTGAGCAGGAAATTGACCAGATTTGTTGCGTCGATGCCTAATGAATTTCCCTCGCGCCGTGCGCAGCTCGGATTTGCGGAATATAGGCTGAGGTAGGGAAGGCGTGAGTGATAATGCATGTAGTACAGGCTGAGATCGGTTCCGCCGTTCAGCCAGTCAGCGTAGTGCTGCAGCTTCAATCCAAATTGGCCGGAGGTGCGGGGCTCATGATCTGGCAGCCTCGGCACACATGCCGTGGATGTAGTGGCGCCGCCAAATGGATTGTCGAGGGGTTGTGCGACGCAGTCCGGATCTTCCAGCCCCCCACCGAAATTGATCGCTGCCGTTTTTACGGCGTTGTTGGTGCCCAAGTCCACGGTGGAAAAGAAGGTGCCGGGGGCGGGGGCCTCGTCGTTCTTCCACTCTAGCTGATAAAAGCCGGATAGGCTCAGTTTGGCTATCGTCGGCAACTGCAAGGAGATCATATTGACAGGGGTGAATATCTCATCAACCTGCCCGCCAACTCGCGTCACATTGTTTGCATTGAGCGGATTGGCCTGGTTCAAGCTGTTGAGCACCAAGGTGGTGCTTTCGCCCCAATTGACCAATTGGCGGCCGATCTTGAACGTAATGTTTTTGTCGTCGGTAAACGGGATCGGCAGTTGCCCAAATAGATAGCTGTCCAGATATTGCAGATTGGTGCCGGCCTCCCGAAGTGTCTCGCCGTCCGTTCTTTTGTTACGGACCACGCCTCCGGGTCCATAAACCAGGACTCCTCCAGGAACTGGCTGCCCATACGGACGATAGTCGAGCAGTAACTGGCCAGGATTGGCGAGTAGCTGGGGTACGCTGAGGGGGACGCCAATGATGCCTGGGATGAAGCGGCCCACCTGCAATTTGTTTTCGGCGGTGATGCGGTTCGGGTGGTACTCGGTGAAGTTGTTGTTGACCGCGTCGTAGAAGTACAGCCAGCGGCCAAAAATCCCGAAATTCTTGTAATTCAGGGTCAGATCCTGAGTAACCTTGACCACAGCCTGCACCAGATCATACTTGCCGTAGTTGAGATCGCCGTCATCGGCATTGGTCGATGCGGCACCGGGCGCGGCGACCAGGCGCTGCGCTGGATAGATCTGATCCTTCCCCAGACCCTGGCAACCCTGATAGCGGCCGTCGCTGCCATAGCATAGGTCCGGATTTATATTTGACTTGCCGACAAGGTTGGTGCTGCGTCCTTCCATTCGAAGTGCGCCACCTGCGGTCAGTGTGGTGTTCAGGGTTGCGGTGACAGGTTCGGAGCCGGTATAGGGCACGGTGAAATCGATCGCGTATGCCGTCCGAACGCTGACCGCCATCAGAGCAGCAAGAACAAATCCAAACCGTGATCCGCGCGTGTTTCTGATGCTCCCCATCCCTTTCTCCTCCGAGTTGGGATTCTTCAATGCCCCGGAACTATTTTCTGTGTATGCCTACGCTCCGGGGGCTTAACCATCGCCGCAAACAGATTAAATGTCAAGTTCCTTTACGGTTATTCCGTCAGTGCTAATGCCACGCCAAGATGTGAAGCTACTTGACAAAGTGTATCAGCACGAAGATAGTTGCGGATATGTAGAACGCGGGCGGAAAGCCGCGCATGAAATCGTCCCGACCAAGGGCCAGCGAGGAGCTATGCGTCCCTTCGGATTAAAGAAAATCATCGGCCTCAAAGGTGCGCTGAACACCCTGCGGCGGAGCGGTGCCACAGTGATCGATCCAGCGCACGCATACGAAGGACGGGAGGGCAGTTCAATGACGATAGCCGCGATTCAAAGGCTGTGGAGCTCTCCCTGCGGCGCTGCAGGAGTGGCGTGTGCGTCGGGAGGGTTCGTGCCGGGACTTCAACCCCATGTTGGCGGCCTGGAGATGACGCTATGACCGCTGTGCAGCAAGTACCGCGATCCAGTTTTATGGGATATCCACGCCTCCCGACAGTATCTCTCAAGGAGCTGCAGCACATACCGGGTACCGGACGCGGGTTTCTGGTCGACACGGCCATAGCCTTTATCGCCGACCCCCTCAAATTCGCGCAGGAGCGGCACGCTAAATACGGTCCTGTGTCGCGAGCGTTCTTTACGATCGAGCCCGGCGTGCTCATACTCAGTGCGGAGGGTAACGAGTTCGTGCTGCGGGATCGGGCGCAGAACTTCTCGGCCCATCTGGGCTGGGAGCCAATCCTCGGCAAGCTGTTTCCCCGCGGACTGATGCTGCGCGATGGCGACGACCACCGTTTTCAGCGCCGGCTAATGCAGCCCGCTTTCCGAAAAGAAGCCCTGGCGAGCTATCTGGACCGTATGACGCCACGCATCGCCGCCGACATCGAAGACTGGGGGCGGCGACCCAATTTCAAATTCTACAAAGCGATCAAGCATCTGACGCTCGATATCGCTGCCGATGTGTTTCTCGGCCTTGAACTGCGCTCGGAAATCGACCAAGTCAATCAGGACTTTACAGCGGTGGTGGAAGCCTCGCTGGCGGTCGTGCGGGTGCCATTGCTAGGGCAAAAATACGCCCGCGGACTAGCTGCTCGGCGGCGCCTGGAACAATTCATTGCTGAGCGCATCCCTGCGCGCCGCAGCGGAAACGGCGCCGATCTGTTCAGCCAGATGTGCCGTATCGAGACCGAGGCGGGAGAGCGCTACAAGGACGACGAGATCGTCGACCATCTGATCTTCCTGATGATGGCGGCACACGACACGACGACCAGTGCCCTGACCACAATTGCCTATGCCCTGGCACGACATGGCGAATGGCAGGACCGGGTGCGTGAAACCGCTCGGAGCCTGGGCAAGATGTCGCCGGGCTTCGGCGATCTGGACAGCCTGCAGCCCATCGAATGGGTGCTGCGCGAGGCGCTGCGCATGTATCCGCCATTGCCGTCGATCGCGCGACGTGCGATCAAGGACTGTGAGATTCACGGTTATCGCATTCCGGCCAACACCCCAGTCAGTGTCTATCCACTATTCACCCATCGCGATCCGCAATGGTGGAGCAAACCGGAGGATTTCGATCCGGAGCGGTTCGGCGCTGCGCGGGGGGAAGATCGCCACCCGTTTGCCTGGGTGCCGTTCGGTGGCGGAGCCCACATGTGCCTCGGCTTGCATTTCGCCGAAATGCAGGTCAAAGCGGTCCTGACACCCCTGCTGCAGAAATGGCGGCTGAGCCTCGTTCCGGACTACCGCATTCCCTATCAACTGGCTCCTATCGCAAAGCCGAAAGACGGCTTGCCCATGATTCTGAAGCCGGCCTGACGCAAATATTCCGCAATGACAACCAACACTGATGTGGTGATCGTCGGCGCCGGCCCCTGCGGCCTGTTTCAGGTATTCGAGCTGGGCCTGCTGGACCTGCGCGCCCACGTCATCGACGCGCTGCCCATCATCGGCGGCCAGTGCGCCGAGCTGTATCCCGACAAGCCGATCTACGACATCCCCGGCTTCTCCACGGTCGGCGCGCTGGAGCTGGTCGACCGCCTGGTGCAGCAGATCAAGCCGTTCTCGCCCACCTTCCACCTCGGCCAGCAGGTGCAGGAAGTGCAGAAGCTGGAGGACGGCACGTTCCGCCTGGTCACTTCCACCGGCACCGAATTCCACACCAAGGCGGTGATCGTCGCCGGCGGCGTCGGCGCGTTCCAGCCGGTGCTGCTGCGCCTGGAAGGGATCGAGAAATACGACGACAAGCAGCTGTTCTACCGCGTCAAGGACCCCAGCCTGCACCATGGCAAGAAGGTGGTGGTCTGCGGCGGCGGCGATTCGGCCCTGGACTGGGCCCTGCAAATGGTCGGCAAGGCCAGCGAAGTGACCCTGATCCACCGCTCCGCCGCGTTCAAGGCGGCGCCGGCCTCGGTGTCGAAGTTCAAGGA
>JAMFRN010000027.1 GCA_026224805.1 Nevskia soli
CCAGTCGGACAGCCGGCCCAGCCGGGCGGCCAGATCACGCACCCGCTCGGCGGGCACGAAGGCATAGCCCTCGCGGCTCAGCGCGGCGCTCAACTCCTTCGCGGCGACTTCCTCAACAGGCTTCAATGCAGTCGGACCATAAAGCGGAGGGCGATCCTCCTGGAAGTTGCGCAGCCTACCCCTATTGGAGACGAAATGCTTGTTCCGAGGACAGGCTCGCGGGCTCCTTCCGCACTGCAACAGGCAGCAACCGCCGCTCCGCCCCGGCCGCACGCTCATCCTTTTGCGTGAGGTTTGGGCCCTGGTATTGGGCTAGAACAGACATACACAACGCGCCCGTCAGAGGCGTTAAAAAATCCAAGCTGCAACGGAGGAGGACGGCATCGTGAGAATCGCGCGTCTGGTGGTTCGATGAGCGGCATTCATCCCAGTCTGCACCCCTTTCAAACTGTGCGGGAATTCGGCGGCGACAGCATGCATTGCGCGGTGCTGGAGCTGGACGAATTCACCCCGCGTTATGCAACCGCGCAGGACCGCAATCACCTCAGCTTCTATTTGTCCCTGAACGGCAATACCAAGGTCTTCCCGACACACGGCACACCCTACTATCCGGTGTCCGGCGCCAGCATCGCCACCAACCCGCCCGGTACGGTGTGGGAAGGATCGTGGCGCGGACGGCAGACCTGCGTACTGCTGGAAGTGGGCCCTTCGGTACTGCGCGAATTCACTAAGTCGCAGATCGTGTTCCCCAACAACCACCAGCTAACGGTGGTTGAGGATGACCGTCTCAGATACAGCATCATGGCGCTGCACCAGGACCTGATGGCGCCGTCACCCGCCGGCGACCTATTCATCGGCCATATCGCCCGCGGCGTCACCTCGCACTACCTGAAAACCTACTGCGCCTGCCCCGAAACGCTGCCGCTGCGCGAACAGAAGCTCAGTGCCAGGGATCTGCAGCGGGTGCTGGAACTGATCGAGGCGCAGCTGGACACCAAGCCGGTGCTGGACCAGCTGGCCGCCATGCTCGGCATGAACACGACCAGCTTCTGTCGCCGCTTCAAGAACAGCACCGGCTTGCCGCCCTACCAGTACCTGCTGCATGCCCGCGTGGAGCGCGCCAAGCAGGCCCTGCGACGGCACGAACAGCCGCTGTCGGAGCTGGCGCTGTCGCTGGGCTTCTACGACCAGAGCCAGTTCAGCAACACCTTCCGCAAGATCGTCGGACTCAGCCCGCGCGACTACCGTCGTGCGCAGTCGTCATAGGGTGCGGCGTCGGCACATGCTTCGCCGCCCTCAGGCTTCGCTCACCGCCCGCGCCAGGCCGCGGCCGCCGAAGCCGCCGCGCCAGGCGGCCGCGAGGGCGGCGGCGAACATCAGCCCGCCGACCGCGACAAAGGCGCCCTCGATGCCCAGCGTCGCGCGCAGCGGATAGATCACGAAGGGATTGACGAAGTCGCCGAGGAACTGGACCGTGTAGAGCAGGCCCAGGGCGCGGGCGCGCACGGACAAGGGCGCCGTGTCCATCAACAGCACCGGGAAATACACGTTGAGCAGGCCGCCGCCGAGTCCGGTGAGGCAGCAGCCGACAAAGGTGAAGGCCGGTTGCGTCCACAGGCCCATCACCACACAGCCGGCGCCCAGCAGAAAGAGCGCGAGGGCCAGCACGCGGCCGCGCCCGAGCCGCGGCGCGACGCGCCCGTAGGACCAGGCGCCGACCGCCGCCAGCAGGCTGGCGCCCGACAAGATCAGGCCGACCACAGCGGGACTGGAGGTGCCGTTTGCGGCCAGCAGGAAGGACACCTGCGTGGTGGTCATGAACACCACCACGTAGGCGCACAGGATGGTCAGGTAGATCGGCCATAGCGCCGCCACGCCGGAGGCACCGGCCTTCGCCGCCGCCGGCTCGCGGCCGGAACCGTGAGCGGGGCCGCCCACCACCCGCGCCGCGGCGAGCCCGCTGAGCAGCAGCCCCAGACCGAGGCCGTAGAGGGCGAACGGCGCCCGCCAACCCCAGGCCGAACCGAGCACGCCGGCCAGCACGCCGCCGGACACGCCCGCCACCGCGCCGGCGGCGTTGGCATACCCCAGAAAGCGCGCCCGCGCCGCCGCATCGAACTGCTGGCCGATCAGCACCACCGAGGCGGTGATGATGCCGCCGGTGGCCAGGCCCAGCACGAACCGCGATGCCAGCAGCGCGCTCCTGCCGTCCAGATACAGCGCCGCGGTGCCGCTCAGGGTGTACAGCGCCAGGCTGCCCAGCAGCACCCCTCGCCCGCCTTGCCGCTCGACCAGCCAACCGGCCGGCGAAGCACCGGCGATGATGCCGAGGGTGGAAACAGCCATCACCATCTGCGCCGAGAAAGCACCCTCGGCGCCGCCGCCGAAGTGCGCCGCCAGCGCCGGCAGCACCGGCGCCACCGCGCAGAACAGCAGGCCGATCAGGCAGCCGCAAGCGCCCAGGGTCAGATACAACAGCCACAGCCGCAGGCGCCCGAACTCCGGCGCCGCGGCGGAAGCCTGCCTATGCACACCACCCATCGGTCACCGCCTTGCCTGAGCCGCGCAGCGTATGCGAAAGATCCGCGCCCGGGCGGTGCGGCGCCCGGGCACGGACTACCACCGATCAGAACTGCCCATCAGAACTGGTACTTGGCGTTGAAGCCGACATAGTCGCGATCGGCATAGGGACGTTGCGCCAGGTTGGCCGAACCGAGGAAGGCGCTATAGGTGAGACCAAGCGTCAGGCGCTGCAGGTAGCTGAAATCCACCCCGACCGAAGCGCGCTGATCGCCCTGGCCCCACAGGGCGCCGAAGGTGCCCGGCGGCGGCGAGCCCCTGGCGATGCCCTGGTAGGTCAGCGGCACGGTGATGTCCCAGCCGGCGAATACGTTCTTCCAGTCGAAGGTGCCGAGCAGCGAGTAAGCCCAGGAATTCCGGCTCACCGGACCGGCGCCGTTGCTGAGCTGGGTGGTGCCATCGACCGCGTCGACCTGGTTGATGTGGATGTAGCCCAGTTCGGCGATCAGGTTGAGATCGTCCCAGAACCAGCCCGGCCCCAGCACCTGCAAGGCGCTCAAATCGGCCTGCGTGGTCTTGCCGCGGCTCGCGGTGGGACTGGCCGGGTTGACCAGCAGGTCGATGCCGTCGCGGTAGCTGGCCTCGCCGGCGAAGCTGACGCCCAACGCCTGGGTGGAGAAACTCAGCGCGCCCATGCGGATGCCGTCGAAGTACTTGACGTTGTACGACACCGGCACCTGCACGCCGATGGCCTGCGAAGTCAGCGGCAGATTCGCCGGTGGCGGCGCCTGCCCGGTCGGCGCGAGGATGCCGGCCTCCACCGCCTGCAGCGCGCCCTGCAATGCCGGCGGCAGTACCGCCAGCGGCGCCAGCAGGGTCTGGTAGCCCTGGTTCAGCACGACCTGCGGCGTGGTGTCGTCGTAGCGCAGGAAGTAGCCGCCGACGCTGGTCTGCGTCGTCAGCTGGTAGTTCAGGCCGACGCCGTACTGGCCGTAATCGCTGGGTTTTTGGTCGCCGAGGCGCGTCGCAGTCCACACCTGGGGCGTGCCCGGCACCAGCTGGCCCAGCGGGATGTTCAGCGGCGCCGGCAGCGGCGTCAGCCCGTAGAACGGGTTCTGCGTCAGGTAGATGAACTCGGCGCCGGGACCGACCGCATCGGTGGTAGAGAAGTAGTCGCCCACCGGGTTCAGTTCGGTGGCCTTGTACTCCAGCTTGTAATAACCGAGGACGGTCAGGTCATCGGTCAGGCCCACCTTCAGCGAGATCTGGTTGCTGGGCAGCAGCAGATCCTTGGTCTCGATGCCGGGCACGAAGGCTTTGGTAGCATCGGCCGGCGCCTGGGCGGTGGCGATGCCGGAGAAGAACAAGGCTTCGCCCCAGGCTACCACCTGGCGCCCGACGCGCAGGTCGAGGTCCTGGTGCGGACCGAGACGCCAGTTGCCGTAGGCATAGGCATCGAGCAGGCGCAGGCGCTGACCGTCGTAATACCGCGCACCGTCGGTGAAACGGTTCACCGGCAGCTCGGTCTTGTTGATGGTGTCCGGCGAGTCGTTGTCGTTGGGGTGATGGTAGACCTGGTCAAAGAAGCCGTCGCCGCTCAGGGCGATGCCGTAGTTGGGACCGCGCAGATTGAATTCGGCCAGGCCGGTGAGGCGGTTGTTGATCAGGCTGCCGGATTTGAAGTTGCGATCGCCATCATCGAAGTTGATGGTGCTGGGCAGGCCCGAGGTGGTACTGACCGGGCCGCTGACCAGGTTGTCGCTGGGATTCTTCAGGCGCATCGACACGCCGTAGTTAATCGTCAGCTTGTATTCCGCGTCGATGCCGTCGCCCAGGCTGTACACGCCCGCTTGCGCCGGTCCGGCCAGCGCGGCGATGCCCAGCGCCAGGGCGCCGCGCCGCAGGTACCAGCCGGCCTGCGCCGGAACCTTCTTGCCTGTATGGGTCGTCATTATTCTCCTCCCGATTGCTTATTACTTGTTCTGATATTTTTTTGGGCACGCTCTTGCGGCGATGCCCGCCGCCCCGCTGGGCGGGGCGGACTCGATATTCGATCGTTGCCACCGGGCGCCTCAGTGACCGGCGGTGGCGGCCACCTTGGGGCTGTACAGGTCCGGCGTATTGGCAGGATCGTTGAGCTTCCACCAGTTGCCGGGGCCCGATTCGTTGACCAGGTAGGTCGCCTCGTAGGCGCCCGCGGTCAGGTCGTGGTAAACCGACACGCCGCGGTGATAGCACTCGCACTCCGCCGAGTAGTGGTAGTCGATGTAGGAGGTGCGCCACAGCTGGTCGCGGCCGTCATAGGCTTCGGACCACAGCGACAGCCAGGTGTCCTCGTCGACGTACAGCACCTTGCGCTTATAGATATGGCGGAAATCCGGCTTGAGGCTGGCCTCCACCACCCACACCCGGTGCAGCTCGTAGCGCTGGTAATCGGGATTGGGGGTATTCGGCTTGATCATGTCGCTGAGCTTCAGCGAGGGATCGTTGGAGCGGAAGTTATTGTAGGGGACGTAGTATTCCTTCTTGCCCACGATCTTCCAGTTGAAGCGCTCCGGGTTGCCCTGGAACAGGTAATCGTCGTCGATGGTGCGCAGGCCCGCCGGCGGAATCGGATAGTCGAAGCCTATTTCCGGCGACTGCCGCACGCGTCGCGTGCCCGGGTTGTACTGCCAGGTCTGGGTGCGGTCATTGTGGAAATCATTGGGCTGCCAGCCGATGCCGATGGAACCCTTGTCGCGCGGCGGCGAGATTTCCTCGTTGTAGAAGTAGGAGCTGATCTGGTCCTGCGCGGTGCTGCGCTTGTTCGGATCGGTGAACATGCTCAAGGTGCGGAAACGCTGCCGGCCCCAGGCGATGTTGCCGTTGCCGTAGACGTCGGCGATGTCGTACACCGAGGCCTCGGTCCAGGCGCGGTAAGGCAGAATCATGTTCCACACCGCTTCCTGCCCGCTCTGCGGGAAGGGGAAGGCGATGGCCCCGGTTTCGCCGTTGGTGCCCTGGCCGTCATGCACCAGCTCGGCGTTGACCGCGTTCTTCTTGATCACATCACAGACCCAGTCCGGCACGCGGAAGTCGCGATGGCTGGGATAGACCAGCATGCGGAACGATTCGGGGTGACGCTTGAACAGGGCCTTTTGGCCGTCGGTGAGCTTGTCGGCGTACTGCGCCATGTTCTGCGCGGTGATGGTGAACAGCGGCTTCTCGTCAGCATAAGGGCCCGGCTCATAGCCACCCTTGTTCTTCATGCCCGGCCAGGATTCCAGCCACTTGCCGCTGAATTCCGCCACGCCATCGGGCGTGCCCGCTTTTTCCGCGCCGACGCAGGTGTATTTGTCGCCACCTAGCTGGGCGGCCTGTTCGGCCGATACCTTGGCCACAGCGGGAGTCGCCGCGACTCCCAGGCCGAATGCCAGCAAGCAAGAAATGCCGGCCGTCTTCAACTTCATCATCGCTCTCCTCGCAACCCGCCGTTGTTGTGGATACCTGCAGGTACGACGGCAGCCGCCTGTGCGCGGAGCCTGCGTGCCTAGACTTCGGTACCGTTGTTTCGGCTAAGTTGCTACAGCAGCCGGAGGCGTTCTTGGCGATTTTTTTCGATTTGGCGTTTTTACGGCGGACAACTGACCTGCGGATCAGATTGGCTGACAGCCGGCGCAGCCGAACCGGGCATCAGGCAGTACTGCTGCTTATCCGCACGTTCCGCGGCCGGCGGACTCCAGACCGCGGCTTGCGCCGCCAACGCAGGATCGGGCACGCGGGTTTTCTCAGCCGAGCCGGCAGAAGCTGTGGCAGAGATGGGTATCGACGATCCAGTCGGGGCTTTCCGGATCGAACCAGCGGTCGACCCAGGCCCAGTGGTAGGGATGCAGCATATAAGGACCGCTCAGTCCCGCCAGATCGTCGTAGCGCTGTTCCCAGACGTGGGTCCAGCGGCGTCCGCCCGCGGCCTGTGCAACCCGGCTAAGCCGCCAGGCGCGGATCGAGGGAATGTAGCGCGGCATGGCCAGCACCTCGCGCTCGAAGCGCGCCAGCGCATCGTCGCCGGTCGAGGATTTCACGCTGAGCAATAGCGCGCGGTAGACGCCCGGCTCATTCCAGCGTCCGCCTTCCTCGCCATCGCGGAAGGCAGCACTATCCACCTGCGCCACCAGATGCGGCTGGTCCAACAAGTCCTGCGCCGCCGCGGTACGCAGCGGCGGCTGCACGCCGCGCTGCCGCCACAGGTAGTCGCCGCCGTTGTAGACGCCGGGCAGCGTCGGCTGCAGCAGGCAGTCCGTGCCCTGCATTGCCGCTTCGTGCAAAGTCCGCAGCAGATGCTCGCGCTCGGCGGCGGCGAGGGCCGGCTGCAAATGAATCAACTCGATCCGGTTGAACATGGCCATTCACACCGCAGCGAGATTCGCCAGATCGCCGATATCGCTGGCGACATGGCGCCGGCGCGATTCGATCATCGGCGCAGCCTCATTCCACCACCAGTCCTGCAGGGACGGGTCCTGCCGCCCCTGGTAGCTCATCGACCAGAATCCTTCCGCCCCGCGCACCGACCAGATGATGATGAGCGTATTGGACTGATCTTCCAGCCATAGGGGCGGCGTAACCCAGAGGTGCTCCAGCCGCATGCCGCGCGCCTGCGCCTCAGGCACGTAGCGTTCCCGCCAGGCCTGCACGAAGGCCTGTGCCAGTCCCGGCTTCGGCGTGATCTGGTCAATGAGGTAGACCATCACCGCATCGCTCATGCCTCCGCCCCGGACACCCGCAGGACGATCTTGCCGCGCACATGCCCGGATTGAACGCGCCGATGCGCCTCCGCTGCCTCCCGCAGCGGCAGGATGGAAAGCGGCGGAGAGCGCAAGCCGCCCTTGCCGAACAGCGCCACCAGCTGGCGCAGCTGCGCACCGGAACGCGCGTAGTTGCCCATGGTGGGCACGATGTGCACATCGCGCTGCGCCGCGCTTGCGGCGTCATGCGGCGCTTCGTCGGCAACCAGGGTGGCAATGGCGGCGATGATGTCGCCGCGCCTCACCATCTCAGGGGCCCGCGGCAGGCTGCCGCAACCAACCGCATCGAGGATCAGGTCGACGCCCTGCGGCGCCCATTGCGCCAGCTTCGCGCCGATGTCGCCGTCGCGATAGTCGATCGCCAGCGCGGCGCCGAGATCGCGCACATAGTCCTGATTGGCGGGACCGCAGGTTGCGGCGACCTCGGCCCCGGCATGCCGCGCCAGCTGGATGGCATAACTGCCGACGCCGCCGGCGCCGCCGGCGCCGCCATGAACCAGCACCTTCTGCCCGGCGCCAAGCCGTCCTGCCTCGAACACGCCCTCCCAGGCGGTGATCCCGGCGGTCGGAATCGCCGCCGCCTCGGCCTCGCCCAGATCCGGCGGAAGATGCACGACGCCATCGACCGAAGCCCTGACGTATTCGGCATAGGAGCCCCACTCGCCCTGCCCCTGCTTGGAATAGGCAAGGACGCGATCGCCAGGCGCAACTCCAGTGCTGCCCTCGCCCGCCTTCACCACGACGCCGGCGAGATCGAACCCGAGCACGAACGGAAAGCGATACTCGAAGAACGGCGCCAGCCAGCCCTCGCGGCACTTCCAGTCGGCGGGATTGACGCCGGCATGCGATACCCGGATCAGCACTTCGCCGGGCCCCGGCTCGGGCACCGGCACCTCGGCCAGGCGCAGCACTTCGGGACCGCCGAAGCGGTCGATTACCATCGCCCGCATCAGGCGCGGCATCGCGCTCACCACGGCATGCGCGGATTGCGCCGCGCCATGATGTCCTCGTTGCGCTGGCGGAACAGATCGTCGAACGCCTCCGGCTGCGGGATCAGCCAGTAGCGCCCGGCGGCGATGCCCTCGAACACCGGCCCGGCGAACTCGTCTGGCGTGAGCCCATGCTGTTCCAGCATGCCGCGCATGTTGTCGACGAAAGCCTGCGCCGCCGTCCCGGCATGCGCGCCGAATGGATTATTGAAGATGCCGGTCTTGACCGGACCGGGCGCCAGCAGCGACACGCCGATCGGCGCCTGCAGCATCTCCAGCTCGGCGCGCAGGCTCTCGCTCAGCGCCAGCACCGCGAACTTGCTCACCGAATACGGGGCCATCAGGGGACTGGGCAGAAAGCCGCCGACCGAGGAGGTGTTGACGATATGCGCCGGCCGCGCGGCCTGCAGCAGGCGCGGCACGAAGCTGCGCAAGCCGTGCAGCACGCCGTTGAAATTGATGTCGAGACTGCGCTTCCAGCGTTCCGGCTCGATCTCCCAGCTGAACCCGGTGGTGAGCACGCCGGCATTGTTGAACAGCACATCGACCGCGCCGAACTCGGCGTAAGCGCGTTGCGCCAGGCGCTCCACCGAAGCCGCATCGGAGACATCGGTCGGCACCGCCAGCACCTCGCCGCGTAGCGTCGCCGCGAAGTCGCGCAGCGCTGCTTCCTGCACGTCGGCCAGAACCACGCGCATGCCCAGGGACAAGGCCTTGCGCGCCAGGCCGGAGCCGATGCCGCTGGCCGCGCCGGTAATGACGGCGACGCCGCCCCGCAATCTGAGTGCTTGCTGCTGGGCACCGCTGGCGTCTGTCATGGCGTTCTCCTGCTGGTGTTGTACGGCGCCAGTGGTTCAGGCGGCCGCGCGCTGCTTCTGCGCGTGGAAATGCGGAATGACATGCGTGCCGATGTTGCGCAGCGTCTCCAACTGCGCCCACTGCGGCACCGTGCCCATCTGGCAGATGAACAGGATTTCGTCGGCGCCGGCGTCGATCAGTTTCTGCACGTAGGCAATGCAGTCCTGCACCGTGCCGTAGGCATGGTTCGGATTGAGCATCATCATGGTCGGATCGCTGAAATCCACCGAAATCTTCTCCGAGGCGAAGCTGGTCCTGATCACCGCCTTGCCCTCGGCGTCGGCCACGGTGTCTCCTTCCCATTTCGCTGGATCGGGCTTGGGGCCGCCGGTATACCAGTGCGCCAGGGACTCCATGAAGTAGCGCTGGCCCTTGATGCCGATCTTGCGCGCCTCCAACCCGTCGTCGAGCACGATGGTCGGGCACAGCGCGGCGAGATGCTGGTTCGGACGGAAGCCGACCTGGTCATCCGCTTTGCGTCCATTCCAGGCTTCGCGGTAGATGGCGTTCTTTTTCGCCACGTCCTCGGGGCCGCCGAAGCCGAGCACCAGCGCGCCCATGCCGCGGCCGCCGGCGCGCGCCAGCGTCTCGGTGTTGGTGCAGGCCAGGTACATCGGCGGATGCGGGTCCTGGTACGGCTTGGGATGGATCGGGCGGCGCGGGATCTTGACGTGGACGCCGTCGTGCTCGATCTCGTCCTGCACCATGATCCTGGGGATCAGGTACATCGCCTCGTCGATCTGTGGATTGAGAGTCGCCAGGTCATATCCGAAAGTACCCGATTCCTGCTGCGTGCCGCCCTTGCCGACGCCGAAATGCAGGCGCCCGTGCGACAGCAGATCCAGGGTGGCGATGCGCTCGGCCACCTTGACCGGATGGTTCATCGCCGGCGGCAGGCACACCACGCCATGACCCAGATGAATGCGCTGCGTCTTGCCGGCAAGGAAGGCCAGCACCGTCTCCGGCGCGCTCATGTGCGCGTAGTTGGACAGCGCGGTGTGCTCCACGCACCAGATGACGTCAAAGCCCATCTGCTCGGCCAGCAGCGCCTGCTCGACGATGTCATCGAACACCTTGCGGTCGCCGGCGCGCGAGGCATCGGTGGTCTGCGCCTCGTAGATCAGGGAAAATTTCATTGCCGCACTCCTCCATCGTGTTTTCAGGATCTGGCAGGAGGTGGAACACCTTCCCGCGATGGCGGCATTGTGGACGTCCCGTCCACAGGCTCATCGTCCATTTGAGCTAAGGCTGTTCGCAGGGAAGACAAAGAAATCTCGCACAAAGACGCAAAGCCGCGGAAAAGCTTTTTATAGTGACTTTGCGTCTTAGCGCGAGACGCTTTTGCTTGTGCGGACATAGTCATTTTGGACGATGTCGGCACAGCGGCACGAGCCGAGCATGGCCATAACGGCATCAATACAAGAAAGAGGGGAACCCATGACACTCGATCCACAGGCCAAGGCCCTGCTCGACGCGTTCGCGATGATGCCCGCGGTCGATTTTTCCGCGGTCGATGCATCGCAGTACCGCGCGATGATGAACGGCCCTTCGATGTTCGCGCCGGGCGACGCCGTGGCCCAGGTGGAGGATCGCGAGATTCCGGGGCCCGGCGGCCCGCTGCGCATCCGCCTGTACCGCGACGAGAGCCGCGGCCAGCTGCCGATCACGGTGTTCTTCCACGGCGGCGGCTTCGTCATCGGCAGCCTCGATTCGCACGACAACATCTGCCGCTGCCTGGCCCGGCGCGCCGGCAGCCTGGTGGTTTCGGTGGACTACCGGCTGGCGCCGGAAACCCGCTTCCCCGGCGCCGTGAAGGACGCCTGCGCCGCGCTGGCCTGGGTCCATCGCAATGCCCGGGACATCGGGGGCGACGCCTCGCGCATCGCCGTCGCCGGCGACAGCGCCGGCGGCAATCTCGCCGCGGTGGCGGCGCAGCACTGGCGCGATCACGGCCCGGCGTTGCGTCACCAGCTGCTGCTTTACCCCTTGACCGACTGGCGCGTCGATACTGAGTCGTACCGCAACTACGCCAAGGGCTATTTCCTCAGCTGGGACATGATGAACTGGTTCACCAGGCAGTACCTGCCCGACGACAAGGCCGCCGACGACCTGCGCGCCTCGCCGCTGCGCTCGCGCGACCTGTCCGGCCTGGCTCCCGCCACCGTCATCACCGCCGAGTACGATCCGCTGCGCGACGAGGGCGAAGCCTATGCCAGGGCCATGCGCACCGCCGGCGTGGCGGTGACGCTGCACCGCTGGCCCGGGCAGATCCACGGCTTCGCCAGCATGCTGGGCGTGCTCGACGCCGCGGACCAGGCGCTCAGCACCGCCGCGCAGGCGTTGCGTGAAGCGTTTGCGGTGGAGACCGTTGCGGTCTGATTCAGCAACAAGCTTGCAAAACGTCATACCGGCGAAAGCCGGTATGACCGTTGCTGCGTGTCGGGATTTGCACCTCAACGCCTTTGCAGCCCCCTCCGCACCCCTGCCCCGGTTTCGGCCTCGTCCTGCCACACCACTTGACTATCTCTAAACATATCGTAAGATATATCTAACAACTAACCAGGAGTACCCAATGCATCATCATCGACACGGGCATCATCACGGCCACGGCCACGAATGCCATTCCGACGAAGGACTTTCATTCATGGGCCGCCTCCGCGGCGGACACGGCCGCTTCGGCGGCGGCTTCATGGGCGGCGGCGAAGGTTTCGGCGGCCCGGGCTTCCGCACCGGCCGCAAGCTCGCTTCCAGCGAGCTGCAACTCGTCGTACTCGCCCTGCTGGCCGAAAAGCCCAGCCACGGCTACGAAATCATCAAGGCGCTGGAAGAACGCTCCGGCGGCTTCTATGTCCCCAGCCCGGGCATGGTTTACCCCGCCCTCACCTATCTCGAAGAAATCGGCCACGCCACGGTGCAGGCCGAAGGCAGCAAAAAGCTGTACAGCATCACCGAGGAAGGCCGCGCCTTCCTGGAAAAGAACCGCGAGACGGTCAACGCCATCCTGACCCAGCTGGAGCAGATCGGCAGCCGCATGGACACGGTACGCCGCGCCTTCTCCGGCGAAGCGCCGGCCGACGACGAGGAAGCCGATGCCCCGGGTTTCACCTGGCGCGGCTACAAGGAAGCCTGGCTGGCCCGCCGCGAGCTGAAAATGGCCCTGCACGAAAAGAAGCACAGCTCGCCGGAGGAGTACAAGCGCGTCGCCGAAATCCTGCGCCGCGCCGCCGAGGAAATCCGCCGTAAATAGCACAGGGAGTGCACGAACCATGATCGCCCATCGGTACCGCGTCACCGTCGAACATCTGTTCACGCCGCATGAAGACGCGGTGCTGGATGCGCCGCTGGTCTTCGAAACCAACAGCCAGGATGCCCTGATGCTGCTGTTCATCGTCAACCGCCTGCGCGCCGGCCTGGGCGGCAACGTGGACAGCTGCGTCCTCGACGCCACCCCACCGCGCTATTCCACGAGGCCGCTATGAGCCGTCGCGAACACCAGCGGCGTCAGACCCCGCAAGGCCAGGAACCGGAATGCAAGCAAGCTCCCGGCATCTTCCGGCCGGTCATCGACCGCAACCGCTGCGAGGGCAAGGCGGATTGCGTCGAGGTCTGCCCCTACGAGGTTTTCACCGTGGACACCCTCCCGGTCGACCAGCGCAAGGGGCTCAGCTTCCTCGGTCGCATCAAGGGCCGCGCCCACGGCTGGCAGCAGGCCCTCACGCCCAATGCCGAGGCCTGCCACGCCTGCGGGCTGTGCGTGAAGGCCTGCCCGGAGTCGGCCATCACCCTGGCGCGTGCTTGAGTTGCCGCGCCCCGAAGGTTCGGGCGCGGCGATTGGTCACGGACTTAACAAGACCTCGATAGCAATGGAATGGACGCCCCCACCTTAACGGCATCGATGTGCCAGAGTCATTCGGCTGGCGCAACCCGCCGATGGTGAATTACGCTGGCGCCATCCGCCCTTGCATCCCATCGCCGCAAGCTGCACCGCCGTCCTGTGATGCGGCGGGGCCACCGCCCCGCTCCGGGCCTCCTCGACCAAAGGGAAGTCCAGCCAGCATGTCCGCCTCCTTGCCCGCAGCTCAGCGGTACCGCCGCATCCTGCGTTTCGCCGCCGCCCTGATGACCCTCGGCCTGTTCGGCATCTCCGGCCGGGTCTGCGCCGACGATCTGAAGACTCTTGTAGCCGACTACGAACACTACAATCTCGAGCAGGACCCGGTAACGGCGGGTCAGCAAGGCGACCGCGACGCGCTGAAGCGCTGGCCCGACGATTCGACCGCCGCGGACGCCCGGCGCAAGAAGGCGCTGGAAGGCTTCCGCTCCCGCCTGGACGCACTCGGTAACGCCGCATTGCAAGGCGAAGATGCGCTCAACCGGGAAGCGATGAGCCGCCAGATCGCCCGCCGTTATGAAGCGCTGTCGTTCGACGAGGCGCGCTTCCCCTTCGCCGCCGATGACGGCTTTTTCAACACGCCGGACTACGTCGCGCGCGGCACGGTGATCCGCAACCAGGACGATGCCGACTGCTGGCTGGCACGGCTCCAGGCGATCCCGGCCTACTACGCCACCGAGATCGCCAACGCCCGCCGCGGCCTGGCCACCGATTTCGTGCAGCCGCTGCCGGTGGTCAATGCCGCGCTGCGGGTGGTGCATGCGCAGAGCGATGCGCCCGCCGGGGAGAGCTCCCTGCTGCTACCCTTCGCCACCCTGCCCGACAGCTTCAGCGCCGAGCAGCAAAAAGCCCTGCGCGCCAGGGCGCTCGAACTGGTGACGACGCAGGTCAAGCCGGCACAGCGCGAACTGCTGCTGTTCCTGGAAAAGACCTACCTGCCGCAGGCGCGCACCTCGCTGGGGATCGAAGCGGCGCGCAACGGTACGGCCTATTACGCCTTCCAGGTGCGGCGCCATACCACCACCAACATCACGCCGGACCAGGCGCACCAGCTGGGCCTGAAGGAAGTCGCCCGCATCCGCGCCGAGATGAACGGGGTGATGGCCCAGACCGGCTTTCACGGCAGCTTCAAGGAGTTCCAGGCCGATCTGCGCACCAATCCCAGGTTTTACGTCGACAGCCGCCAGGCCCTGCTGGAAAAAGCCAGCGAAATCGCCAAGCGCATCGACGACCAGTTGCCCAAATGGTTCGGCCTGCTGCCGCGCCTGACTTATGGCGTGCGCCCGGTGCCGCGCGAAATCGAGGAGAGCTACACCTCCGCGCGCTACTGGCCGGGCAGCCCCGAGCAGGGTGTGGCGGGCGGCTTGATGATCAATACCTCGCACCTGGACAAGCGGCCGCTGTACGAAATGCCCTCGCTGGCCCTGCACGAGGGCGTGCCCGGCCATCACCTGCAAATCGCGCTGGCGCAGGAGAACAAGGCGATTCCGCTGTTCCGCCGCGACGACGACCTGACCGCCTATGTCGAAGGCTGGGCGCTCTACTCGGAAAAGCTCGGCATCGAAATGGGCATCTACCGCGACCCCTACGAAAACTTCGGCCGCCTGTCGATGGAGATGTGGCGTGCCTGCCGCCTGGTGGTGGATACCGGTCTGCACCACGAGGGCTGGAGCCGCGAACAGGCCATCGCCTACATGTCCGACAACACCGCACTGTCCGACAAGAATATCGAAGTCGAAGTCGACCGCTACATCGGCTGGCCCGGACAGGCGCTGGGCTACAAGATCGGCGAGCTGAAGATCCTGGAGCTGCGCCATCGCGCCGAAACCGCGCTGGGGGATCGTTTCGACATCCGCAAATTCCACGACCTGATTCTGGGCGAAGGGCCGCTGCCGCTGGACCTGCTGGAAGAACGGGTCGATGCCTGGATTGCCAGCAACAAGGCTTGATGCGGAGACACGTAGGCTGGGTTGAGCGCGGCGAAACCCGGCGCTGCAGGCGATCATGCCGGGATTCGCCAGTTCAACCCAGCCTACACAACAGCACTCCCTTACGCTGACAATTCAAATCGATCGCGATAGCGCTTCGGGCTGAGCTTCAGCCGCGTACGGAAGTGATGGCGCAGCGTATCCGCGGAACCGAAGCCGCATTCCGTCGCCACCCGCTCCACCGGCATGCCCGAACCTTCAAGCAGCTCCCGGGCACGGCTCAGGCGCTGCTCGATGACCCAGTCCTTGGGCGTGGTGCCGGTGGCGTCCTCGAAGCGGCGCAGGAACGTGCGCTCGCTCATATGCGCACGCTGCGCCAGCAGTCGGATCGGCAGCTCGCGCTGCAGATTGCGCCGCATCCAGTCGAACAGCGCCGCCAGCGCAGCGCCCTCTTCCTGCACCGGCTGGTCGATGAACTGCGCCTGCCCGCCATCGCGGTGCGGCGGGATGACCAGGCGGCGCGCCACCTGATTGGCGATGCGCGGGCCGTGGTCGCGGCGCACCAGGTGCAAGGATAGATCGAGTGCCGCGGCGCTGCCGGCCGAGGTCAGGATCTGGCCTTCGTCGACATACAGCACATCGGGTTCGATGCGGATATCCGGGTAAGCCCGCGCCAGTTGCGCCGCGTAGCGCCAATGGGTGGTGGCGCGCCGGCCGGTCAGCAGGCCGGTTGCCGCCAGCACGAATACCCCGGAACAGAACGAGACCAGCCGCGCACCGCGCGCATGGGCGGCGCGCAGGGCTTTGAGCAGCGGCTCCGGCACCGGCGTGTGGATGCCGCGCCAGCCCGGCACGATCACCGTGTCGGCCTGGCGCAACTGCTTCAGGCCGCCCGCGGCGATCAGCTTGAAGCCGCCGGTGGCGGCAAGCGGACCCGGCTCGATGGCGCAGACGATAAAGCGATACCAGTCCGAAATTTCCGGACGCGGCAGGCCGAACACCTCGACCGCGATGCCGAACTCGAAGGTGCACAGACCGTCGTAGGCCAGCACCGCCACATTGCGGCCCACCGGAGGTTTTTTGCCGCTTTCGGATTTTGGCATGTTCTTCATGATAGTTGGCATTTCCGCCAGTTTCCATAGGAAGGTGCGAAGCCGATACTGCCGACCGTCACCCATCAACCGAGGAGCCGCACATGGCAACCGTCGTACATCAGGTCAAGGCAGCACCATCCGAACGGGCATTGGCGCATTTCGAGGCAAGACTGGCGTTCGAGACCGATTGCTCGGATGTCTGGTACGCCACCCGGCACGAGCAGAAGGACTTCGTACTGGTCGACGTGCGCAGCGCGGCACTCTACGCCGCCGGCCACGCGCCCGGGGCGATCAATATCCCCACCCGCATGATCGGCGAGCCGCGCCTGGAGGAATTCCCCGCCGACACCTTGTTCGTGGTGTATTGCGCCGGTCCGCACTGCAATGGCGCCAACAAGGCGGCAGTGAAGCTGGCGCGTCTGGGCCGGCCGGTGAAGGAAATGATCGGCGGCCTCACCGGCTGGATCGACGAGGGCCTGGGACTCGAACGCTCTTGATCCAGATCCGCGATGCGCTGCCCGCGGACATCCCGCAACTGCTGCGCCTGATGCGGGCGCTGGCGGAAGCTGAAAACTACAGCGCCGATTTCGCAGTCAGCGCGCAGGACCTCGAAACGCGCGGTTTCGGAGCGCAGCGACAATTCTTTACCAAACTGGCGGTCGATACGGAAAAAACGATCGCCGTCGGGATGGCGGTGTCCTATCTGGTGCCCTTCACCTACGACCTGCGGCCGACCCTGGTGCTGAAGGAGTTGTACGTCGATGCTCCTTATCGTGACAGAGGAGTCGGCGAGCGGCTGATGGCCGCCCTGGTTCAATGGGCGCAGCGCCTGGGCTGCGGCCGCTTGCGCTGGGATGTCCTGCACGGCAACCACTCCGCCGAACGCTTTTACCAGCGGCTTGGCGGTACGCGTGAAGACCACTGGATCGCCTATCGGCTCGACCGCGCCGGTATCGACACCCTCGCCTTGCGGCACCCCGCGGACTGAGAGGCCAGGACCCTGGGCAACGCCTGTTCATCCAGCATTCAGGCAACAGGCGCATTATTCGCCCAGCCACCATCCGGCGCCTCGATAGCCCACCATGCCCAGAATCGCCCTCTGCGCCATCACCCTGAGTCTGTTGAGCTTCAGCGGCCTGAGCGCAGCGGACCCCGCACCAGGGCAACAAACCGAGCAGAAAGCCCTCTACGCGCTCGACCGCCTGGGCTACGGACCCCGCCCCGGCGACCTGGACCGGGTGATGGCGATGGGCGTTGACGCCTACATCAACGAACAGCTGGCGCCGGAGAAGATCGCCGAACCGCCGGAACTGCAACAGCGCCTGGACACGCTCGACACCACCATAATCAGCACTGCGAATCTGTTCCGCGACTATGGCCCGCCGGCGCGCAAGGCCGCCGGCGCCGACGAGGATGCCCGCAAGAAAGTCGAGCAGGCCGCCCATCACGTCGCCGAGGAAGCGCAGCAAGCGCGCCTGCTGCGCGCCCTCTACAGCCCGGCGCAATTGCAGGAAGTGATGACCGACTTCTGGTTCAACCACTTCAATGTGTTCCGCGACAAGGGCATCGAAGGCCAGATCTGGGTCGGCGCCTATGAGCGCGACGCCATCCGTCCCTATGCCCTGGGCCACTTCCGCGATCTGCTCGGCGCCACCGCCAAGCACCCGGCGATGCTTTACTACCTCGACAACTGGCAGAGCTCGGTCCCGCACCGGGACAAGAACGGCGACCTCAAGGGCGGCCTCAACGAAAACTATGCCCGCGAGGTGATGGAACTGCACACGCTCGGCGTGGATGGCGGCTACACCCAGAAGGACGTGACCGAGCTGGCCCGCATCCTCACCGGCTGGACCTATCTGCCGCGCGAGCTGGAAGCCGGCACCACCCAGCCCTTCGCCTTCGATCCCAAGCGCCACGACTTCGGCGACAAGCATTTCCTCGGCAGGACCTTCAACGGCGCGGACAGCGACGGCGAGGAGGAAGGCGAGCGCGCCCTCGATCTGCTGGCGCGCAGCCCGGCCACGGCCAGACACATCAGCTATCAGCTGGCGCAGTATTTCGTCGCCGACCAGCCGCCGCCCGAACTGGTGCAGCGCCTGGCCAAGCGCTTCCGCGACAGCAACGGCGACATCCGCGAAGTGCTGCGCACCCTGTTCCACAGTAGGGAATTTTGGGACGCGGCCGGCAGCGAGGGCAAATTCAAGACACCGTACCGCTACGTCGTCTCCGCCGTGCGCGCCAGCGGCATCAATGTGATCAACCTCAAGCCTCTGCTCGGTGCGCTCAACCAGTTCGGCATGCCGCTGTATGGCTGCCAGACACCGGATGGTTACAAGAACATCGAGAGCGCCTGGCTCAACCCCGACGCCATGGTCTACCGCCTCAACTTCGCCAACGCCCTGGGCAACGGCAACCTGCCGCTGTACCAGGAGCCGCAGCCCGCGCCGATCGCGCCCATGGCGATGGCCGGGACGATGGCCAGCGGCATGCCAGTCAGCATGAACATGGCGCCGCCGCCAGCGCCAGGGCCGCAGAACAAGCCGCCGCCGCCGGATCCGATGGTGCTACAGGCCACGCTCGGCAATCCTTTCTCCCTCAAGACCAGTGAAGCGCTCGCCTCGGCGCCGCCGCGCCTGCGCGCCGGCATGATCCTGGGCAGTCCCGAATTCATGCGTTACTGAAACCGCTGTACGGAGTTTGTGCGATGGATCGTAGAACCCTGCTGAAGAATCTCGGAATGGTGTCCCTGCTACCATTCGGCCGCGCCGGCTGGGCGCTCGCTGGGGATAACCCCGCACCCGCGGGCAAGCGCATGATCGTGGTGATGCTGCGCGGCGCCGTGGACGGACTCAATGTGGTGGTGCCCAATTCGGACAGCGACTACTACGCCCTGCGCTCCAGTATCGCCATTCCCAAGCCGGGAACCGACGGCGGCGCACTGGACCTCGACGGTCATTTCGGCCTGCACCCCGCGCTAGCGCCGATCCTGCCGCTGTGGCAATCGCGCAAGCTGGCCTTCGTGCATGCCTGCGGCTCGCCCGATCCGACGCGCTCGCACTTCGATGCGCAGGACTACATGGAGAGCGGCACCCCCGGCGTGAAGAGCACCGGCACCGGCTGGATGAACCGCGCCCTCGGCACCCTGCCGCAGCGGCCCGGCACGCTGGAAGCAGTCAGCTTCGGCCCGGTGCTGCCGCGCATCTTCAGCGGTCCCGGCGCGGTCGCCAATGTGCCGCTGGGCCGCGAGGCGAGCCGCGCCACCGCCATGGACAAGGCCGAAATCAACGAAGACTTTGACCGCATGTATGCGGACAAGGGCTCGCTTGGCGATGCCTACCGCGAGGGACGCAAGTCGCGCCAGCAGATCCTCTCCGACCTGAGCGATGCCGACGTAAAGGAAATGAAGGAAGCCGACAACGGCGCCCCCTCGCCCAAGGGCTTTGCCCTGGATACCGCCCAGCTCGCCACCCTGCTTCAGCGCACCCCGGAACTGCAGCTTGCCTTCATGCAGCTCGGCGGCTGGGACACCCACGTCAACCAGGGCGGCAGCAAAGGCCAGTTGGCCAATCACCTGCAACCGCTGGCCGAGGGTCTGGCCCTATTGGCCAACCAGCTCGGTCCGCAGTTCGACGATACGGTGATCGTGGTGATGTCCGAGTTCGGCCGCACCGCCCATGAGAACGGCAACAACGGCACCGACCACGGCCACGGCAACGTCATGTGGGTGCTGGGCGGCCCGGTCGCCGGCGGCAAGGTCTATGGCGACTGGCCCGGCCTGTCCGCCAGCGGCCTGCACGAAGGCCGCGACCTCGCCGTGACCACCGATTTCCGCACCGTGCTAGCCCGCGTCTGCGAGCAGCATCTGCGCCTGCCCGACCGCCACCTCGATGCTGTGTTCCCGCAAGCGCCGCGTACCGGTGCCGGCAACGTCAAACACCTGTTGAGCGCGTAGCCGGTAGTAATGTAGGTTGGGGTTCGCTGCGCTCACCCCAACCTACCGAGCTAAGCCAGCAGCGCCGTCACCAGCCGGTTGATGCCATAACCGCCAACCAGCAGGAAGGCGAACAGCACCGCCCCCAG
>JAMFRN010000170.1 GCA_026224805.1 Nevskia soli
CGGCGATGACCCACAGGTACAGACGTCCAGCCTTCATCGTCTCCTCCATCAGCAGTGCGTTGCGCGGCCGCGAACGGCGCGGATGTTCATTGTCCGCAGCGATGGTAGAAGCCGGTCGCGCCGCGACATATAGCCCGATGGTGTTATTGATCGCGGGCCGGCGTGGGAGCAATGTTCCCCAGCGCCGGAACCGCCCACTACAAGACGCGGCCGGCGCAACGCACGACAAATAAAGAACGAATTGGTGGGAGGACCAGACACATGCCGCAGATGAAACGCCGACGACCGGCCGGATAAGGCGCCCGCAGCGCTCACCAGCCCGGATCGATCCGGGCTCTCGCACGTTCCACCCGCGCTTGAACGGATCGTCGATCGGTAGCGGGGGAACTGTGCGCGTATCGACCAATACGGCGGCGCCCGCAATGCATCCGGGCCCTGCCGCACAAAAAAGCTGGAGGAGAAAAGTGATGATCGGGAAGCGTTACAGAACCGTGCTGGCGGCCGTGGCCGCTCTGATGATGATGCCGCGGGCGGCGCAGGCGGACGAGATCGCCGATCTGCAGGCGCAGCTGAGCAACCTCAACGCCCGGTTGGACCACTGGGCCAAGAATGCCAACGACGGCCTGAGCCTGTACGGCATCACCATCTACGGCACAGTCGACCTCGGCCTGTCCTACCAGAGCCACGGCAGCCCGTTCAGCGACGCGGCGGCCACCAACGTCAACAATTTCCTGATCAAGTCCAGCAATAATCCGAACCTGTCGCTGGCTTCCAACGGCATGAGCATCTCGACTATCGGCATCAAGGGACGCGAGTCCCTGGTCGAGGGCTGGTGGGGCATCTTTCAGGCGGACACCGGTTTCCTGCCCGCCTCCGGAACGCTGATCGACGGCCCCGGCTCCATCGCCCACAACAACGGCGTCGCCCTCGCCCAGCAGGGTTCGTACGGCGATTCGACCCGCGCCGGCCAGGCCTTCAACGGCCGCGTCAACTTCGGCATCGAGTCGGCGCGCTTCGGCACGCTCACCATCGGCCGCAACAGCACCACGCTCAACGACGCCATCCGCGACTACGATCCGCTGGGCAGCTCACTGCAGTTTTCATATTTGGGCTTCTTCGGCGCGACCGCCGGCGGCGGCGACACCGAGGACCGTCTGCTCGACGATACGATCAAGTACAACCTGACCTATGGCCACCTCCACGGCGGCGCCCTGTACCAGTTCGGCGGCCTGACGGCGGCGGCCGGACAGAAGGGCAATGCCTACCAGTTCGATCTCGGCGACAGCTACGGCGGCCTGTCGGTCGACGCGGTGCTGGCGCGCAAGCGCGACGCGGTGCTGGTCTCCGCTCCGCTGACCACGGCGCAGGTGGCAGCCCTGACCACGCCGGGCTCACCGGAATTCGGCCTGTCGGCGGACACCACCGTGCCGGCCACCGTCTCGGACAACGCCAGCTACACCATCGCCGCGCGCTATGACTTCGGCCGGCCCAAGCTCTACTTCGGTTACGAGCACATCCGCTACGACAATCCCTCCACGCCGCTGGCGGTGGGAACGGAGATCATCGGCGGCTACCGCATCATCCCCAACAACAGCGCCTTCCCCGATCCCAAGGTGTTCCAGATCGTGTGGGGCGGCGCGCAGTTCGCGCTGACCCCGTCGATCGACCTGCTCGGCGGCTACTACCGCGCCATCCAGAGCAGCTACGCGGCGACTGCGTGCTCCGACACCAGCTCGGGGCAATGCAGCGGCCACTACGATGCCGCCTCGCTGGTGCTGGACAAGCGATTCAACCACTACTTCGACCTCTACGGCGGCGTGCAGTGGTCCGAGGCCTTCGACGGCATGGCCAGCGGCTACCTGCACAGCGCCTCGTTCGATCCGATGATCGGCGGGCGCTTCACCTTCTGATCCGCTGCGCCGGGAGCCAGCCGGCGCAGGCCCATGCGGAGTGCTATGTTTCCGCTCTGTCCCGAATCGACCCGCGTTCCTCCATGCGCTTGCGCCGGACCCGGCCGTTCACGCTGATCCTGATCGCCCTGCTCGGCGCAGGGATGATCCTGGTCATCTGGCTGGCGGGACATCAGGCGCGGGAGCGCGCCCTGGACGAGGATAGCGCCCAGGCGGCGCAGCACCTGCGGCTGTCGGCCGATGCCCTGGAATCCTTCATCGAGCGCTACCGCATGCTGCCGGCGGTGCTGGCGCGGGACGCCGAGCTGCGCGCCGCCCTGGCCGGGCCGATCGACCCCGCCCGCCAGTCGCAGCTGAACCTCAAGCTGGAGGATGTCAACGGCGCCGCCACCTCGTCGACCCTGACCCTGCTCGACCGCAACGGCGAGGCGGTGGCGGCGAGCAACTGGCGCCTGCCGACCACCAACGTCGAGCACAACTACGGCTTCCGTCCGTATTTCCGCCAGCTCGACAGCACCGACGACGGCCGCTTCTTCGGCGTCGGCGTCACCACCGGCACGCCGGGCTACTTCCTGTCGAAGGCGGTGCGCGACGATCGGCAGCGCCTGATCGGCGCTCTGGTGGTGAAGATCACGCTGGACGACATCGAACGCGAGTGGGGGCGCGGCCAGGACCTGGTGCTGGTCAGCGACAGCCAGGGCGTCGTGTTCCTCGCCAGCCAGCAGGCCTGGCTTTACTACGAGCTGCAGCCACTGGCCGCGGCGGAGCGCGCCGAGCTATCCGCCACCCGGCAATACCCGGAGCCAAGGCTCAGGCCTTTGCCGGTGAGCACGCTGCGCGCTCTGCCGCTAGGTGCCCGCCTGGCGCGGGTCAAAGGCCCCTCCGGCGAGGCCGCCTATCTCTGGCAATCCCTGCCGCTGCCCGCGGAAGGCTGGACCTTGCACCTGCTGCGCATTCCCCGCGCCGGCACCCTTGCCGCCCGCAACGCCGGCCTCATCGCCGCCGGCGCCTGGCTGACCTTGGTGTTCCTCGCATTATTCCTGCAGCAGCGCGCCCGCGTCGCGCGGCTGCAGCAGCGCAGCCAGGCGGAGCTGGAGCAGCTGGTGCAGCAGCACACCGCGGCGTTGCGCACCGCCCAGGACGGCCTTGTGCAGGCGGCGCAGGACGCGACGCAGGGCTACGGGCAGAGCCTGGAGCATCTGCCGCAGGGCGTCAGCGTGATCGACCAGCAACTGCGCCTGGTCGCCTGGAACCGGCGCTACGTCGAGCTGTTCAGGATGCCGCCGGAGCTGATGCGCGCCGGGCGCCCGATCGAGGACATCCTGCGCCACAACGCCCGCCGCGGCATGCTCGGCGCGGGCGATCCCGAGGAAGCCGTGCAGCGCCGCCTGGAACATCTGCGCGCCGCCCGCCCCTACGTCTACGAACGGGAATGGCCGGACGGCACGGTGGTGGAGATCCGCGGCAATCCGCTGCCCGCCGGCGGCTTCGTCACCAGCTATGCCGACATCACCGCCTACCGCAACGCCGCCCGCGACCTGCGCACCCTGGCCTCGACGCTGGAACAGCGCGTGGCGCAGCGCACCTCCGAGCTGGAGGAAGCCAAGGGCGAGGCGGAGCGCGCCAACCGCTCCAAGAGCCGTTTCGTCGCCGCCGCCGTGCACGACCTCAAGCAGCCGCTCAACGCCGCCCGCATGTTCGTCCACGCCTGCGGCGAGCGCCTGCGCGAGTCGCCGCAGCAGGCCGAGTGCGCCGCCCTGGCCGGCAACGCCGAAGATGCCCTCTCCGCCCAGGATGCGATCCTGTCGAGCCTGCTCGACATCTCGCGCCTGGAATCCGGCGCGATGGAGACCAAGGTACGAAACCTGCGCCTGGGCCCGCTGCTCGAAGCCCTGGGCAGCGAGTTCGGCATCCTGGCGCAGGCCAAGGGACTCAAGCTGCGCTGCGTCGGCACGCGCGCGGTGGTGCGCAGCGACGAAACCCTGCTGCGCCGCATCCTGCAGAACTTCCTCTCCAACGCCATCCGCTATACGCGCCAGGGCCGCATCCTGTTCGGCTGCCGCCGCGACGGCGCCAGCCTGCGCATCGAGGTATGGGACACCGGCCCCGGCATTCCGCAGCAGCGGCACCAGGAAATCTTCGAGGAGTTCCGCCGCTTCGACGACGGCCACGCCGCGCCGGGCGACCACGGCGCCGGGCTGGGCCTGGCCATCGTCGACCGCAGCGCCAGGCTGCTCGGCCACAGCATCGGCCTGCGCTCGCAGCCGGGCCGGGGCAGCGTGTTCTCCATCACCCTGCCCCTGGGCGACGCGGCGAACGTCGCCGCCGTCCCGGCCGCCGCGCCGTTCCACGACGAGGCTCCCGCGCTGCACGGCTGCCGCGTCTGGTGCGTGGACGACGATCCGCGCGTGCGCGAGGCGAGCCGCGCCCTGCTGCAGCGCTGGGGCTGCGAGGTGGCGCTGGTCGGCGGTGAGGCCGACGCGCTGCCGCTGGCGCAACCCGGCAAGGCCCCGGACATCGTGCTGCTCGACTACCGGCTGGGCGAGCATGTCGGCCCCGATCTCTACGCGCAGCTGTGCACCGCCTGGGGCGCTGCACCGCCGGTGATCGTTATCTCGGCGGAGCACGACGCCGCGCTGCTGGAACTGGTGCGGAGCAAGGGCTGGGGCTTCCTGTCCAAGCCGGTGCGCCCGCCCGCGTTGCGGGCGCTGATCAAGCAGCTGCTAATCCGCAATGCCGCCTGAGGGCTCTCCGCTATCAACCTGGCCGGACGGCGCCAGTCCCTTGACCAGCACGGCAAGCTGGGTGCGGCTGTTGCATTCGAGCTTGCGCAGGATCGCGGTAACGTGGACCTTGATGGTGTTCTCGGCGGCGCCCAGCTCGTAGGCGATCTGCTTGTTGAGCAGCCCGTCGGCCACGCACATCAGCACACGCAACTGCTGCGGCGTGAGCTGCGCCAGCCTGGAGGCCAGGCGGGCGTCGGCATCGTCGCGCTCGGCATCGACCGCGGGAAAGCACTCACCGCCCTCCATCACCGAGCGGATCGCCGTATGCATCTCCGGCAGCGGCGTGGACTTGGAGATGAAGCCGGCGGCGCCGAATTGCTGGGTGCGGCGGATGGTGCGCGGATGGTCGCTGGCCGAGACCACCAGCACCGGGATGGCGGGGCGTTCGCTGCGCAGGTAGACCAGTGAGGACAGGCCCATCGCGCCGGGCATGGTCAGGTCCAGCAGGATCAGGTCCAGCTCCCGGTTGGCGGCGACCGCCTCGACCAGCGAGGCGAAGCTGGAGGCTTCGACCACGGCGGCGCCGGGAGCCACGTCGTGCAGGGCCAAGCGCAATGCCGCGCGGAACAACGGATGATCGTCGGCGAGCAGTATCTTCAGGGCGTCCATGGAGTTGCACCCAAATCCCGCCTAAATGAAAACGGGGCCTGAAGAAGGCCCCGTAAGTCATTGATTCTGGTGGATGGTACAGGGATCGAACCTGTGGCCCCCGCCGTGTGAAGGCGATGCTCTACCGCTGAGCTAACCATCCGTTTGAGCCGCGCATTGTAGGCACCCGGCGACTTCAACGCAACGCTTTTGCATGAAGCCGCCGATTTTTTTGCGCGCAGTTTGTCCGCCTATATGGTCAGCGCCAGCGTCTCGCGCCGCAGCAGCAGGCGCACGCAGATCGAGATCACCACGATATCGATGATGACGTGAAACACGGTGAAGGGGTTGGGCTGGAGCACGATGAAGCGATAGATGCCCAGGCTGCCGCCGATCAG
>JAMFRN010000171.1 GCA_026224805.1 Nevskia soli
ACCTGCACAGCGGCAATGAATGGACCGGCGCCTTCGAATGTCTGGCCCTCAGCGGCGGCGCCTGGGTTCTCGCCGGTGTGCTGGAGACCGGGCAAGCGGTGCGCCGCAACTGGGACCGCACCATCGACCGCGCGGCGCGGCTCGGCCGCTTCTGCTTCGGCGCGTCCCTGCCGGTATTCGGCCTCCTGCATTTCATCTACATCGACTACGTCGCCAGCGTCATCCCGGGCTGGATTCCCGGGCACGTGTTCTGGGGCTACTTCACCGGCGTGGCGCATGTCGCCGCCGGTGCGGCCATCGTCAGCGGCATACGCGCACATCTGGCGGCGACGCTGCTGGGCCTGATGTTCGGCAGCTGGGTGCTGATCCTGCACATCCCGCGGGTCGCGGAGCGGCTGCATGACCCCAACGAGTGGTGCAGCCTGCTCATTGCCATCGCGCTGTGCGGCGGCGCCTGGCTGATCGCCGGAAGCCTGCCCTTGCGCGAAGCCGCCGCCAGCCGCGGCGGCGCGGCGCAACACACCGCGTTATAGGCGCTCTAAGCCTTGGCGATGGCCTGGAGGATGGTGTCCACCACCTCCACCGGCACGGACAGGGCGATGTCCCAGTTCTCGTCGTCCTCGCCGATCAGCAGGGCAACCACGCCGTCCTCGGTCGACCAGAACACCGGGGCGCCGGCCGACTCGCCGATCTGCATCGACCCCTCGTCCCAGGAACTGCTCGGCACCAGTTTCAGCTCCTCTACTTCCGCCGCCGGGATGCGGATGTTGATCTCGAACACCTCGGTCTGGAGCTTGACCTTGTAGGACGCAGCCTTCGGCTTCCTGTCCGCTTCCACCAATACGGATACATCCATCGGTCTCTCCTTCCGGATTGTCACTGCATGATTTGAACCCACACCAGCCCTCACCACAGCCCGCATTCCTTGCTCACCAGCATCAGGATCAGGATCACGGCCAGTGCCATCCACCCGAGGATCCTGCGGCCGCGCAGGGTGTACTGGCAATCGAGGCAGATGAAGCGCACTGGCGCCTGCCCCGCCCGCCCGCGCAGCTTCGCCGCCATTCCGCCGACGATACCGGGAGCCGGCTCGATCATCGAGCCTTCCCGCTCCAAACGCCACTGCGCACAACGCACGCAGCGTCTGTGCTGTTGCGGATGTGGAATCACCTCGGCCGACATGCTTCACTCCGGCAGGGGCGGAAAAGCCCTGGTCACGAACTCCTGCACCGGGCCAGCAGTGCCGGCGCCCACATCAGCGAAAGCAGCAGGATCGTCGCCAGTATGCCTAGGGAAAGCTGTGCCCGGGAATCCGGGCAGTTCCACTTGCAGCTGCGAATCAAAAAAAAGCGGGCACGCTCCGAGCGTGCCCGCCTTGCGACCGCCTACATCGATTCAACGATAGTAGGGGCGATACTGAACGTTGCCGTAGTAGCGCGGACCGCCGCAATAACGCGGGCCGTAGTAACCACCGTAGACCACCGCCGGACCGTAGTACGCCGGCGCGGGGGCGGCATACACCACCGGAGCCGGGGCGGCATAAGCCACCGGGGCCGGCGCGTAATACGGCTGCGCAACCGGTTGTGCATAGGGCTGCGCGTACGGCTGGGCATAGTAGGCGGAAGGCGCAGGATAGCTCGGCGCGGGCGCGTAGTAAGGCGGCGCGATGGCCGACACCGTGGCGCCCGCGGCGGCTGTCGCCACCGTTGCCACCGCGGCAGCCGCCACAATCGGCGCCAGCAACAGCCCCAGCGGGCCGACATGACCGCCGTGACCCCAGCCGTGGGCGTCCGCCGCAATCGGAAGCAAGGCTGTCGCCGCCAGAACCGTGCAAATCATCAGCTTTTTCATGGCCTGTCCCTCTGTTGTAGGCACGCGAAAAGGCTATCAAACGCGGCTGTACGCATTCTGAACGAAACCTGCTTTGGCCAGGGCGGAACGAGTCTTTACTCTTCTTAATGCTCGTTAATGTCCGGGGCCGCGACGGGGCGGGCAGGCACCGCCGCCCTGCCCGCCCCGCCGGCACCTCAGGCGCCCGCCGGCACCTTGTCGAGAAAGCCGTAGACCTGGCGCAGCCGACCGTTTTCGGTCGCTACGACGTCGAAGCCCACCACCAGCGGCTCCTTGGCACCGGGCGCACCGAGTTGCCAGGTGAAACGCGCGGTGTCGTGGTGCGCGTCGATCTTGCCTGAGAGACTGAATACCAGACCCTTGAACTGCTGCTGCGCGCCGGCGATGAACTGGTCGATGGCGTCCCAGCCGGTCACCGCGGCCAAAGGATCGGTGTAGCCCGCATTCTCGGCATACAGCTCGCGGATAGCGGCATGGCGGCGGACAGCGTCGGTCTGGTTCCAGCTGTCGATGTAGCGGTGCACGATGCTTTCGATTGTGCTCATGGCGGAACTCCTGTCGGATTGAACGGTGGGTGATGACGGGGCCGGATACGCGATGCGATCCGGCGCGGAGGATCATCAGCCCAGCCCGGGCCCCGGTCGATTACGTCGCGGGTAAAGAAAACGGCGCTCTGCTTTTTTTGAAAGGCGAGGCGTGACCTGAGGTGCGCTACAGTTTGTTTAATAGGCGCCAACGGGGCTTTACCCCCGTCACGCAATGAAAGTGGGAGACGGACATCATGAGCGCAGCTGATAACAAGCAGCTTCTGCAAGCCATTTTTGCGGAGCTGTCGAAGGGCAACTCCAGGCCCCTGGTCGAGAGCATGGCCGACGAGGTGTGCTGGACTGTCGCGGGCAGCACCGCCTGGTCCGGCACCTACCGCGGCAAGCCGGCGGTGCTCCAGGAATTGCTGATTCCGCTGGGCCGGCGGTTTGCCCAGCCCTACCGCGCCACGGCGGAGCGGTTCATCGCCGAAGGCGATACGGTGGCGGTGGAGGCGCGCGGCGAGGCCACCACCAGGACCGGCATTGCGTACAACAACCGCTATTGCTTCCTCTACCGCCTTGCCGACGGCAAGCTGCGGGAGATCACCGAGTATTGCGACACGGCGCTGATCGAGGCTGCATTGGGAAGCCGCGACCATGCCGATGCCTGAGCGCCGCATGCCGCACGACGCTCATCCCTTGCGGGTCTGGTTGCCCCGCTGCAGCGGATTGATCGCCTTCAAGGGGCATTTATAGTTGGAGTCGATCTGGCGAATGATCAACTGGTCGGACAAGGCCAGGTCGCCGTTGACCGATGAAAAACCGATGGTCACGGCGCCGCCCAAGCCATCGCAGTCCCCTTCGAGGGTGATGAGATAGTCGATGGGCGTGCCGGTTTCGATGATGATGTGCTGCGCATCGAGGTCATGCCAGCCTTCGACCGAGTAATTGCGGATGCCGTCCACCGGCGGCTGCATCTGGTAGCCCATCCGGGTAATCCGCTCCGGCCAGGGCCGGACTTCGCCGCCCGAACAGCCGGTGATGGCGAGCAGCACGCACAGACAGAATCCCAGAGGGTAGTGAATCAATCGCATACTTTCGGCATCTTCAGTGGGGTTCGATATTCTACGACAGCGGCCGCCGCCGGCATTCACCGCCCGGCCGCGCCCTCCCGACAAACGGAGTTCAGAACGTCGCCGCGCGCACGATGTGGCCGCCTTTCTCGGCAGCGCCGTCAACCCATTCCGGAAAATAACGCGCGGCGATCTGCGCCGGCCCCAGGTCCTCGATCTGGGTGAACCCGCTGGCCCTGAGCCGGGCATCCAGCTCGGCCGCATCGAAATAGCTGACCCAGGCCTCGCCGAGTTTGGCCACGCGCGCGGCGCGCAGATCCATGGCCGCCCGGGCCTGCGGTGCTAGCGAACCCGGCGGATTGGCATAGTCGAACACCGCCTGCGCGCCGCCGGGCAGGCCGGCGATATAAGCCAGCGTGGTGAAAATGGCCGGCTCCGTCAGGTAGGGCACCACGCCGAGCCAGGTGAAGAAGGAACGCTGCTGCGGATCGAAGCCGGCGGCGAGCAGGCCGTCCGGCAGGGTCTCGCGCTCGAAATCCACCGGGGCGAAAGTCAGCGCCGGCGGCACCGCAATGGCCACCTCCGCCAGCCGTTGCCGCTTCCAGGCCTGGGTTGCCGGGTGATCCACCTCGAAGATGCGCAAGCCACGCGCCGGGGCACTGCGGTACGCATAGGTATCCAGCCCGGCGCCGAGCACCACCAGCTGGCTGACGCCCTGCCCGATGGCCCGCGCCAGGGCGTCCTCGGCGAAACGCGTCCTGGCGGCGATGAACAGGCGCATCCCGCGCCGCAGTGGAACATCATCGGCTTCACGCGCCAGGGCGTCACCGTCTTCGCCCAGGATGCGCAGCGCCAGGGGATCGGCAAAAATCCGGCCCTGCTCCAGGATCTGGTGAACGGCCCGGTGCGTCGCCGCGGCCCTGGCTGTACGGCTGGGTTGTCCTGGCTGCATGGTGAATGAAATCACGGAAGGCAGGCTAGTATTGTGTACTAGTGAAAACAGGAGGGGAAACAGGTGCAGCCAAGTGCGACACGGACCAAAGAGCCCGAGATCGAATTCTGGTTCGAGTTCGGCAGCAATTACAGCTATCTCAGCGTGATGCGCATCGAGGACACTGCCGCCCGCCGCGGCGTCACCGTGAAATGGAAGCCGTTTCTGCTCGGCCCCATCTTCAAGTCCCTCGGCTGGGAGAGCTCACCGTTCGTGTTGCAGAAGGAAAAAGGCGAGTACGTGTGGCAGGACATGGCGCGGCTATGCCACAAGTACGGCCTGCCCTGGACCCGCCCGACTACCTTCCCGCGGCTGGCGCTACTGCCGATGCGGGTGGCCCTGCTCGGCGCGGAGCAGCCCTGGATGGCGGACTACTGCCGCATGACCATGATGCTCAACTTCGCCGAGGATCAGGATATCAACGCGCCGGAACAGGTCGCCGGCATCCTCACCGAGCTGGGCCTGCCCGCTGGTCGGATCATCGACGAGGCACAGGGCGAAGCGAACAAGCTGCTGCTGCGGCAGCAGACCGAAACGGCCAGGGCCCGCAGCATTTTCGGCGCGCCGACCTTCTTCGTGCGCGGCGAGATGTACTGGGGCAATGACCGGCTCGACGATGCGCTGTCCGCTGCCGCCCGTCCGGTAACGGCATAGCCGCACTGCATTCAGAAAGAACAGGCGCACCTCATGCTGCTGACTCACGCCGGCAAGTCACCCGACATCGATCCTGCCGCCAGTATCGCTCCCAACGCGGTGATCTGCGGCGATGTGCGCATCGGTCCCGGCTGCCGGGTGCTGTTCGGCGCGCAGATCATTGCCGAAGGCGGCTCCATCCACATCGGCAGCGAGTGCATCGTCATGGAGAATGCGGTGCTGCGCAGCAGCGCCCGCCACGACCTGCGCATCGGCAACAACTGCCTGATCGGACCGAACACGCACCTGGTCGGCTGCACTGTCGAGGACGAGGTGTTCATCGCCACCGGCGCCGCGGTGTTCCACGCGGCGCATCTGGGTAAGGGTTGCGAGGTGCGCATCAACGGTGTGGTCCATCTCAAGACCCGGGTCGCAGCCGGAGCCACGGTGCCGATCGGCTGGGTTGCCGTGGGCGATCCAGCGCAGATCCTGCCGGCGAGCGAGCATGAGCGGATCTGGGCCTTGCAGCAGCCGCTGAACTTCCCGCTCACCGTCTACGGCCTGGATCGCTCCGAGGCCAGCATGGTGAAAATCACACGCGGCCTGTCGGCAACGCTGGCTTCATGCCTTCGGGGACAGACGGATAGCTGAATCCAGACGGCCTGGGGAAACGGCCGTCACACCGATGCAACACCTCGCTGTGCCAAAATGCCGGGCGACAGCCTTGGGCGCTGCCTTCATGTGGATTCAACCTATGGGGAGAAATACTTTCATGGTCAGGAACAAGCTTGCAGTTGCCTTGGCGGCCTTGATTGCAGCCGCGACGTCCGGGCTCGCCGGCGCACAGGACGCAGCAGTGCCGACGCAGATCGTCGACACCATGAACAAGATTTATGGAGTCCATCCCGGCTTTCGCGCCAATCACGCCAAGGGTGTGGTGGCGGAAGGCAGCTTCAAGGCCGCGCCGGGGGCCGCCGCGCTGAGCCGCGCCGCGCTGTTCGACGGCAGCACCATTCCGGTGACGGTGCGCTTCTCGGATTCCGGCGGCCTGCCCGATGTGCCGGATGGATCGAAGAACGCCAATCCTCACGGCATGTCGATCAAGTTCCATCTGCCGGGCGGCGGCGAGACCAATATGGTGATCAACTCGCTCAAGTTCTTTCCGGTAGCCAACGGCGAAGACTTCCGCGACCTGCTGATGGCCATCGCCGACAGTCCGGCCGATGCGCCGAAACCGACCAAGCTCGACCAGTTCGTAGCCAGCCACCCGAGCGTGCCCAAAGCCCTGGGCACGGTGTCCACCCCGGACAGCTTCGCCGACGAGGTGTACTACGGCATCGACGCCTTCATCTTCGTCAACAAGGCGGGCGACAGGCAGGCGGTGCGCTACATCATGCAGCCGGTGAAAGTGGTGCATCTGCCGCCGGCGGTGGCGGAAAAGAAGGCGCCCGACTTCCTGGTCGACGACCTGCCCAAGCGCCTCGCCAAAAAGCCGCTTGTGTTCCATCTCAAGGCCCAGCTCGCCGCGCCCGGCGACAACACCAAGGACCCGTCACAGCCCTGGCCGGATAACCGCAAGGTGGTGGACCTGGGCACGCTGACCATCGACAAGGCGGTACCCGACAGCCTGGCAGCGCAGAAGAAGCTGCTGTTCCTGCCCGGCGAGCTCACCGACGGCATCGAGCTGTCCGACGATCCGCTGGTCGGCACGCGCGATGGCGCTTACGCGGTGTCGTTCTCGCGGCGGCAGTAAGCGGCGCATCCGGCCGAAGCGGTATTTTCGCTTCGGCCGGAGGGGACTAAGATAGGATGACAGCACCACTCCCCTGCACGCCTGGCTGAAGTCTCCGCCGGCGTCCCCGGGGGCCATTCTTCGTATTCACGGGGAACCGCATGATCACGCTCAACATCAACGGCAAGATCCAACAGGCCGACGTCACCCCCGATACACCCCTGCTGTGGACCCTGCGCGACGTGCTGGGCATGACCGGTACCAAGTTCGGCTGCGGCATGGCCCTGTGCGGCGCCTGCACCGTGCATGTCGACGGCCAGCCCACCCGCTCCTGCGTCACACCGGTGGCGGCCCTCGCCGGCAAGAAGATCACCACCATCGAGGCGATCGGCAGCACCCCCGCGGGCAAGCACATCCAGGAGGCCTGGCGCGACCTGGAAGTGGTGCAATGCGGCTACTGCCAGTCCGGCCAGATCATGTCGGCCTCGGCCCTGCTGGCGGGCAACCCGCACCCCAGCGACGAGGACATCGACAACGCCATGTCCGGCAACATCTGCCGCTGCGGCACCTATGTGCGCATCCGCGCCGCCATCAAGCAGGCGGCGCAGAACGCGCAGGGCGCCGCCTCCGCGCACAGCGCCGCCGGAGGGGCCTGATCATGGGTTTCGAACGGATGGTTGAACGCTCGCTCGCCGCCGGGTTGAACCGTCGCGCTTTCCTCAAGGCCGGCGCCGCGGCCGGCGGCGGCCTGCTCATCGGCATCGGCCTGCCGGGCTTGATGGGCGGGGCCGAAGCCGCCGGCAAGGACGCGGCGGAGTTCACGCCCAATGCCTTCGTGCGCATCGGCCGCGATGGCCGCGTCACCCTGGTGATGAGCCAGGTGGAGATGGGCCAGGGCACCTATACCTCCATGCCCATGCTCATCGCCGAGGAACTGGAGGTGCCGCTGGAGCAGGTCACGCTGGAGCATGCGCCGCCCGACAACAAGCTCTACGGCAACCCGCTGTTCGGCGTGCAGATCACCGGCGGCAGTACCTCGGTGCGCGCCTACTGGGTGCCGCTGCGCCAGGCCGGCGCCAGCGCGCGCAGCATGCTCATCGCCGCCGCTGCGCAGCACTGGAAAGTGGACCCGGCAGCTTGCCATGCCGAGCGTGGCGAGGTGATCCACTCCGCCAGCGCCCGCAAGCTCAAGTACGGCGCCCTGGTCGATGCGGCGGCGAAGCTGCCGCTGCCGGACAAGGTGGCGCTGAAGGATCCCAAGGACTTCAAGCTGATCGGCACGCCGGCGAAGCGCCTGGATACGCCGGACAAGCTCAACGGCAAGGCGCAGTTCGGCATCGACGCGCAACTGCCCGGCATGAAGATCGCAACTGTCGCCGCCTGCCCGGTGTTCGGCGGCAAGCCGGTGAAGTTCGACGAGGCCAAGGCCAGAGCGACGCCGGGCGTGCGCCAGGTGGTGGCGCTGGACAACGCCGTGGCGGTGGTGGCCGATCATATGTGGGCGGCCAAGCAGGGCCTGGCCGCGCTCGACATCCAGTGGGACGAAGGCCCCAACGCTAAGCTCAAGACCGACGATATCGTGGCGCAGATGGCGCAGGCCGCGGAGCAGCCCGCCGCCGGTGCCCTCGCCATCGCCAAGAACGAGGGCGACGTGGCCAAGGCCACGGCCGCCGCGCCGACGAAGTTCGATGCGGTGTATCAGGCGCCATTCCTGGCCCACGCCACCATGGAGCCGATGAACTGCACCGTGCAAGTCACCAAGGACGGCTGCGACATCTGGACCGGCACCCAGGTGATCAGCGTGGCGCAGCTGGTTGCCTCCAAGATCACCGGCCTGCCGCAGGAGAATGTGCGTGTACACAACCACCTGCTCGGCGGCGGCTTCGGCCGGCGCCTGGAAGTGGATTACGTGATGCAGGCGGTGCAGATTGCCAAGCAGGTGGATGGCCCGGTGAAAGTGGTGTGGACGCGCGAGGAGGACGTGCAGCACGACATGTACCGGCCGTACTACTACGACAAGCTCAGCGCCGCGCTGAACGACAAGGGCATGCCGGTAGCCTGGAGCCATCGTATCGTCGGCTCCTCCATTATCGCGCGCTTCATTCCCGGCGCGATCAAACCGGGCGAGCCCGATCCCGATGCGGTGGAAGGCGCAGCCGAAACCATCTACGACATTCCCAATCGCCACGTCGACTACGTGCGCCATGAGCCGCCGGGCATTCCCACCGCATTCTGGCGCGGCGTCGGCCCCACCCACAACATCTACGTGGTGGAGAGCTTCATCGACGAGCTGGCCAACAAGGCCGGCAAGGACCCGCTGGAGTACCGCCGCGCCCTGCTCGGCAAGTCGCCGCGCGCCTTGGCGGTGATGAACCTGGCCGCGGAGAAGGCCGGCTGGGGCAAGCCCATGCCGGCCGGCAGCGGCCGCGGCATCTCGGTGCAATTCGCTTTCGGCTCCTACGTCTCGCAGGTGGCGGAAGTGGCGGTGGACAAGGACGGCAGCGTGCGCGTGCAGCGCGTGGTCTGCGTCGTGGACTGCGGCTATACCGTCAACCCGGACACGGTGAGGGCGCAGTTGGAGGGCGGCATCATCTTCGGCATCACCGCCGTGCTATATGGCCAGATCACGCTGGAGAACGGCCGCGTGCAGCAGAGCAATTTCCACAATTACCGGATGCTGCGCATGAATGAGGCGCCGCTGGTGGAGGTCTACCTGCTGCCTAGCGCCGAAGCCCCCGGCGGCATCGGCGAACCCGGCACCTCCGCCCTCGCCCCGGCCGTGCTCAACGCCATCCATGCCGCCACCGGCAAGCGCCTGCGCAAGCTGCCGGTGGATACGGCGCAGCTCGCCAGCACCTGACTTCTGTAGCAACGAAGCCCGGTCGCCGGGGGCTTCGCATGATCCGTCGCGGAGCAGGCCGGCAGCGCGCCCTATTTGGCAGGCATGTGGCTGGTGGTCGCGGATGAACCAATCGGGCCGGATTTGGCCGAGGTTCGGCCTGGGTTAAGCTGCCGGGGTCATGCTCCCCCACTTCGCCGCCAATGCCGTGGTGGTGTTCCACCTCGGCTTCATCCTCTTCGTCATCTTCGGCGGCTGGCTGGTACTGTACCGTCTGCGCTGGGCCTGGCTGCACGCGCCCGCCTGGGCCTGGGGCGTGTGGATCGAGGTGTCGCACCGCATCTGCCCGCTGACGCCGCTGGAAAATCACTTTCGTGCATTGGCGGGCGAGGCCGGCTATAACGGCGGCTTCATCGATCACTATCTGATCCCGGTGATCTATCCGCCCGGCTTGCAGCCGCAACACCAGATCGCGATGGCGGTCGTGCTGCTGGGCATGAATGCGGCCCTGTATATCGCGGCCTTCATCCGCTATCGGCGCAGGCCGGCGAACTTCAGGGAATGATGCGGCGTCGGCGCAAATCTTCGAACAGCCCCAGCAGCATCGCCTCGGTCTCGACGTATTCATGGAAGCCGAAGCGCCGCGCCTTGGAGCCGTCGGCGAACAGGTCGTAGTCCCAGGAAAAGACGAAATCGCCGAAGCCCCAGGATGAAACATCCTTGTACGGCGTTTCCCGCAAGCCGTGCTTTTCGATCATGGACCGCCACAGCGGCTCCTTGTCGGCCATCACCACATTGAGCGACATCGGCAGCGGCGGCACCGTTTCCAGCTCGAACCAGCGGGCGATCTTCGGCCACAGCTCGCTCCAGCGGAACAGGTCACCATTGTTGATGTTGAACGCCTGGTTGGCGCAGCGCGGATCGGTGGCCGCCCACACCGTCGCCTTGGCCAGCAGGCCGGCGTCGGTCATTTCCAGCAGCTTGTCGTAGGCGCCGGGCTTGCCCGGAAAACGCAGCGGCAGGCCCAGCTCTTTCGAGATCGAGGCATAGACGGCGATGACCATGGCCAGGTTCATCGGATTGCCGAGGGCGAAGCCGCCGACCACGGCGGGGCGGATCGCCGACCAGCTCCAGGCCTTGCCGCGCTGCCGTTGCTCGAGGAAATCCTGCTGGTCGACATTGAATTCCGGCGGCATGTGCCCGGCATCGGTCTCGCGCGCTGGCGTCTTGAACGGGCCCAGGTGCGCGCCGTAGACCTTGTAGCCCTGCATCAGGCTGATGTGGCGCAGGCCGCCCGCCACCGGCTCGACCGCTTCCACCACGTTGACCAGCATGGCCCGGTTGGGCGGCACCAGTTCGGCCCAGCTGGGTCGGTCCTGGTAGGCGGCGTAGAAGATATGCGTGACCTCGCTCAGGCCACCGAGCCGCTCGCGTGCCTGCGGCGCATCGAGCAGGTCCACCGCGATGTGACGCACGCGGCCGCTGCTTTCACCGCCGCGCCGCGACAGGCCGATCACTTCCCAGTCGCCCAATGCCCCCAGATGCACGATCAGATTGCGGCCGATCACGCCCTGCGCGCCGACCACCAGCGCCACTTTGCTCTCGCTCATTTGTGCTTCTCCGAAAAGGATCGATCGTTCATTGGGATTCGCACAATGGCACCGCCACGGCTGCCGTCCGCGGCGCCGGCCTACGGTCGAGCAGCGCCGACCACAGGGTCAGACCGAGACCGGCCAGCGTCACCGCCGCGCCGGCAAAGGGCAACGCGGTCAATGGCGCGCCCTGGGTGATGACCACGCCGCCGAGCCAGGCGCCCAGGGCATTGCCCAGGTTGAAAGCGCCGATGTTGAGGGTGGAAGCGAGATTCGGCGCCTGCACCGCCTTGGCCACCACGCGCATCTGCAGCGGCGGCACGGTGGCGAAGGCGAATACGCCCCACACGAACACGGTGATCATGGCC
>JAMFRN010000028.1 GCA_026224805.1 Nevskia soli
ATCGTAGGGCGGCCTGTGGCCGCCGAGGTCGCTGCCACTCAGAAACTCGGCGGCCACAGGCCGCCCTACGATCGCAGAATTACAATACGACGACGGATCGCGCTTAAGGGAGTGGTATTGGGCACAGCGACCCTCCCTCTCAGCAAGCCCTCAGTTCGCCGGCACCGGCGGCGCGTCCTGCGTCGGCGCCTGCATGCCGGCGGCATCGGCGTTATCGTCGTCGTCGGTTTCCGGCACGCTGTCCTGCGGCGTCACCGGCACCTTCGCCTGCGGCGGGTGATACAGCACCTTGCCCAGCAGGTACTGGTCGATCATCTGCCGCGCCACCGGCGCCGCCGAAGTGGCGCCCCAGCCGGCATGCTCCGCCACCACCGCCACAACGATCTGCGGATCCTCCGCCGGGGCGAAGGCGATGAACAGGGCGTGGTCGCGCAGCTGCTTGGTCACCGTATCGAGCTTCGGCGCGTAAGTCTCATCCTGCTTCAGACCGGCCACCTGGGCCGTGCCGGTCTTGCCGGCCGAGGTATAGGGCGCATCCTTGAACACGGCGTAGGCGGTGCCGGTGGGGGTCTGCGTCACCAGCGACATACCCTTGATCACCCTGGCGTAGACGCTTTCCTCGATGTCCTTGATCGGCGGCAGCGGCTCCGGCCGCACCTCGCGCGTAGTGCCGGTCAACGGGTCCCGCATCGCATGCACGAAATGCGGCTTGAAACCGCCGCCGTGCATGGCCAGGCGCGCCACCGCTTGCGCCAGTTCCACCGGCGTCACGGTGAAATAGCCCTGGCCCACACCCATGTTCACCGTTTCGCCCAGGTACCAGCTGTCGTGGTGCACACGGCGCTTCCACTCGCGGGTGGGCAGGATGCCGGCCTTCTCGTTGGGGATGTCCAGGCCAGTCGTCTTGCCGAAGCCGAACTCGGCCAGCACGTCGTCGATGTGATCGATGCCCAGGTTCACCGCGGCCTGGTAGAAATAGACGTCGCAGGACTGGGCGATGGCCTGGTCCAGCGCCAGCCAGCCATGTCCGGTGCGCTTGTCGCAACGGTACTTGCGCGATACGCCCGGCAGCTGGAAATAGCCCGGATCGAACACCGCCTTGTCCGGGTTGATGGTGCCGTAGTGCAGCCCGCCGATGGCCAGGAACGGCTTGATGGTCGAACCGGATGGGTAGGTGCCGAGCAGGGCACGGTCATACAGCGGCCGCTCTGGGTCGTCCAGCAGCGCATGGTAGGTATCGTTGTCGATCCCTTCGACGAACGGTGCCGGGGCGAAGCCCGGTTTGCTCACCAGCGCCAGTACCTCGCCGGTCTTGGGGTCGATCGCCACCGCCGCGCCATCGAGCTCGCCGAAGGCCTGCTCGCCCACGCTCTGCAGCTTGGCGTCGATGGAAAGGTACAGGTCCTCGCCCGAATGCCCGGCGTGGTAGTCCAGCTCGCGCAGCGGCCGGCCGCCGGCATTGGCCTCGATCACCTTGTTGCCCGGCAGGCCGCGCAGGTCGTCCTCATGGCTGCGCTCGATGCCGGCCTTGCCGATCTGCGTCAGCCCCTGGTACTCGTCCGCGTTGAGGCTGGCGTAATCCGCATCCGAGATGCCGCCGACGTAACCGATCAGGTGCGAGGTGACATCGCCCATCGGGTAGTCGCGCGACAGCTGCGCGCTCACATCCACCCCGGTGTATTCGTAGCGGCTCACCTCAAAGCGCGCCACCTCCTCCATCGACAGATGAGTGCGCAGCGGCACCGCGTTGTAGCGCTGCGTCTTGTGCATGCGGTCCTTGAAGCGCGCGATATCGCGGTCGCTCAGCTGCAGCACGTCGCCCAGCCGCGCCAGGGTGTTGTCTAGGCCGCCGACCTTTTCCGGGGTGATCTCCAGCACGAAGCTCGGCTGGTTCTGCGCCAGCAGGGCGCCGTTGCGGTCGTAGATCAGCCCGCGCACCGGCGCCACCGGGATCAGGCGCATGCGGTTCTCGTCGGCGCGGGTCACGTAGTAGTCGTGCTGCACCAGCTGGATCTGCGCCAACCGCCCCAGCAACAGGCCCGCCAGCAGCAGTACGATCAGGCCGGCCACCACCACGCGCCGGGTGAACGAGCGCTTTTCCTCGAAAATGTCCTTGACCGACTCGAAGGTCTCGGGCAGGCCGAAGCTCGCCTGCGGCCCGCGCCCGATCTGTGAGGTTCCAGACTTGCGGCCCGGAGGAATCCTTGAACTCATCTAACGCCTGTCAACACCTGGAACTGGAACTTGTCCGTGAATGAATCGCCGCCACGCCGCCCATGATATGCGCTCACCGGCGCCGAGGTATGGACCGGAGCATGGACCGCGGCCAGGGCCTTCGGTTCTCACGCCGATCCACGGCGGGGCCGGCTCGGCACACAGTTTATGTCACCGGACTGCTGCTGGCTCGCACGCAAGGCAGCGAACAGGCTCTAAACTGCCGCATCGCGTGATTGAGAGAGGCTGATGAGAATTTTCCGTGCTGTCGCCGCGGCGCTGAGTTGCCTTTGCGCCGCCTGTGCGGTGCATCCCGTGGCACCGGCTGCAAACCCCGGCCCGGCCGCTTCCGCTACGCCGGCCACGGCCGCCCCGCTCTACTCCGCACGGGAGAGAGCCAGCCTGTTCGGCTGCTCGGCGCTCACCGACACCGCCATGATCGTCGCCGACATGAAGCACCGGGGCGTATCCCTCCAGGACGTCAAGGCCTTCTACGCCGGCCGGCCGAATTCGGACCTGACCCTGGCCACCGCCGACCGGGTCTACGACGACAAGGTCGGCAATATCTGGGACTACGCCACCGTATTCTTCGGCGACTGCGCCACCCGGGTCTCGCTGGTGCCGCGGGAGCGCACCGGGCCGGCCAGCTTCTGCATGCTTAACAGCATGATCGCGGCCAGCGCCCAGGCCTCGCGGGAGGCGCAAGTGCCGATCGAGAAGGTCGAGCAGTATTTCGCCGGCTTCCCCGGCGACCAGCCCCGGGCGATCATCACCCGAGTCTATGCGCAGTCGCAGAGCCGCGCAGAGGCCCATGCGGAGGCCTGGAATGCCTGCATGGCCCCGATTTCCGGCGGCTGAGCAACTCTCCGGCGGGCGCTCAGCGGTAGTCGGCGCAGCGGAACGCGGTCTCGCCGAAGTGCGCTTCGCAAGCGCTGGTGCCGGGTGTCGGCCAGCTCGGCGCATAGTTGAACACCAGGCTGCCGCGCCGTACCGAGTAATTGAACTCCGGCTGTGCCGGCAGGGCCGCGATATAGCTCGGCACCAGATCCTGCAAGGTCGCCGGCCCCTTGCGGTTGACCTGTATATAGCTGTTCAGCGCGGCCAGCACCGCGTTTGCGTTCTGCATCAGTTCTTGGCCATGCGGATCCTTGCCGGCCGACCAGACGGCGCAGGCCGATAACACCGATAGCACAGTCACCAGGCACACCGTTGCGACGATTCTCATGGCTTTTCCCTGGGGGAGCTTCAGACCGGCGCCATCATGGGTTGAACTGGCTTGCATCCACATCGCCGCCATTCGTTGAATCCAGCAATTGTTTCTCCATCGCCATGGACCCCGGGAACGGGCTGTCGTACATCGGCCGGCACAAGATCACGGCATCCAGCTCGCCACGCTGGAACAAGGTCGCCGAACGTCGCAAAGCCATCATCCCGCTCCCCCTTGCGCGCTCCAGGCGCGGTTTTTCACATGTTATCGCAGCAGCCTTTTACGCCATTACCAATAAGGCACCTCAAAAATATTCATCCGATATCATCTCGCTCAATTTAATATCTTGTGATATTATCTCTTCAGTTTTCATGCAGGCAGGACCCCTCCCATGGATCGTTTGCGCAATTTCGGCTTTCTGCTCAAGGACGTATCGCGTCTGTCCGGGCTCAATTTCGAGCGCGAGGCGAGCAGCCTGAATCTGACCCTGGCGCAGTGCAAGGTCCTGATCTACCTGCAGCGCAACGAGGGCATCAGTCAGGTGCGGCTGGCAGAACTGACCGACACCGACCCGATGACCGTGGTGCGCAACCTCGACCGCCTGGAGCGGGACGGCCTGATCGAGCGCCGGCAGGACCCGGCCGACCGCCGCGCCCGGCGCCTGTTCACGACAGGTGCGGCGGCCGCAATGCTGGACGAGATCTGGCGCATCGCCGACCGCGCCCGCGCCGCCTCGCTGGCCGGACTGTCGGCGGCCGAGCGCGCCCAGCTGGTGGGCCTGCTCGAGCGCGTTCACGCCAATCTCACCGCGCTGCTGCCGGGCTCCGAAGCAGGCGCCCTGCCCTGTCCTCCGCCGGAAGCGGACGAGGATGCCGCAGCCCAACCCGCCGCCGAAACTTCCCCCAGGCGCGGCGGCAACAAGAAGGAATCCGCATGAGCGCAGCCACTCCCACCCTTGGCCGCATGCCCGACGGCGGCGGCAAATCGCGCGCCGGACAGCCGCATCTGCGCCCGGTGATCGGCGGCATGCTGCTGGTCGCCATCGGCACGCTCTACTTCTGGTTCAGCGCCGGCCGCACCCTGTCCACCGATATCGAGCTGATCCGGCGCATCAGTGTTCGCGCGCGCACCGCCGTCGCTGCCGGACTCCGGGTCGCCGGGCGCGGCCCGCTGGCAACTCCGCAGCAAGGGATGCCTGTCGATTTCATCGCGCCGCCGGCAGGCGCCACACCCCAAAGCCGAACTACGAGCCGGTGCGGGTCATCCGCCCGGTGCGCCGGCAACACAAAGGTAGTCTCATGAGTGCAGCCACCCCCACCGCCGGCAGCATCCCGGCCGACTCCGGCAAGTCCCGCGCGGAGCGGCTGCGCCTGCCGCTGATGATCATCGGCGTGGCGCTGGTCGCCATCGGCACGCTGTATTTCTGGATCACCGGCGGCCGCTACATGTCCACCGACGACGCCTACGTCCAAGCGGCGCGTGCTTCGATCAGCAGCAACGTCGCCGGCCAGGTGGCGGAAGTCGCGGTGCGCGACAACCAGCGCGTGCATCGCGGCGATCTGCTGTTCCGGCTCGACGACCAGCCCTATCGCATCGCAGTGGAGGAAGCGCAGGCCAAGCTCGGCACCGCGCGCCTGGAGGTCATCGCCGGCAAGGCCACCTATCACCAGCAGCTCGCCGCGCTGCGCTCGGCACAGGACACGCTGGACTACCAGGGCCGCGAATACCAGCGCCAGCAGAAGCTGCTCGCCTCCGGCATCTCCTCGCAGATGCAGTTCGACCAGGTGCAGCATGCGCGCGATACGGCGCGGCAGCAGGTAGCCTCAGCGCAGCAGCAGGTGGCCAGCGTGCTGGCCATGCTCGGCGGCGATCCCGACATCGACCCTGATCAGCATCCCACGGTGCAGCAGGCCCAGGCGGTACTGGACCGGGCCAGGCTCAACCTGGGCTATACCCGCATCGTGGCGCCGGACGACGGCATCGTCACCAAAGTCGAGCAGTTGCAAGTGGGTGACTACATCAATGCCGCCAGCCCGGTGTTCGCGCTGATGTCCACCCGCGATGTCTGGGTCGAGGCCAACTTCAAGGAAAACCAGCTGACCCATATGCGTTCCGGCCAGCCCGCCACGGTCGACATCGACACCTATTCCGGCAAGACCTTCCAGGCCCACGTGGTCAGCATCGCTCCCGGCACTGGCTCGCAGTTCTCGGCGCTGCCGCCGGAGAACGCCACCGGCAACTGGGTCAAGGTGGTGCAGCGCCTGCCGGTGCGCCTGGAATTGCAGGACGTGCCCGATGACCTGCCGATGCACTCCGGCCTCAGCGCCACTGTTGAAGTGGACACCGGCCACAGCCGCGGCCTGTTCGGCTCCCACGCCGCACAGTGAGTCCCACCGCCATGCCGGCGTCCGCCGGACCCGTGCTGAACCGGGGCATGATCACCCTGACGGTGATGCTGACCTCGATCCTGCAGACGCTGGACAACACCATCGCCAACGTCGCCCTGCCCAAGATGCAGGGTTCGCTGTCCGCCACCCAGGACCAGATGACCTGGGTGCTGACCTCCTACATCGTCGCCGCGGCCATCATGACGCCGCTGACCGGCTGGCTCGCCGGGCAATTCGGGCGCAAGCGCCTGTTCCTGGTGTCGGTGGCCGCCTTCACCGTGACCTCGATGATGTGCGGCCTGGCGCAATCGCTGCCGCAGATCGTGCTGTTCCGCTTTCTGCAGGGCCTGGCCGGCGCGGCGCTGGTGCCGATGTCGCAGGCGGTGCTGTTCGACATCAACCCGCCGGAGAACCACGGCAAGGCCATGGCCGCCTGGGGCCAGGGCGTGCTGCTCGGCCCGATGCTCGGCCCCATCCTCGGCGGCTGGCTCACCGACAACTACAGCTGGCGCTGGGTGTTCTACATCAACCTGCCGCTGGGCATCCTGGCTTTTCTCGGCGTACTGGCCTTCCTGCCGGACACCGAGACGCGCCGTTCGCGTTTCGATTTCTTCGGCTTCGCCCTGCTCAGCATCGCCATCAGCGGGCTGCAGCTGGTGCTCGATCGCGGGCCGCTGAAGGACTGGTTCGGCTCCAGCGAGATCTGGATCGAGGCCACCGTCGCCGGCCTTGCCTTCTACCTGTTCATGGTGCACAGCGCCACCAGCCCGCAACCCTTCATCCGCCCTTCGCTGTTCAAGGATCGCAACTTTCTCACCGGCAACGTCTTCATCTTCGTCGTCGGCATCGTCCTGTTCGCCACCCTGGCGCTGCTGCCGCCGATGCTGCAGGACCTGATGAACTACCCGGTATTCCAGGCCGGCCTGCTCACCGCGCCGCGCAGCCTCGGCTCGCTCGCCGCCATGGTGATCGTCGGCCGCATGGTGGGCAGGTTCGATGCGCGCGCAATCATCGGCGTCGGCTTCGGACTGACCGCGCTGTCGCTATGGCTGATGACCCGCTTCGACATGCAGATGAACGGCGTGCCGGTATTCTGGTCCGGCGTGTTCCAGGGACTCGGCACCGGCATCGCCTATGTGCCGATGGCCGCGATGACCTTTGCCACTCTGTCACCCGCGCTGCGCAATGAGGGCACCGCTCTGTTCAGCCTGACCCGCAACATCGGCAGCAGTGTCGGCATCTCGGTGGTGCAGGCCCTGCTGGTGAGCAATACCCAGGTGGTGCACTCGGCGCTGGCCGAGCACGTCTCACCCTACAACCTCGCCGCCCGCAATCCCGAACTGCTGGCGCAGCTCTCCAGCCATACCGGCGCCGCCGCCTTCAACGCCGCGCTCACCGGGCAGGCCAGCATGATCGCCTACATCGACGACTTCCAGCTGATGTTCATCCTGACACTGCTGGCCATGCCGCTGCTGCTGCTGGTGCGCACCGCCAAGGCAGCCCCCAAGGATGCGCCGCATGTCGCCGTGGAGTGAGCCCATCATGAAATCCGAGATGAACCCCATGCCGTTCACATCCCTTCCCGCGCGCGCGTCCATCGCCCTGGCCGCTGCCCTGCTCGCAGCCTGCACCGTCGGCCCGGACTACCAGCGCCCGGCGGCACCGGAGACCACGGCCTATACCGACATCAGTGAACCCCTCGCCAGCTTGCACGACGGCAAGGGCCAGCAGCTCGCCGCCGGGCAGAATCCCGACGCGGACTGGTGGAGCGGTTTCCACTCCGCCGCGCTCGATTCGACCATGCAGCAGGCCCTGGCCGGCAATCGCAGCCTCGTCGCGGCCGAAGCGACGCTGGCACAGGCGCGCGAAGCGGCGAATGCCAGCGCCGGTTCGCTCTATCCGCAAGTCAGCCTCGATGCCGGCGCCGGCCGCCAGAAATACGGCGCGCAATTCCTTGGTCCGCAGGCCGTTCCGCCCTTCACCTATTACTCGGTCGGCCCCAGCGTCAGCTACCTTCTCGACTACACCGGCGGACAGCGCCGCGCCGTCGAGCAGCAGCGGGCATTGGCCGACTACCAGGTATTTCAGCTGCAGGCGGCCCGGCTCAGCCTGACCGGCAATGTGGCGCAGCAGGCGCTGGCCATGGCCTCAGCCCGCGCGCAGATCGCGGCGGCGCAGGAGCTGCTGGACGAGGACCGCAAGAACCTGTCGCTGGTGCAGACCGCCTTCGCCGCGGGCTCGGTGACGCGGGTCGACGTGCTCAGCGCGCAAAGCCAGCTGGCCAACGACCAGACCCTGCTGCCGCCGCTGCGGCAGCAGCTCAGCGTGGCGCGCCACGCCCTGGCTATCCTCGCCGGCAAGGCCCCGGCGGACTGGATGCCGCCCGACTTTGATCTGGAGCAGCTGCAACTGCCGCAGACCCTGCCGCTGAGCCTACCCTCGGAGCTGGCGCACCGGCGGCCCGACATCCTCGCCGCCGAAGCGCAGCTGCATGCCGCCACCGCGTCGGTGGGCGTCGCCACCTCCAATCTATACCCGCAAATCAATCTCACCGCCTCGCTGAGCCAGGGCTCCACTTCGCTGTCGCAATTTTTCGATGCCTCGGGAACGGCTTGGGGCCTGGCCGCGGGACTCAGCGCACCGCTGTTCGACGGTGGCACCTTGCGCGCGCAGCGCCGCGGCGCGCAGGATGCGACGCGGGCCGCACTGGCCAACTATCAGCAAGCCGTATTGCAGTCCTTCGGCCAGGTCGCGGATGTGCTGACCGCACTGGATCACGACACCGAGCAGCTCACGGCACAGAAAAACGCGCTCGATTCCGCACAGGCCAACCTGGATCTGACGCGGCAGAGCTACAGCGTCGGCAATGTCGGCGTGCTCCAGGTACTCGACGCCGAACGGCAGTATCAGCAGGCCCGGCTTGGCTACGTGCGCGCCCAGGCGCAGCGCTACCAGGACACCACGCTGCTGTTCCTGGCGCTGGGCGGCAATGCGCCGGTAGGAAACACTTTGGCGGCCAATCAGAGCGGAATAGCGCCGGGGCCTTAGAAGTCATCTCCCAAATGTCCCCTTTCCCTGCGAAGCGGGGGGAGGGGATTTATGAGATGGATTCCAGGCCCGACGGATTTAGCACCGCTTCAGGCGACGTAGCGCCGCCGCCACTGGATCTCGGGCAGCTCGATGCGCTCGGCAATGGTGCCCGACCAAGTCACCCCCAGGCCGTGGCGATGCAGCACCTCGACGATGCGCTCGCCGATTTCCTCGCCCTTGGCATCATCGCCGAGGATATCGCCGAAGGTCAGCAGCAGGCCCTCGCCATCGACCGCGCGCTCCAGGTCCTGGCCGTGGTAGAAGCAATACCCTTCGACCGGCGATTCTTCCCCGCCCAGTTCCTGGTAGATCTCGGTCACGTCCTCGATGCCGTCGTCCTGCGTGTAACCCGCGTTCTGCAGGGCGACGATGCCGCTGTCGTTCAGTTCGTCGAAGGCGCGATCCAGCTTGTCGCAGTCCGTCACCAGCGGCCAGGCCCGCTCCACCGCGAGCTTGCGCGCGAATTCCTCGTCGATCTGCCGTTCCACCCAGTCCGGCTCGATCTCGCCCGGCTGGAAGATTTCCTCCAGCACGATATCCCGCACCGCCGGCGCGTCGTAAAAACCCGACCACACCAGCCGGCGGATCTCCGTTGCCGCGTATTCGCTCATCGCTGTTCCGTCCTGGCACCCGACGCCGAGCGCCGTTTCACCAGCGCATAGTAGGACGCAAGGGCCATCGTTTGCGAATCCCGTCCCTTGATGGCGCGATGTCCGCGCTCATTCCGGCAGTGACGGACTCACCGACCCGCGTTGCAGACCGGCGAGCATGCGCAGGCCACGCCGCACAACGACTGGAACAGCGAGATGACAGGCTGGGGGATGAAGCTAGGTATGAAATCCTGCGGGGAGTGCCTGCAAGCGATGTTGCGGCTCAAGGCCGGGGCACAAAGCCCTGGCGGCCGGCGGCATGCGCGCATCGTCCACCGTTTGCCACAGGCCCGCGGCGAAATCGCAGCGGTAGGCCGCGCCCGAAGGCAGGCCGACGTGCACCACGTCGTAGTCGCTGTCTCCCGCCGGCAGGTAGATCCAGGCGGATTGTCCCAGCAAGGCCGGCTGCGGCGCAGCGAACGCCGCCGTCAGGATGACACTGCCCAGCACCGCCACTTTGCGGCCTTGCAGCGCATGATCCAGCGGGCAGTTGAGCGCGTTGAGCAGGAGGAGAAAGCATTGCGGCTCGATATCCGCGGCAAGGCGCAGATGGAATACGCCGTCAAACCGGGGCAGCACTTCGCAAAAAAAGCCGGCGCGCTTCTGGCCGCGGCACAGGCGGCCGCATTCCTGCACGATTGCGGATATCTCCTGCGCGCTCCAGCCGTGCACCGCGATGCATTGGCCAGTCGGTGCGCTGGCGCCGATGCCAAAGCCGGCGAGCACGGCGGAGCGGCCGTCGCGCAACATCCGGGACAGCTCAGGTTCGACAGCCTGCAACAGGGACGCAACCGCTTTCAAAACGAGCATCTGGCCTCACTCCATACCCCGGCAACTTTGCGCGCACTGCTTGATGGTGCGCTGCTGTCTATTTGTTATTGCCATCGCCGCGAAAACTTTCCCGTCTGCCGGCCAGCATGCGCAAGCCAACCTCAAAAACGGGAACAACATTTAGTGTACCCGACCGGGAGCCGGCATCAGGCACCCGTTTGGGGGGAGATACCCCCCGTTTGACGGTTTCCGCAGTCCACCCGATACTGCGCGCCGATGAACCACGCCGCCGCCATCAACACCTCAAGCTACCGCATCCGCGGTGCAGCGGCGCGCGCGCAGAGCAAAAAACACACGCTCACCTGACCGGGGCGTGTATCCCGTCAGGCGAGCTGACGGGATCGCGCGCAACACCGGCTGCACCTCGCATTCTCCAGTCCGCAAGCCTGACCGCTGAAGACGGTCAGACCCCGCAAATTTGGACTCGGCTTTGGAGAATAACATGACAAGCTTTTCAGGAATCTGGCTGCCGCTGGTAACCCCGTTCCGGCACGATGGCGCTATCGACCACAGCGCGCTGCACACACTGACCCGCCAACTGGCGCCGCAGGTTGCCGGCCTGGTGGTGTGCGGCTCCACCGGCGAAGCCCATGCACTGGACGAGGACGAGCAGCTCGCCGCGCTCGATACCGTGCTGCAAGCCGCGCCCGCCACCCCGGTGGCGATGGGCGTCGGCGGACCGCATCGTCCGCGCCTGCAAGCCCAGCTCGCCGCCCTGCGCAGCCGGCCGCTGGCCGGCCTGCTGGTGCCGCCACCCTATTACGTGCGCCCCTCGCAGTCCGCCATCGCCGACTATTTCCTCGATCTGGCCGACCGCGCCCACTGTCCGCTGATCACCTACAACGTCCCCTACCGCACCGGCGTGGCGATGGACTTCGCCACCTTCGAGCACATCGCCACGCATCCCAACATCCAGGCAGTGAAGGACTGCGGCGGCAGCGCCGCGCTGACCCTCGATCTCATCACCCGCACCCGCCTGCAGATCCTCGCCGGTGAAGACGGCAATATCCTGACCAGTCTTTGCGCCGGCGGCAGCGGTGCCATCAGCGCCGCCGCCCATATCTTTCCGCAGCGCTACACCGCGATGTACGAAGCGGTACGCGCCGAACGCCTCAACCAAGCGCGCGCAATCTTTCATCAATTGTGGCCGCTGATCCAGATGCTCTTCGCAGAACCAAATCCGGCCGGCATCAAGGCGGCGCTGGCGCATCAGGGCATGATCCGGAATCAACTCCGCGCACCTATGAGCGCAGCGTCGCCCGAATTGAATGCGCAATTAGTCGCCCTGATACAACAACTGGAAGCAGAAACAGCCTGATCCGAAGGGCAGCCAACGGGGCGGGGCGCATCCGCCAAGCTTGATGATTTGAACTTTTAGGTGTATACACACCCAAATGAACGATACCGATTTCCGCGACTGTCAGGACTGCTTGTGCTTCGCCGCGCGCCGCGCCGCACGGTCCATCACCCAGCACTACGACCGCCAGCTGCGCGGCAGCGGCCTCCGCACAACCCAGTTCACCCTGCTCAGCTACTTGATAATCGCCGGTCACAGCTCCGTCAATGCCGCTGCCGAATACCTCGGCATGGAACGCACCACCCTGACGCGCAACCTGCGGCCGCTGCTGGCGCTGGACTACGTTGCGGTGGCGAGCGGTGACGACCGCCGGGTCAAGCTGATCGCCATTACCGCCCGGGGCCGCGAGGCCGCCGCCGCTGCACTGCCGCAATGGCGCAAGGCACAGCGCGCCATGAGCAAACGTCTTGGTCCATCCGCTTTCAGGGAGCTGGCTGCAATGGCTGCTGCCGCCTGATTTTTTGATCAATTAGGTGTATTTACACCTTCTGGAGAGCCGTCATGAATTTCGACATCCTCGCCGCCGTTTACATCACTGCCGTCGCGGTGATCTTTCCCGCCGGAGTGATTCTGGGCAGCCCGCTCGATGCCGCACGCCAACGCGGCCTGGCCTATATCGTCGGCGGCTGGTTTGCACTGGTGGCCGGCCTGGCGGCCAAAGGCGCCGGCCCGCCTGCCATCGGCGCCGCGGTTGTGCTGACGGTGATCGCGGCGCTGATCGCCCGCCGCCGCTCCACCACCATACGCAGCCTTGCCGTCGGCACGCCGCTGGCGATCCTGGTGGCCATGCATGCGACCCGGCTGCTCGGCGTGGAGTTCGTGATCCTCTACGCCATCGGCCGCCTGCCCCCGACCTTTGCCCTCAGCGCCGGGCTCGGCGATATGCTGACGGCCATTCTCGCGGTTCCGCTGGCCTTCGCCATCCACCGCCGCGTGTCCGGCTGGCAGCGCTATGCGCTTGCCTGGAACGTCCTCGGCTTCCTCGACCTGCTTGCCGCCTTGAGCCTGGGTGTCGGCTCGTCGCCGGGCTTTCCACTACGCTTCATCTTCGAACAGCCCGATAGCGGCCCGATGGGCAATCTGCCCTGGTTTCTCATCCCCGGCTTCCTGGTGCCGCTTTACCTGGTCACGCACCTGTTCATCTTCGCCAGATTGCTTGGCACACCGATAAGCATCCAATCGAGTGAATCGATGGCGATGCCTGGCGGGGCGCGGGCGAAGACATAGCCGATACGGCGCCATGCACTGCCTCAACGCCGCTGGCAGTAGTGCACATCCGCATCGCTGCCCAGCGGCCGCGCCAAGTCGCAATCCAGGAGCAATAGCGGCGGCGCGAACCCCTCCTCGTTCTGGGTCAGGCCCGGGTAGTCGCGGCCGTCGGCGCTCAGCTCCAGCACGAAGCCGTAGGCGGAATCGTGCAGCAGCGAAGTGCTCAGTGCCAGCCCGGACAGCGGCCCCAACGCAAAGCGGCCGTCCGCGTCGGTGACCGTGGCGGCGGTCTGCCCGGTGCCGCTGGCGCGCAGCCGCAGCTGCACGCCAGCGGCCGGCTCGCCGCCGCGGCTCACGGCACCGCTGATGCGCGGCGCGAAATAGACGCGATGCGGCGCCGGCAGACAGGCCGCCAGCGGCAGCGTCAAGGCAAGCGCAAGCAACAGCGGCATCCAGACCCTGGGCATATCCACTCCTGGCACGCTCTGCGGCGGCGGTTAAGCTCTAATACGGCAGCTCACATGGATGACATGATAAGTGGAATCGCCGGATAAACCCGAACCGGCCGCCGCACATCCAACACGCAAGTCCCCCGGAATGATCCAGACAATGATCCCGACCATGCCGCACAAGCTGAGCACTTCCCTCTTCATTCTGCTGCTTGCCCTCGGGTTGGCCGCGCCAGCTCACGCGGGGTCGATGTTCGGCGGGCATTCCTCCATCACCATCGGCGACGGTCCCGTCGTCACCGGATCGGGGCACATCGTCAGCCAGCCGCGCCAGACCGGCGGCTTCGACGCGGTGCAGACCAAGGGCTCGGTGGATCTGGACATCGTCATCGGCGCGCAAACCGCGGTGACGGTAGACATGGACGACAATCTGCAGCCGCTGATCCGCACCGAAGTGCATGGCCAGACCCTGGTCATCGACAGCACGGGCAGCTGGACCGCCGATCACGATCCGCGGGTGCATATCACCCTGCCCGCGCTGACCGCACTGGCCATGCAGGGCAGCGGCGACGCGGCGCTGAAGGGCCTCAACGGCGGCGACCTGGCGCTGCGCATCTCCGGCTCCGGCGACATCGACGCCAGCGGCCAGATCGCCAGCCTCGAAGTGCTGCTCGATGGCTCAGGCGACGCCAGGCTGGACTCGCTGCGGACCGCCGACGCCAAGGTCAGGGTCAATGGCAGCGGCGACGTCAGCCTCAATGTCACGCAGACGCTGGAAGCGAGCGTCTATGGCAGCGGCGACATCAGCTATCGCGGCGACGCCAAGGTCATCAGCCATGTTCATGGCAGCGGTTCGGTGAAGATGAAATAAGCAATCCGGGCCTGCAACGCTCAAGGAAAAACCTCATGCACCAGCATTCTGAAGTCGTACGCAAGTCGCTGCTCACGGCCATGATCGAGGGACGCAAAGAGGTCGAGCGCGTCGAAATGCGCGAAATCGGACTCGCCGCCGGCCAGGAAGTCGGGCTGCACCTGCACCCCTGTCCCGTCATCGGCGTCGTCATCTCCGGCCGCATCCGCTTCCAGATCGCCGGTCAGGCGGAGAAAATCCTTCACGCCGGCGACGCCTTCTTCGAGCCGGCCCACACCCATATCGCCCATTTCGACGCCACTGGCGACGGCCCGGCGAAGTTTGTCGCCTGCTACCTGCTGGGCCGGGACGAGAGCACGCTGATCGAGATGCTGTAGCGGCTTGGCGCACGGCGCTCCGCTGTGGGCGCTGCTGCCGGCAAGCGGGGCCCGCACGCTGCATCCCGCGCCGCCGGCCACGCCTGAATCCCACCGCCCCACGTATGGCATCCTAAGCCGGCGGCAAACTCATAAAACCGGGAAGAATCCCGACTGACCATGGGGGGAGGGGTGGATATGCAGCTCAGGACACAACGGGGTGGACTCGCCCTGGCGGCATTGACTCTGGCGGGGCTGGGCCTGTCCGCCTGCGGCGGCAGCAGCAGCCCCAGCAGCAGTGCCAACGCCGCGTCGCCGACGCAGGCGGCGGCGAATTCCACCGGCCCCGGTGCCACCGATACCAAGAGCTGCGATACGCCTTACGGCGATCCGCCCGCGGCTGTCTCCACCTTGCTCTCCGGCGACGGCGCCGGTGCCGTGGCCGACCTGCTCAGCGTGCTCAACCAGTGCGGCCTGGTCGGCGGCGAAACGCTGAGCTGGACCGATGCCAACAACGAATCGCGCAAGGCCTGCCTGTTCACGCCGCCGAACGCCAGCAAGACCACGCAACTGCCCCTGCTGGTGTTCCTGCAAGGCTCGCTGTTCCCGGCTCCGCCCCAGCTGATCCTCAACGACTGGATTCCGCTGACCAAGACCGCCGACCTCACCGGCGACACGCAACGCCCCGGCTTCATCCTGCTGCTGCCGATCGGCCGCAACACCCACCATTTCTACCCCTTCCCGGACAACTACGCCTTGGGCTGGGACAACTGGTATCGCAATCTAGACCGCAGCAGCCCCGATCTCAACCTCGACGTCGCCGCCATCGATCAGTTCATCGCCCAGGTGCAAGCGCTCGGCATCGTCGACAGCAACCGCGTCTACGCCACCGGCTGGTCCAACGGCGCGGCCCTGGCCGAGCTGTACGCACTCAATACGCCCTCCATCGCCGCCGCCGCGGTGTACTCCGCGCCGGCTCCCTTCAGCGACGTGCAGGAGCCCTGCTACCAGACGCCGTTCGCCACCACCATGACGCCGATCATGGACATCCACAATTCCTGCGACATCATCGGCACCTGCCAGACCTCCAGCGTGTTCCACCAGACCCTGGCGAAGATCTATCCGCAGCTGCCGCAGAACGTGGTGATCGTCGACTCCAGCAAGAACGTGGTGCAGTCCTGCAACGCCGCCTGCGCCAGCCAGAGCATCGAGCTGGATCCCTTGGGCAACGTCAACCATATAATCTGGCCGCAGTCGCAGAACGACGCCATGTTCACCTGGCTGCGCGAGCATCCCCTGAGCGCCAAGCAATAGCGTCAACACGACGCGGATGGAATCCGTCGCGGCAATCCGGCAGGCCATACGGTTCGCGCGATCGAACCGGCCGCTCCGCGCGCTCGCCGCCCTTGCCCTGCCGCTCTGTGTCCTGACGCCGGCCGCGCAGGCTTCGGACTTCAGCCTGTATACCGGCGTCTGGGACTACGGCGTGGGTGGCAGCGGAACCGGGCACTAATTGCGCCCGCCGTGGTCTGAGGTAATGTCCAGGATGGACAAGGAGACATAACATGAAAGGATTCAGCCTTTTCGCTGCGGTAGCCTTGTGCGCGCCTGTTATTACAGTTCAGGCACAGTCGTCCACGCCGATGGATCAAGACTCGTCATCGGCGCCGGCAAGAAACTACATCTTCAACTTCAAGCAGACCAGCAAGGATGCCTGCGTGCTGCAGAGCGGCAATATCGTTTTCGACGCCGCCGGCAACGCCACCCTGCATCTCGCTACCATGACCACCGACAACAACGACATCTGGAAGTCGCGCGTGCTGCTGCGCAATGTCGCCGGCGTTTCGGTCTTCACCTCGCCGGAGCTGAACTCGCCGAAGATGGAAAACAAGAACGGACATCCCCAGACCTACAACTGGGCCTACAACTTCAAGATCGATCCGTCCCTGCTGCCCTCCATCACCACCGCCGAGATGTTCGACATCACCTGCTGAGGCCGGTGGCAAGCGCAGCCCGGGTGACCGAAACAACACCCGGGCTGTTTCTCCCGCAACAACTCGCGCCGCGCAGGTGCCGACCGGCGCTTGCTGCGACGGGATTGCGCCATGGTGGGCGGCAACATCGCGGGGGGAAAACGGCATGAGCGCTTCCATCGATCCCGGCTAGTCGATCCCAGCCAGGGAACAGTTCGCAAGATCTGCCGCATGCCCGCAGCCTCATTGATGGAGAAAGCAGCCGTTCCCTCTTCGTGCTCGCTGCGCGGCCTGGACTGGCTCAACTTCTTCCTCGCCGATGTGCAAACCGGCGTCGGGCCGTTCCTGGCCATCTACCTGGCAGCCTATAACTGGAACGAGCAAAGCATCGGCCTGGTGCTCACTCTGGGCGGCATCGCCGGCATCATCACGCAAACCCCGCTCGGCGAACTGATCGACCGGCTCCACGCCAAGCGCACGCTGATTGGTCTCGGCGTCCTGGCGCTGGCGATGGGCGCCTTGATCACCGCTCTCTTTCCGGGGTTCTGGCCGGTGGCCTTCGCCCAGATGCTGATCGGCGGCACCTCGAGCATTTTTCTCCCCGCGATCGCAGCCATTTCGCTGGGCCTGGTCGGACACAAATGGTTCGACCGGCGCCAGGGCCGCAACCAGACTTTCAACGCGGCCGGCAATGTGGCGGCCGCGATCGCCATGGGGCTTATCGGCTATTTCTTTTCCAATCGCGGCATCTTCTTTTTCGTCGCAGTATTTGCAGCGCCCACGATCGCTTCCCTGCTTCTGATCCGGCCCGGAGAAATCAACCACGAGCTGGCTCGCGGATACAAACCCGGAGGTAAACAGGAGAAACCCGTCAGGGCCCGGGAACTGCTCAGGGACAAGCCGCTGGTCATTTTCCTGATTTGCGCAGTGATGTTTCATTTCGCCAACGCCGCCATCCTGCCGCTGCTGGGGGAAATGCTGGCCAAGGGCCAGGGCCGCAGCTCGATGATGTTCATGTCGGCCTGCGTGGTGACGACGCAGTTCACCATCACACTGATTGCCGCTCAGGTCGGTCGCCTGGCCGGGTCATGGGGCCGCAAGCCTCTGCTGCTGACCGGCTTTGCGGTACTGCCGGTTCGTGCGGTGCTGTACACGCTGACCAACAGCCCCGCCCTGCTCATCGCCATCCAGGTCCTGGATGGCGTAGCCGCGGGAATATTCGGCGTCGTTTCGGTGCTGGTCATCGCCGATCTGACCCGCGGCACCGGGCGCTTCAACCTGACCCAGGGAGCCATCGCCACCGCGGTGGCGATCGGCGCGGCCCTGAGCCAGCTTGCCGCCGGAACCATCGTGCATCAGGTCAGTTACCGCGCGGGATTCCTGTTTTGCGCGGCGATAGCCGCGGCGGCTTTTGTCATCCTGCTGCTGTTCGTGCCGGAAACCAATTCAAAAGACGATGATTCAGGTACCGCGTAGCTCAAACCGGACACAGCAAATCCTCAGCCCGCCGCATGAACCATGCAGTGTTCTTTCCCGTCCACGCCTCAAAGAACGAACAGCAGGCCCACGGCAATGGTCGCAACCAGCAGGAACGGGATGGCAATGCGGTGGAACTCGCCGAACGCTTCGGGCGCCCGCGCCAGCCGCAAGGCGATGATATTGGCCAGCGAGCCGACAAAAAAGCCGAACCCGCCGACGCTGACGCCGGCCGCGAGGGCCGGCAGATCGTGGACGTGGCGCTCCAGCAGAATGGCCGCGGGCACGTTGCTGATCGCCTGCGAAGTGACGATGCCGGCCAGATAGGCGCCCAGGCCGCGGTCGATCGGCAGGGATTGCACCATGCCGGTCACCAGGGGCAGATCGGCCAGCTGCCGCAGATCGACGAACATCAGACCGATGATCGCCAGCAGCGCCCAATCGGTGCGCGCCAGTACCCGACGATTGCACAGCAGGTACAAGGCTGCCACCAGCGCCAGCGCGGTCACCTGCTGATGAAATGCCAGCGCAACAAGGAAAGCCGGCAGCAACCCCCCGGAAATGGCGAACCAGCACGGGGAAAGCGCCTCCGGTTCGGACGACGGCGCCAGCTCGATAGGCCGCCGCGGGACCAGCCAGAGTACCGCGCCGTAAAGCAGCGCTAACATGATCGCCACCACCGGCGCCATCATCGCCACGAAGGCGGCAAAGCCCATGCCGGAGCTTTGCCACAGGAACAGATTCTGCGGATTGCCGATGGGCGTCAGCGCCGAGCCGGCATTGACCGCCAGCGCCTCCAGCACCACCAGCCGGGCCAGCGGCAGCTTCGCCTGCTGTGCCAGGCTGCGCGTCAGCGGCACCAGCAGAAACAGGCTCACATCGTTGGTCACCACGGCGGAAAGACCAGCCGAAAAAGCCGCCAGCAACAGCGCCAGCCGGCGCATATCGGTCACCCGGGCCAGCAGGCGGCTGGCAGTCCTCTGCAGTATGCCGCTGCGTTCGATGCCCTTGGTGATGACCAGCAGGCCGGCCAGGGCGCCCAGCGTTTGCCAGTCGACCAGCGCCGCGTAGGCCCGGAGCGGCAGCGGACGGAGCAGTACGAACAGCAGCGCAACTGCTCCCAGCAGCCACAGCAGCCAGTTGTCGGGGTTCGGGAGAAGGCGCGCGCTTATGGTGCGCCGCACCGGGTGCATTTCTGGTTTCGTCATTGCCCGCAACGGCGTCCGGCTCATGGATTCGACCACATCCGGGGTTTTAGTTCCGTCCCTGGTCGTGAGAAAATCAACCGCCCGCTCAGGGCTTCAGCCGCAGCCGCACGTCTTCTATCACACGCAGGGCCCGACAGGGCATGTTACCGTGCCAACCCAATGAATACCGATCACGCTTCAGCCGCAGCAGAAAATTCAGGCCGGGCTTTACCCGTCAAGGGCGATTGGACCCTGAAGGCCATTGCAGCCCTGAAGCTGCTCGAGGCCCTGGTGCTGTGCGCCACCGGCGTTGCCGCGCTGGAATTGCTGCGTCCGGACATCGCGCAGGCCGTCGACGATTGGGCCGCGCTGCTGCCCCTGGCTTCGGAGCAGCACATCGCGCAACACCTCCTCAATTCCCTCACCGGGCTGGGGCCGCATCGCATCAGGGCCCTGGGTATCGGGGTATTCGCCTACGCCGGCCTGTTCGTGGTCGAGGGCATCGGCCTGCTGCGCCGCAAGCGTTGGGCGGAGTGGATTACCGTGCTGACCACGGCGATGCTGGTGCCGTTCGAAGTATGGGAGCTAACCGTGCATACCACCCTGCCCAAGGTCGGCGCGCTGGTAATCAACCTGCTGGTGGTGTGGTATCTGATTCACCGTATCCGCAGCACGCCCCACGCCAAGGCTGGCGGCGCCGGGACCAGGAGCCAGGCCAGCCCCTACGCGACGCCGCAGCATCCCGGCCGGTAACCGGGCTCACAACGCCAGGTAGTCCCTGCTTGAGAAGGTTTTCATCTGCCGCCTGAACTGGGTGGCAAAGCCCGGATACATGGTGGCGTTGAAACCGTCCTCGGTCAGGTACCAGCTCTTGCAGCCCGAGTTCCAGTTGGTTCTGGACAGGCGCTTCTGGATGCCCTTGTTGTAGCCGAGCTGGGCGTCGGCGCGCACATCCAGCATCTTCAGGTCCTGTTGCAGAATGGTGCGGATACCGCGCACGATGTAGTCGATCTGCGACTCCATGTAGACCAGCGCCGAGTTATGCCCCGGGCCGGAGTTGGGGCCGAAGGTCATGAACAGGTTCGGATAGCCGGCGATGTTGACGCTCTTGTAGGCCTGGGCGCCGCGCGCCCATTCCTGGTTGAGCTTGCGCCCGTCCAGGCCGGTGACAGGGAACGGCGTGCCGGACCTGGACACGTCGAAGCCGGTGGCGAAGACGATGCAGTCGACCCGATGCTCCAGGCCTTCCGAGGTGCGGATGCCGTTTTCCGAGAGGGTGGCGATCGGCCAGGTGATCAGCTCGCAGTTGTCGCGCTGCAGGGCGCGGTAATAGTCGCTCGACATCAGCACGCGCTTGCAGCCGATGCGGAAGTCCGGGGTGAGCTGCCGCCGCATCCACGCATCCTTCACCTGGCGGCGCAGGAAGCCGCTGGAGATGCGTTGCAGCAGCGCCGTCATCGGCGTATTCCAGATCATGCCGAGGGCCATCGACTCGTGTGCCCAGAACATCGCCCCGCGCACCAGGCTCTGCGTTGTCGGCACGCGGCTGAATACCGCCTTGCTCCAGTCCGGCGCCGTATAGTCCATGCGCGGCAGCACCCAGGCGGGCGTGCGCTGGAACACCTTCAGCTGGCTGGCCTGCTTGACCAGCTCGGGAATGATCTGCACCGCGCTGGCGCCGGTACCGATCACCGCCACCCGCTTGCCGCTGAAATCGTAGCCGTGATCCCAGCGTGCGCTGTGGATCTTGTGGCCCTTGAAGCGCTCGATGCCGGCGATGTCGGGAAAGCTGGCATTGGACAAGGGGCCTTGCGCCATCACCGCCGAGCGAGCACTGACCGGCTTGCCGCCGGCAATGCTGGCGCTCCACAAGCCCTGGCCGGCATCGAACGCCAGGTCGGTGACGGTGTGGCCGAAACGGATCAGGCGGCGCAGACCGTAATGATCAACCAGATGATGGATGTAGCCGAGGATTTCCCCGCTGCCGGAGTAGCCGCGCGACCACTGCGGATTCTGTGCGAAGGAAAACGAATAGAGATTGGAAGGAATATCGCAGGCGGCGCCCGGATAGGAATTGTCGCGCCAGGTGCCGCCCACCTCGTCGCCGCGCTCGAGGATGACGATATTGTCGACGCCCGCCGCCAGCAGGCGGATCGCCGTGCCCAACCCTGCAAAGCCGGCGCCGACGATCAGCACGTCGGCCGGCGCGGCATTGCTTTTGACGGCACCGCTACGGCGTGCAGCTAATTTCTTGACCACAGTATTCTGACTCATCGTTGCGGTATTCAGGCGGTGGTCTTATAGGTGAGCTGCTTGACCCAGGTCGGCACCGGCCGCAGCAGGCGCCGCGGATAGTGGTCGGTGAGGCGCACCAGCGCGTCGACCGGCCGGTGGTAGAAATGCTTGCGGTTGACCACCAGGCGCCCGTGGCGGCTGATGATCTGGAACCAGGGATTGCGCCGCCCGGCGGCGGTGCGGCCGCCGATGCGCTCGTATTTCTGCATCGCCGAGTACAGGCTCTCTTCCTTCAGGCCCATGGTGACGATGTTGTCGCGCATGCGGTTGAGCAGCGGCAGATAGGCCAGGATGCCCAGCATCAGCTTGGGATTCAGCGTGGTAGCAACGGCTTTCAGTGCCATCTGGTAGAGCTTGCCGTGGCCCTGCATCTCCAGCACGTGGAAACCCACACCGAGATGGCGCGATTCGTCGTCGTTGATGCGGGCGAAGGCCTGGTGGCATACCGGGTCATTGACGGTATCCAGCAAGAACTTGCACAGCGCGCCATCCAGGGCGATTTCCAGCATCGGGATCACTGAGCCCAGCACTTCCAGCGGCATGTCGTCGCTGTACTGGTCGAGCCACTGGATCACCAGGCGCAAGTTGATGTTCGGCTCGGGAATCTCCTCACCGTCGAGCATGCCCCAGCGCCGCATCAGCGCCATTTCGGTATTGGCGTGGCGCTGCTCCTCGGCGTGGAAGTAGATGTAGAGCTGCTTCAGCGTTTCGTTCGGCGCCTTCTTGGCCATGGCAGCGAAACCGCGCGCGCCGACATGCTCGATCCACATCAGGTCGGACATGAAGGCCTTGAGCTTGGGCCATTGCTCGGGCGTGATCAGCTCCGCGCCAGGTGCCTCCCAGTCGATATCCACCAGCGCCCACTGGCTGCTGCGGACCTTGGCCAGCATCTTGTCGAGATCGATATTCATGTCACGCTCTTTTGCATTGGAAATGGGGATGGGAATGGGAGGGGGCCGCGCTCGCGCTCAGGCGTTGGCCAGCCGGCTGATCAGGCCCAGGCCGCGGGCGTAGCCGGCCGGCGCATAGCGCTTCAGGCGCCAGATCAGGCGGGCATCGAGCTGCGGCAGGACGTAGAGCTGGCCGCGGTCCAGCGCGTCGAGCGTGGTGCGCGCCACGCGGGCGGCCGGGATGCCGGTCCAGCGCATCAGGTTTTCTGCCAGCTGCGTCGATTTGCCGCTGATGCGGCCGTCGCGGGTGATATTGGTCTGCACGAAAGTCGGGCACAGCGCCGAGATCGCCACGCCGGTACCGGACAGTTCTGCCGCCAGCGTCTCCGACAGGGCCAGCACCGCCGCCTTGCTGACGTTGTATGGCCCCATCATCGGCGCCGCGGCGAAGCTGGCGGTGGAGGCAACGTTGATGATGCCGCCGCGCTTGAGGGCGCGCAGCTTCGGCGCGAACACATGGCAGCCATGGACCACGCCCCACAGGTTGGCGCCGAGGACCCACTGCCAGTCCTCCATCGGAATCTCGCCGACCGGCTTGCCGCCGGCGCCGACGCCGGCGTTGTTGACCACAAGGTCGACCGGGCCGGCCAGCCACTGTTCGGCTTCGTGGGCGAGCGCTTCGACGCTTTTCAGTTCGGATACGTCGCAATGCACCGCCAGCGCCTCGCCGCCGGCCGCGACGATGCTGTCGACGGTTTCCTGCGCCGTCTCCAGGCGGATGTCGGAGCAGACCACGCGGCCGCCGCGCGCCGCGATTTCAAGCGCAAAGGCCCGGCCGATGCCGCTGCCGGCGCCGGTGACGACCGCGGAAGCCTGTCTGGAAACTTTTTTTCTGGGCATGGATGGTTCTGCTGGATGTGCGCGCCAAGTGAGAGGGAAGGTCTGGAATGCCGCCATTGACCGTTACATTGATTGATGTCAATGTAATCCGAACTATTGTTCGGATTCAATTCGGATAGACCATGCCCCGCAAACCGCAGCAGGCCCGCTCCCGGGCGACCGTCGAATCGATCATGGAGGCGGGCTTCATCTCGCTGTCCCGCCATGGCCTGGAGGGCACCACCACGCGGCACATCGCCGACATCGCCGGCATCGGTGTCGGATCGCTCTACGAATATTTCGACAACAAGGAGGCGATCTACCGGGCCATGAACCAACACATGGTCGACGAGATCGTGGCCATGATCCGGCAGTCGACGCCGGTGCTGGTGCGCAGCAATATCCGCGACCTGGTGGTGGAACTGCTATCGCGCTTTCGCGATCTGCTGCACCGGGATGAGGAGCGCTATCTCAAATACGCCAGCTACACCATGCACTCCGACCACCGCCGGCAACTGGCGCCGATCCAGAAACTGCTGACCGAGCTGGCCCTGCAATACGTGATGCACCACCCGGAGTTGATGCAGCTGCGCAATATGGCGACGATGAGCTACATCATCATCAACGGCGGCATCTTCACCGTGGTGCGCTACCTCGCCGAGCCCAGCCCGAGCATCCGCTTCGAGGACCTGGTGCAGGGATTGGCCGACATGGCCGCGAGCTACGTCGAAGTCGAGCTAGCGAAACTGCCGGAGCCTCGCGGCCGCTGAAGCGGAGCTAAATCCCTCTGCCCTGCAAAGCGTCCGGGGCAATCATAATCATAGGCCGGGAATGTCTACAAAAGCCGGGGCAGTTCAGCGTGGCCCCTTTAATCGATTTGCATCGGTGACCTTTGGTCCCTTTTCATCTGTTCGATTCCATCAGACAAGTCAACCAACCTCTGATCGTTAATGTCGAAAAAAGCAATATTCCCTGCCCTCACGGACAGCACAGTCTTTTTTAGAAATGTGAACAAAACCTTTGCTATATTGCTGTTTTTTGACGCTATCGAATAAATACCTCTTTCACCTGCCAAAAATCCATGTTCACGACTCTTCGCATAAAGAGTAAGCGCTTTGTTTAGGTCAATCGGAACACCTAATCCGAAATGATAAAACGCCGCCACCCAATGCCATGCCCTAACAAATCCATGTGCCGCAGCTTTCTCAAAAAAAAACCTGGCTTCGATGTATTCCTTTTTTTCGTAGTGTGAACAACCAATCCAAAAAAGGGTATCCGGATCATTTTTGAATTCTACAATTTTCATGAAATGATCAATTGCGCGACTAAAATCTTCCTTTTTATAGTAAGCGCGTCCAATCGACCATTGACATCTAAGTGTCTCCAAGTCGGACTCGACTGGGCATAGCGCAGAAGCTTCCGATAGCTCACCGTTGGCAATATGCCTTCGCACCATATCAAGCTTGGTTGGAATTATCATAGATTAGCTTCGATGATTATAAATCCGGACAGCTAGATCGCGTGACCAACTGAATGTAGCAATGTATGCATGTTGTCCGGGGCAGTTCAGGGGCTGGCCGATATGGCCGCAAGCCACGTCGAAGTTGAACTGGCGAAGCTGCCCAAGCCTCGCGGCCGCTGAAGCGCGGTGAAGAGCAAGCACTCCTCCCACTTCAGAATATACCGTGCTGGGGGACTTGCAGGAAGACCCGGGGCGTGATGCAGGATCGCCGGCCTATACCGCAATGGAGCAGGCGCAATGGACATCTTGTTATCGACGCATGGTACGCACGAGGACGTCGAACCGATGGCGACACTTGCCCGGTTCGACGCCGTCGCAGCGGCGGTCGCGGAATGTGAGGCGCCGCTCGCGAGGGTGATGCCCAACGGGATCCGGCAATGACCCGGCATGCTGTGGTGATCGCCGGAGGAGGTCCGACAGGCTTGATGCTGGCAGGCGAGCTCGCCTTGGCAAAAATCGACGTCGCGATTGTCGAGCAGCGCCCCAGCCAGAACCTCGCGGGCTCGCGCGCCGGCGGTCTGCACTCGCGCACGATCGAGGTGCTCGATCAGCGTGGAATCGCCGATCGGTTCCTGTCGGAAGGACAGGTGGCGCAGAGCGCGGGGTTCGCCGGAGTCTCATTGCACATCAGCGACTTTCCCACCCGGCACAACTACACGCTCGGTCTGTGGCAGAACCACATCGAGCGCATCCTGGCCGGCTGGGTCGGCGAGCTGGCGGTACCCATCTATCGCGAACGTGAGGTGACCGGTTTCGCGCAGGACGACAGCGGCGTCGACGTCGCGCTGTCTGACGGCCAATCGCTGCGGGCGGAATACCTTGTCGGCTGCGACGGAGGACGCAGCCTGATCCGCAAGGCGGCCGGCATCGAGTTCCCCGGCTGGGATCCGACGACGAGCAGCCTGATCGCCGAGGTCGAGATGACCGGGGAGCCGGAGCTGGGCATCCACCGCACTGCCCTTGGCATCCATTCCTTCGGCAAGGTGAACTACGAGATCCGCGACGGCAAGGTGGTCTACCTGGATGGGGGCCCGACACGGGTCATGGTGACCGAAGCGCAGGTCGGACATACCACCGAACCCACCCTGCGCGATCTCAGCGAAGCGCTCATCGCCGCATGCGGGACCGACTACGGCATCCACAGTCCCACCTGGATCTCCAGGTTCACCGATATGACCCGGCAGGCCGCGGCCTACCGCGACAGACGGGTGCTGCTAGCCGGCGACGCCGCACATGTGCATGCCCCGGACGGCGGACAGGGCCTTCAGACCGGCGTGCAGGATGCGGTGAATCTGGGCTGGAAACTGGCGCAGGTGGTCAGGCGGACATCGCCGGAAAGCCTGCTGGAGTCCTACCACGCCGAGCGCCATCCGGTCGCCGCCCGCGTGCTGCACCACACGATGGCCTCGGTCGCGCTGCGCCGCCCGGACGAACGCACCAAAGCGCTGCGCGACGCAATGTCCGGGCTCCTCGGCATGGACGAGCCTCGCAAACGATTCGCCGCGATGCTGTCCGGCCTGGACATCCACTACGAGCTCGGCGAGGGACACCCGCTGCTCGGACGCCGCATGCCCGATCTCGATCTCGTCACCAGTGATGGCCCGCTGCGAGTCTTCAGCCTGCTGCGCGATGCCCGTCCGCTGCTCCTCAACCTCGGTGTGCCCGGCGGCTTCGACATCGCTTCATGGGCAGATCGCGTTCGGCTGATCGACGCGAAATACCCTGGCAAGTGGGAGCTTCCGGCACTCGGCGCAGTCCCCGCTCCCACCGCCGTACTGATTCGGCCCGACGGATATGTGGCCTGGGTGGGAGGCCCAAGCCAACTGAGCCTCGCCGATGCGCTAAGCACCTGGTTTGGACCACCTGCTGCGGTGTAGCGCACCGGCTTTCAAGATCATTCTGAGAGGAACTCCCAAGAGACAGGTCCTAGGCGCTGCGCCTCCGGCGTCGGCGCAAGGCCGCCACACTCAGCGGCAACAGCGAGAACAGGCCGAACGCGCCACCGCCGCCCGAACCGGAGCCGCCGGAAGAGCTACTGCCAGATGAGGACCCGCTCGAGGAGCTGCCGCCGGAGGGCGCTCCACCCGACGAGCTGCTGCTCGACGAACTGCTACTGGAACTGGAAGAGCCGCCGCTGGATGAAGTGACACCCGAGCTGCCCCCGCTCGAAGAAGAAGAAGAGGAGGAGGACGAACTTCCGCTGGACGAGCCGCTGCTGGAGGAACCGCTGCCCGACGAGGAGCTACCCGAAGAGCTGCCAGACGAACTACCGGACGAGCTGCTGCCTCCCCCCGAGGATGAGCCGCCGCCCGATGAGCTGCTGGATGAACTGCCAGATGAACCGCTGGACGAGCCGCTCCCCGAGGAACTGCCGCTGCCAGAGGAAGAACTGCTGCTTCCGCCTGAGCTGGAGCTGCCCGCGGTGCCGCAGGCAGCGTTGCCGATCAGGCTGTAGCCGAAGCGGGTGCTGCCGGAATCCACCGTCTCGCCCACCGCGATCTCGGTGCTGGCGCCGGTGAGGCTGGGCGGCAGGTCGATGCGGATACCGGTCAGCGCCACGATGGCCTGTAGGGTTTCGCCGGTAGTCAGGTTGAATACGGACTTGTCCAGCACCAGCGTGATGGTGCCGTCGGCGGTGTAGTTGCTGGCCGCATCCAGCGGGCCCAGATCATCGAAGAGGGTGAGCAGGCCCAGGACGCTGATATCGAGCCCGTTGACGGTGCCGCGCTCGCCGTAGAAGAACGTCGGCGTGCCGGAGTCGGTGCTCATGGACACGTAGCGCGGCGTGGTGTCGCCGGGAATGGTGAAGCTCACCGCCCAGCGGGTCAGCGGCGGCACGCTGGAGAGCGAGCTGACCTTGATGGTGAAGACCAGCTTGCCCGGCATGTCGGCCGGTTCGGCGACGCTGGCGGACAGCAGGTCCTGCCCCGGCAGCGGATCGGGAATCGGCGGCAACAGGTCGCCGACGATCGGGATCGGCAGCGGCAGGGTGGCGCTGCCGGCCGGCACGGTGAGCAAGGTCTTGCCCGGCACGGCGCAAGCCAGCGGCAGGCCGGTCACCGTCACTACCTGGGTCGCCGGGGCGCTGACCGCGCCTAGCGCGTTGCGCACCGTCAGGCTCGCCGTATACACGCCCGGAGCGGCATAGGCATGCGCGGCGAACACCGGCGTGGCCTGCTGCAGCGGCAGGGTATCGTCGCCGAAGTCGAGGGTGTAGTACTCCAGCGCGTTGCCGCCCGGATCGCTCGAAGCGCTGGCTTCGAAGCTGATGTTCAGCGGCGCCGCGCCGGCGCTGCCGCTCGCCTTGAGCCGGGCCAGCGGCGCCGCCGGCACCGCGTTGCAGCCCGACTGCGGCGCCGGCAGGGCGGCGTTGACCGCGGCCAGGTCGATGCTGCCGAAACCGGTGGTGTAGTCCCAGCCGGTTGTGGCGACGTAGTCGCCATTGGTGCCGACGGTGATGTCGTGAAAGCCCTTGGCGGTGGAGAACAGGCCGCCCGTGGTATCCAGTGCGTAGTAGGCGGGCGCGGCAAAGCCCAGCGCCTCGCAATGCGCGCTCTGCATGCGTGCCCAGGCGCCGACGGCCAGCGGCGAGGCCAGGCTGGTGCCGACCACCGTCTCATGCTCGCCGCCGACGATGACGTCGGCGCCGGAGGCGATGGCAATTTCCGGCACGTAGATGCCGGCGTTCATGGCGATGTCCGGCACGCCGCGGCCGACGCCGGTACCGCCGAGCAGCGTGCCGACGAGGCCGAGGCCGGGAATGGAGGTCAGCGCGGCGGACGGCACGATGCCCTTCTGCCAGGCCGGCGCAGCTTCCAGCACGCTGATGCCGCCGCCGCCGGAGAGCCAGGCGGTTTCCGAGCTGTAGTCGTAGCTGGCGTCGGTAATCAGCGAGGTGCCGCCAACGGCGACGACGTAGGGCGAAGAATCGGGATAATTGGCCAGCAGCGGAATGCCGGCGAGCGGCGCACCGAGCAGGTTGATCGGTGAGCAGACACCGCCGTCGTCGCCGGTGGAGGCATGCCAGCTCAGGCCCTCGGCCGCGGCCTGCTTGAAGGCCTGGTCGGAGGAGGCCGGGCCCGGCAGCAGCAGGCCGGTGGTCGCCACCAGCTCGCAGGTGCCGTAGGACATGTTGCCGGCGATGGCGTCGGCGCGGGTGGCAAACTCGTTGTACTGATCGACCAGGTCCGAGGTGTCCTCGGTGGCGTAGATGATCAGCTTCTTGACGTTGTGGGCGATGGCGGTGGAGGACTGGGTGTCCAGGTCCCACTCGTCGTCGCCGCTGCTGGTCGGCGTCGGCGTGCTGAACGGCGCGGTTTCGCGCACTTCCACCGGCACGTAGGGCAAGCCGTACTGCCGTTCCATCTGGCGCAGGTCTTCGACCACGGCCACGTCTTCGCTGCCATAGGTGGAGATGGCGATGGTCGACTGGGTGCCGTCCGGCGAAGCGCCGGCATCGTAGGCGATGTCCCAGACGGTCGGCGGGAAGGAGGTGATGATCTGGCCGGTGGCGGCGGCGGCCGTGGTTTTCGCATGGCTTGCCACAGCCAGGGCACGGGAAGCCTGCGCGGTGAGCGGAGGATGCACGGCGCTCTCACGCTGCTGTTCCAGGCTGGTCTTGAACTGCTCCATATTGTTCGGGCCGAGCACCGCCAGAACCACGCCGCCGAGCGTGTCCGGCACCTGCATGTCGGTGACGTTGGCGCGCACGATGCGGCCGTTATTGGGTAGCAGCACCAGCTGCGTGTTGAAAGCCCTCTGCACCACCGCGGCGGTGCCGGTGGCGTCGACCAGCAGGCGGTTGGCGGCCAGCGTGACATTGCTGAAGCCGGCGCTGCGCAGGTAGTCGACCACCTTCTGCGCCTGTGCCGTGCTCGGCGAGTATGCGGCGGCGAATTGCGCCGGCGTCAGGTAGCGGCCGTACTGCGGATTGCCTGGGGTGTAGAGATTCTTCAGCAGCGCGTCGAGCGCGGCGCTGTTCTGGATCTTCAGGCTGAGATGGACATTCATCAGCTGATCGGCCGGCACCGGCGCCATGCCGGCGGAAGCGTCGAGCGGAACCGCCCTGGACAGGGTGGCGTCCCAGGCGGCATGCGCCGCGAGCGGCGCGGTGAGCATCAAGACTAGGACCGAGACCAGGGCCCAGCCCGCGAACAGCGGACTGCGCAAGCACTGGACAAGCCGGTGCGGCAGGATTTTCCCTGACATCGGTTTGCTTCCCCTTATTTATGGAACGACAACATTCGCTGCGGCGCCACGCTGGCCATTGCGTGGCACGCGCTCCTCCGGACTTTGTCCGGAGACCCTTGAGCCTTTCTATTACGCCCACCACCGCCCTGCATTTGCAAGGCAGTCCCCGGCAGGCGATTCAATCAAGCAAGCAAAGTGCCAATAGCCAGATGAATCGGGTTGAATAGGCTGATTCAGCCCTAGGGCCTGTTCTAGGGGACGTCGCCCTTCGCCACAAAGCGCTGATAGACCAGCAGGTCGAGCGTGGGTGTCTTCGCCGCACCCGCCAGCTGGCAGAGCAGGTCATGCGCCTGCCCGCGATGATGAGTCTGGTGGTTGAACAGATGGGACAGCACCTGATGCACTGGCTGCGTTTGCGGCGCGCCGCTGGAAGTCTGGTAGTCGACGTTGGCGGCCAGTTGCTCCTCTTCCAGGGCAAAGACGTGAGCGATGATGCGCTGGTCTTCCTTGCGACGGGCTTCGAGCAAGTCCGGAAGGTTCGCGTACAGGATCTCGTCCAGTTTCAGGACTCGCGGGCTCACCCCTTCCAGACGCCCCATCCATAAGCGGTCCCCCACCAGCAGGTGATTGAGCGTGCCCAGCAGCGACTTGAAATAAGCGCCGCGATCCTCGGCCAGCGCCTCGGCACTCAACGGGGCGGCCGCCCGGTACAGCTGCTGGTTGGCCCAGCGGTTGTACAGGGCAAACATGCGGAAGTGTTCCTGGCGCGGTCCGGTCATGGCTGATCCTCGCTCTTCATGGGCTCGTCGCAACTCCGCCGAAAAGTTTGCCTCAATACATGCGGCGCAACCACCCCGCCCGTCACAAAGCCGCTTCTGCCCCCCCCCCGGCGGCAACTCAAAATGCTCCACCGGCCGCAGGGTGCCAATTTGCGACATTCTGCCCCTTAAATTCGCTACCGGATATCCGCCAGATAAGCGGTCAACGCGGTGCTCAGCGATGAGCCGACGCAGGTGGCTCATCCACAGCAGCGCGAGGTTGGCTGCTAACGCAAAGTTGAGCAGAGGCTAAGGTACGGGCTTGCAAGCCATATGGCTCATTTACTAGCCATCCGCTCGAACACCGGGTTGGGCGGGACGCTCATTTGAATAGACTCGCCGCAATGTTAAATATCCCAAGCGCAGTTACGATGATGAACTTGGAAAGTGAAATCGCGGCGAATCAGCCGCACATGAAAAGATACCAAAAGAATATTGTCGGGTTTTCCGAGCGCAGCACGCTCTGGCGCGGCTGATACAACTCTCTCCAATCAAGAACCGGATAGGCGGAACCGGCGGAGCGCATGGCTTGTAATGACCTGAAGCATTTCACTCCGATGGCTAGCGAAACAACCGCAATGAGCAATTCGAATAGGTAGATCACTATGATGCCTAACGCTGATTAGACCGAACACGGCCGTGGTGCACTTGCGGTCTAACACAGCAGTCCATTCGGCAACCCCTGGTATTGTTCGGTACCGCGAATTTAAGGCCGATTAATAGTTTCCGACAGAATTGACAGGAATACTGCACGAATGGAGCAGGCAGGCCGGACCGCCTCAGCGAGCCCGTCGCTCCAGGTCCAGCGAGGCGGGACGCTGGTCGCCGTGGGCATCCTGCCGCACCCTGCCCCGAGCAGTCCGCTTGAGCAGCCGGTCGCGCAGCCGCAGGGCTGGCCTTTCCACGCCCAGGTGCAAGGCCCAGCCACCCAGGACAGCGACCACCGAAGCAGCCAGGAACACGGCATTTCCATCGGCGTTGAAGCCGTATCCGCCCAGCACGACCTGGGTCAGGTGAATCAGGGGCTTGTGCACCAGGTACAGCGAATAGGAGATGGCGGCGATCCATGCGGTGAGCCTTGAATCGAAGCGGTACAGCAGGCAACCAGGGCTCAGCGCCGCCAGCACCAGTACGGCATAGCCGGCATCGACCAGGGGATAGCCGAAGGCGGTGGCGCTGAAGGTGATGAGGTCGGCGCACAGGAAATACGCGCCGCCGAGCAGCGCCAGGGCCAGCAGCAGCAAGGCATTGCCATGCCGGGTGAGGCGTGACCACAGGCCGGGCTGGAAGTGGTACAGCGCCGCCAGGCCGACGCCCGCCAACAAGCCGTCCATGCGGGTGTAGCTGGGGTAGTAGATCCATTTGTAATAGGTAACGCCCAGTCCCGTTTCGATGCCGCGGCTGAGCATCGGCGCGATGAACAGGTCCCAGCTGTAAATGCGCAGGAACAGGCCGAGACCGAACAGGAGCGGCAGCAGCCACAGCATCCATCTGCCGGCCCGCAGCGCCAGCATCACCAGCAGGATCAGGGGCAGCAGCAGGTAGAACTGTTCCTCGACGCACAGCGACCAGGCATGGGAGAACGCGCCGCTGGTATGCGCATCGAGGCCGAAATTCTGGGTGAAAGTGAGAAACCTCCACAGCGGCGGCAACTCGCTGCGCTCCTTGAAGGCGGGGATGGCGAAATACACCGCCAGCACCGCCAGATAGGCCGGCACGATCCTGAGCAGGCGCTTGAAGTAGAACTCGCCCAGCGCCAGGGGCCGCCCCTGCGCCACGCGGCCCAGCAGCTGCCCGCCGATCAGGTATCCGCTGAGGACGAAGAACAGATCGACCCCGGTCCAGCCGAAGCCGCCCACCGTTTCGACCCAGGCCGGATGCCCGAACAGGCCGAAGTGGTAGATGAATACCAGCAGGATCGCCAGGGCGCGCAGATGATCCAGGCCGGCAAATCTTTTCTCAGTGGTGTTGGTGGGCATGGAGCCATATCGCTGCAATAGTGGTAGATGGCGCCGTTCGCACGGCGCCGCTGCGGCAGTCGGAAGAGGAGCAAGCACACCCGTATCGCCGACAAGCGCTCCAGCTTACGGATGGCTTGTGCAATTCGTGTGCAGGACCCGCCCGGCGTCTTTCGATGGCGGGGAACCTGTGCGCCGCTATCCCTGCCCGCCGCAAGCGCTTTCAAGCTCGGCCATGAGCAGCCGCGTACGTTGCGGCACCAGCCGCCCGGGAGGGCGTAGGCACCACACCGGTGTCGGCGCCGGCCACCAGTTCTGCAACACCGGCACCAATCGCTTCTCGCGCACAGCCTGCTCCGCCACGAAGGCATGCAGAAGGGCCACGCCGACGCCCTGCACCGCCAGCTCGCGTCTCACCTCGGCATCGCCAAAGCGGTGCGGCGAGCGAATGGTGCGCTGCATCGGCCGTCCATCCGGGCTACGGAATTTTAGGGGATAAACCTCGCCGCTGGGGCGGGTGAAGACCAGGGTGTGCTCGGGGCGCAGATCGTCCGGCGTCTGCGGCACGCCGTAGCGGCGCAGCCAGGCACGGCTGGCGAAGTAGCCGAGCGGCAACGCGCCGATCTGCCGCGCCACCAGGCTGGAGTCGGCCAACTCCCCGACCAGCCGCACCGCCAGGTCGAACCCTTCCTCCACCAGATCGACCACGCGGTCGCCGAGCTGCATCTCGATCTCGATCTGCGGATAGCGCAGTATGAAGCGGCCGATCACCGATGCCAGCACGATGCGCCCATAGGCGCCCGGCGCGGTTATTCGCACGCGCCCGCGCGGCGTCGCCTGCTGCATGGTCAGCTCGGCCTCGGCATCCTGCAACTCCAGCAGCAGGTCGCGGCTGCGGGCAAAGAAGCGCTCGCCCTCGGCGGTGAGGCTGAGGCTGCGCGTGGTCCGCCGCAACAGCAGCACGCCAAGGCGCTTTTCCAGCCGCGACACCGCCTGGCTCACTGCCGACTGCGAAGTGCCCATGGCATCGGCCGCGCGGGTGAAGCTCTTCAGCTCCACCACCCGGAGGAAGACCGGCACATCGAGGAAGGGAGTCTCCACATTCATAATTTCATCTTATCAATTTTATACATTTTCGGCTATTTATCATTCGACTCGTCAGGCCTATTCTGCACTCCATCACACACCTATGGAGCGGCCGATGAAAGTCCTGATGGTCTACGCCCACCCCGAGCCGCAGTCGCTCAACGGTTCGCTGAAGAATCTGGCGGTGGAAACGCTTCGTCAGGAAGTTCACGAAGTCCAGGTGTCCGATCTCTACGCCATGCACTGGAAGGCGGTGGCGGACGAGGCTGACTTCACCGCACTCCAGCATCCCGAGCGCCTGAACTACAGCGGCGAATCCCGCCACGCCCTGCACAGCGGCACGCAGGCACCGGACATCGCCGCCGAGCAGGCCAAGCTGCTGTGGGCCGATGCCGTGATCTTCCAGTTCCCGCTGTGGTGGTTCAGCGTGCCGGCGATCCTCAAGGGCTGGTTCGAGCGCGTATATGCCTACGGCTTCGGCTATGGCGTGGGCCAGCACGGCGGCGGCCGCTGGGGTGACCGCTATGGCGAGGGCACCCTGAAGGGCCGGCGCGCCCTGCTCAGCATCACCATGGGCGGACGCGAGCCGCAGTATGGTCCTCGCGGCGTCAACGGGCCGATCGACGAGCTGCTATTCCCCATCCAGCACGGCACGCTGTACTACCCGGGCATGGAGGTGCTGCCGCCCTTCCTGGTCTATGAAAGCCGCGGCATCGATGCCGCGGCCTACGACCAGCTGGCGCAGGCCTATCGCGAACGCCTGCGCCGGCTGTTCACCGACGAGACCCTGCCTTACCGCATGCAGAACGGCGGCGACTACGACGAGCGGCAGGTACTGAAGGATACTGTCGCACCCGGCGCCGAAGGCTTCTCCGCACACCTGCGCGGCGGCAACTCTCCCGCTACGCAGCAGATACCCGCCATCACCCCCTACGCCGTCACCCTGGAGCCCGCATGAACTCCCAAGCCTCCTCAAGCCGCCGGGACCCGCGCAGCGACGCACTCGACCAGGCCATCGACCGCGCACTGGCCGACGAGCGCATCGTCGGTGCCGTGGTGCTGGTGTCGCAGCACGGCCGTCCGCTGTACCAGCGCGCCGCCGGCTATGCCGACCGCGAGTCGAAGCAGGCAATGCAGATCGATACCCTGTTCCGCTATTCCTCGCTGACCAAGCCCATCGTCACCGCCGCGCTGCTGGCGCTGGCCGAGCAGAGCAAGCTGGCGCTGGACCAGCCGG
>JAMFRN010000172.1 GCA_026224805.1 Nevskia soli
ATTCCGAGCGCAGCGAGGAATCCGGCCAGATCCTTCGCTGCGCTCAGGATGACAGTAAAGTAGTCGCGTAACTTATTAGATACGGGTTTAAAACATGGGCCGTGGTCCGAGCATAGAGAACCGCAAAAACGCGGAAGACGCCAAGAAGGCGAAGTCGTTCACCAAGTTCATCCGCGAGATCACCATGGCGGCGCGCGCCGGCGGCGGCGACCCGGCCGGCAATCCGCGGTTGCGCACCGCCATCGACAAGGCGCTGCATAACAACATGACCCGCGACACGGTGGAGCGCGCCATCAAGCGCGGCACCGGCGAGGGCGGCGGGCAGGCGGTGGAGGAAGTGCGCTACGAGGGCTATGGCCCCGGCGGCGTGGCGATCCTGGTCGACTGCATGACCGACAACACCACCCGCACCGTGGCTGAAGTGCGCCACGCCTTCAGCAAGCAGGGCGGCAACCTCGGCAGCAGCGGGTCGGTGGCGTTCCAGTTCACCGAAACCGGCGAGATCATCTTCGACATTCGCGAGCAGCCGGCGCTGGAGGAGAAGATCCTCGAAGTGGCGCTGGATGCCGGCGCCGACGATGTGCAGAGCGACGAAGGCTTCGTCGACGTGCTGAGCACGCCGGCCAGTTTCGAGACGGTCAAGGCCAAGCTCGAAGCCGCCGGCTTCAAGCCGATCGAGGCCGAGGTGGTGATGCGCCCGTCCAACCGCGTCGCCGTCAGCGGCGAGGCGGCGGAGACGCTCAAGGGCCTGCTCGACTGGCTGGAAGAGCTGGACGATGTGCAGGAGGTTTACCACAACGCGGATCTGCCGGCCGGTTCGTGAGCCAGGCCACTTCCCGTCATTCCGTTCCCGAAGCAACCGGGGAGCAGTGACGCGAATGCCCGCCATCCGCATCCTTGGTATCGACCCCGGATCTCGCATCACCGGCTACGGCGTGATCGAGTCCGATGGTCCGCGCAATGTCTGGCTGGCCCATGGCCATATCCGCTGCGGTGATGCGCCCATGCCGGAACGCCTGCTGCAGATCTTCAGGGAGCTGGCCGAAGTGATCCGTGAATACGCCCCGCGCGAAGCAGCGATCGAATCGGTCTTCGTCAATCGCAACGTCAACAGCGCCATCGTGCTGGGGCAGGCGCGCGGCGCCGCCATCTGCGCCCTGGCCCACGCAGGCCTGAGCGTGGCGGAATATGCTCCGGCGCAGGTCAAGTCGGCCATCGTCGGGCAGGGGCGGGCGGAGAAATCACAGGTACAGCACATGGTCAAAGCCTTGCTCAAATTGCGCGAGGCGCCGCCGGCCGATGCCGCCGACGCCCTGGCGGTGGCGCTGAGCCACGCCCACCTGCGCGCCGCGCCCGCGGTGCGCCTTGGCAAGAAGCTGGCCGGCGGCCGCTGGACCCTGGCCCAGGTTGCCGCCCTGTCGCGCGGGAGCAAGCCGTGATCGGCCGCCTCTCCGGCATCCTGCTGAGCAAGCAGCCGCCGCACCTGCTGCTCGACGTGCATGGCGTGGGCTATGAAGTGGAAGCGCCGATGTCCACCTTCTTCCGCCTGCCGGCGGCCGGCGAGCCGCTGACCCTGCACACTCATCTGGTGGTGCGCGAGGACGCGCAGCTGCTGTTCGGCTTCGGCTCGATGGCGGAGAAGACCCTGTTCCGCGAGCTGATCCGCGTGTCGGGAGTCGGACCCAAGGTGGCGCTGGCGGTGCTGTCCGGGGTCAGCGTCGAGGAGTTCTGGGGCACGGTACGCAGCGGCGAAACCGGCCGCCTGGTCAAGCTACCCGGCATCGGCAAGAAGACCGCGGAGCGCCTGGTGCTGGAGATGCGCGACCGCGCTGGCGTGGTCAGCGCCGAGGGCACCGTGATCGGGTTACCGCCGGTGCCGGTGGGTGCCCTGTCCGAGGCCCGCGCCGCCCTGGCTACGCTAGGCTACAAGCCGGCCGAGGTGCAGCGCCTGACCGAAGCGGTGTACAAAGAGGGCATGACCACCGAAGCCATCATCCAGGACGCGCTGAAGCGGGCGCTGCGCTAGATGTCCACCTCTTCCGGAGACCGCCTGATTTCAGCTTCCGCCGCCGGCGAAGAGGAGCGCTTCGAGCGCGCCCTGCGCCCGCGCAAGCTGACCGAGTATGTCGGCCAGCCGGCGGTGCGCGAGCAGATGGGGATTTTCGTCGACGCCGCCCGCAAACGTGGCGAGGCGCTGGACCATGTGCTGATCTTCGGGCCGCCGGGCCTGGGCAAGACCACGTTGGCGCACATCCTCGCCGCCGAGATGGGCGTGAACATGCGCCAGACCTCCGGCCCGGTGCTGGAACGGGCGGGGGACCTGGCCGCCCTGCTCACCAACCTGGAGCCGCGCGATATCCTGTTCGTCGACGAGATCCACCGCCTGTCCCCGGTGGTGGAGGAAGTGCTGTACCCGGCGATGGAGGACTACCAGCTCGACATCATGATCGGCGAGGGGCCGGCGGCGCGCTCCATTCGCCTCGATCTGCCGCCGTTCACCCTGGTCGGCGCCACCACCCGCGCCGGGGCGCTGACCGGCCCGCTGCGCGACCGTTTCGGCATCGTGCAGCGGCTGGAGTTCTACTCCATCCCCGATCTGGCTTCGATCGTGCGGCGCTCGGCCTCGATCCTGAAAGTGCCGATCGACGAGGCCGGGGCCAATGAGATTGCCCGGCGCTCGCGCGGCACGCCGCGCATCGCCAACCGCCTGCTGCGGCGGGTGCGGGATTTCGCCGAAGTGAAGGGAACGGGCATCGTCAACGAGGACATCGCCGCCGCGGCGATGAAGATGCTGGACGTGGATACCAACGGCTTCGACCTGATGGACCGCAAGCTGTTGATGACCCTGATCGAGCGCTTCGACGGCGGTCCGGCCGGCCTGGACAACCTCGCTGCCGCCATCGGCGAGGCGCGCGACACCATCGAGGACGTGATCGAGCCGTTCCTGATCCAGCAGGGTTACCTGCTGCGCACCCCCCGCGGGCGCATGGCCGGCAAGCTGGCCTACCAGCACTACGGCCTGCCGCCGCCCCGCCGCAGCGAACCGGACCTGTTCGTCGAATAATTCCGCTCCGTCGGCGAAACCAGGCAGATCCGTCATACCGGCGCAAGCCGGTATTCAGGGATTCGGAGCGCGCACGTGGTTGCTCTGGATACCGGCTTGCGCCGGTATGACGAAGTTATAGACGGAATAAGGGCAAAAAAGGGCCGGAAACTGAACCTCGGCGCGCTTCCGGGGTCTTTGCTGCATCGCTTCATCCGGTACAATTGCGCTCAAATTCGCCTTTAAGAGCTTGAATATCCCAGTGTTTGCCTGGCCCATCCGCGTGTATTACGAGGACACGGACCTGAGCGGCGTGGTGTATCACGCCAGTTACCTGCGCTTTCTCGAACGCGCGCGCACCGAATGGCTGCGCGCCCTGGGGTTTTCGCAGGAACGGCTGAAGGGTGAGCTGGGCGTGGTTTTCACGGTGGCGGGAATGGAGATCGACTTCCGCAGGCCGGCGCGGCTGGACGACATGCTCGAGGCGACCGTGGCGCTGGAAGGCCGCAAGCGCGCCAGCCTGAATTTCGTGCAGACGCTGCGGCAGGCCGGCGATGCTTCGATGGTGCTGACGCAGGCGCGGGTGCGGGTGGCCTGCGTGGCGATGACGACATTCAAGCCGTGTGCCTTGCCCGGCGAGATTTTTGCAGCGGCTGAAGCAAGCCGCCTATAACCTGGATAACAGAGGGCAGTACCCCGAATGAACAGCAATATCTCGATTTTCCAGCTGATGCTGCATGCCCACCCGCTGGTGCAGGTGGTGCTGGCCCTGCTGCTCATCGCATCGGTGCTGTCGTGGACGGTGATCATTTCCAAGCGCGCGCTGCTGTCGCGAACGGAAAAGGCCGCCGCCAGTTTCGAGAACCGCTTCTGGTCCGGCGGCACCCTGGGCGATCTGTACGAGAACCTGCGCCGGGGCCGCGACAAGAGCGACGAGGGTTTGGCCCAGGTGTTCTGCGCCGGTTACGAGGAGTTCACCCGCCAGCAGGGTACGCAGGTCGATGCCGACGATGCGCTGGCCTCGGTGCAGCGCCAGATGCGCGTGGCGCAGACCCGCGAGATCGAGCGCCTCGAAGGCGGCCTGTCGATGCTCGCCACCATCGGTTCCACCAGCCCCTACGTCGGCCTGTTCGGCACGGTGTGGGGCATCATGAACGCCTTCATCGCCATCGGTAACGTCAAGCAGGCCACCCTGGCCGCGGTGGCGCCCGGCATCGCCGAGGCACTGATCGCCACCGCGGTGGGCCTGTTCGCCGCCATCCCGGCGGTCATCGCTTACAACTTCTTCACCTCGCGCGTCGATCGCATCGAGACCCGCTTCGGCACTTTCGCCGAGGAGATGACCGGCATCATCGAGCGCGGCCTGCGCGGCGCCAGCGGCTCGAGGGCGGCGTAGTGCCATCCGTCAACGCCTCCGGCGTGCGCAAGAAGCGCCGCCTCAACGCCGAGATCAACGTCGTTCCGTATATCGACGTGATGCTGGTGCTACTGGTGATCTTCATGGTCACGGCGCCGCTACTGACGCAGGGCATCGACGTGCAGCTGCCCCAGACCAGCGCCAATCCGATCTCCAGCGACGACCAGCCGGTGACCCTGTCGGTGAATTCGAGCGGCCAGTTCTTTCTCGATATCGGCACCGATACCAGCAAGCCGCTGGCCGACGACGACGTGGTCAGCCGCGTCACCGCCGTGATCACCCAGAAGCCGCAGACCATGATCCTGGTGCGCGCGGACGGGCGGGTGTCCTATGAAAGCGTGGCCCATGCCATGTCCCTGCTGCAGAGCGCCGGCGCTCCCAAGATCGGCTTCGTCACCGACGGCGCCGCACCCGACAAGAAATCCAAGCGCAACCCCGGATGACCCTGCAGCCCCGCAACCTCATTCTGGCGGGGCTGCTGCATGCTGCCCTGTTCGCGCTGCTGGTGTTTTCGGACATGCAATGCACGCCGCATATCGAAGCCACCCCGGTGATCCAGGGCGTGCTGATCAACCCCTCCGATCTGAAGCAGCTCAAGCCGCCGACTCCGCCGACCCCGACACCGCCCAAGCCGGACGAGCAGAACGAGGGGCCGCAGCAGATCGTCAAGGACACGGACGTCGTCGCCGACGAGGCCAAGGCGAAGCACGAGAAAGCCGAAGCCGAGCAGAAGCAGGCGGACGAGCAAAAGGCCGCGGAACAACAGCAAAAGGACGCCACCGCCAAGGCCGAGGAACTAAAACAGCAGCAGCAGGCTCAAAAAGACGCCGAGCAAGCCGAATTGCTGAAGAAACAGCAGGACGACGCGAAGCGGCAGGCTGACGCCGCGGCGTCAGCGGAGCAAAGCAAGAAGGACGCGGAAGCACAGTTACGCAAGGAGGCGGAACAGGAACAACAGGCGCAAGCCGCAGCGATGGCCAAGCAGAAGAAGGCCGAGGAAGCGCAGCATGATGCGGA
>JAMFRN010000173.1 GCA_026224805.1 Nevskia soli
CGCGCGTCCCGCTGCAGATCACCGGAGGCGGCAAACAGGGTTATCGCGCCTGGAGCTGCAAGCAGAGCTTTCCGGCCGATGCCGCGGGACGCTGGACGGTGCAGGTAGTGACCGATGCGGGACAGCTGATCGGGGAGGTGCGCTTCCGGGTGGAAGCGGCAGGGGCGCCGTAACCGGGAAGCTGCATCGGCTTCGCTGCATCGCCTACCATTCAAAGTCACAGTAATAGCGTCATACCGGCGAAAGCCGGTATCCAGCGATTAGGAGCGCGCACGTCATTGCTCTGGATACCGGCTTTCGCCGGTATGACGTAATAACAGCTTCTGGAGTCGCTCATCACCGCCGCCAACCTGTGCCTGCTCGCCGCCGGCGTGTTCTTCCTCACCGGTATGCTGACCGGTGTGTGGAAGTACCGCTGCATGGCCACCGACCCCGAGGCGCGCACGCCGGTCTACGTCGACATCGCCCACCGCACCGCTCTGATGTACTCCTTCGCCGCGGTGCTGCTGCACGAGTTCGTGCCGTTCTCGCCGCTGTCACCGGCGGGGACGGTATGGGCGGTGGGCCTGCCGTTGCTGTTCTTCGCCTCGGCCATCTTCATCTACATCGTGCACGGTGTACTGCGCGATACCGACAACCAGTTGCGCAAGCCGCATCGGCTTGGTTCAGGCACCCTGCCCGGCGCGGTGATTCATGCCTATCTGTGGCTGCTGATTACCGGCGAGATCGGCGGCTTTTTGGTGCTGTTCGCGGGATTTCTCAGGGCGGCGTTTGCATAAGCTCGCAGCCAGGGAGGGCGCAATGCGCTGCGCTTATTGCGCCCTTGGGCCGAGTTCAACCTTCCACGAATGCAGCACCAAATGGCTACCGGTGGCGCCCACAATAATCATAAACAAGGTTCCAAGGAAGAGCAGTAAAGCAAGAACAATGGCCGCAAGGCCCCCCAGGAAGCCACGCGAACGAAAAAGGTAATAGGGAAGCGCCAGAGTAGTTATGCCGGCAATGCCAGTATTCAGCACCTTGCTTCGACGAAAACCCCGCTTTTGCGCATCGAGCCGGTACCACAGGAAAATCAGGAACGATTGCGCAACCCCACACACCGCAAGCAGCAGGTAGCCCCACACCTGCCCGGGCCGAACGAATTGACTCAGGACGCCGAGGGCCAGTCCCGTCACTGGGATGGCGGCCAGAACAAGCCTTATTGACGCGCGCAGGGTCTTCACGGGATCTGCCACTTATCGGAAGTGGCATAGCGTATTCCGCCTAGAGAGATCATGCACGGTGTCTCTTTCCGGCCATGCGTCCAGGTTGCCGACAAGACCCATTCTCCCGTCATTCAGCCAAATAAAAAAGGCCGCCCGAAGGCGGCCTTGGTCGTTTCCGAGGTTTCGCTTAGTGCCCGCCTTCCAGCGACTTGATGGCCTGGATCATCGACACCATGACTTTCTGCGCGTCGCCGTAGACGAGATTGGTGTTGTCGGCGAAGAACAACTCGTTCTCGACGCCGGAGTAGCCCTTGCCCTGGCCGCGCTTGACCACGTAGACCTGCTTGGCCTGGTCGACGTTGAGGATCGGCATGCCGTAGATCGGGCTGGACTTGTTGGTGCGCGCGGCCGGATTGACGGTGTCGTTGGCGCCGATGACCACGGCGACGTCGGCTTCCTTGAACTCGCCGTTGATGTCTTCCATGTCGAAGATCAGGTCATACGGCACGCCGGCTTCCGCCAGCAGCACGTTCATGTGGCCGGGCATGCGGCCGGCCACCGGGTGGATGGCGAACTTCACCTCGACGCCGGCCTCCTGCAGCAGCTTCACGAACTCATACAGCTTGTGCTGAGCCTGGGCCACGGCCAGGCCGTAGCCGGGGGCGATGATGACCTTGCTGGCGTAGCGCATGTTGATGGCGGCGTCGCCGGCATCGGCCGGCTTCTGGCTGCCCTTGATCTCGCCCTGCTGCTCGTCGCCGCTGACGCCGAAGTTGGAGAAGATGACGTTGCTGACCGAGCGGTTCATGGCCTTGGCCATCAGCAGGGTCAGCAGGGTGCCGGCGGACCCGACCACCATGCCGGCGATCATCAGCGCCGGGTTCTGCAGCACGAAGCCTTCCATGCCCACGGCGAGGCCGGTGAAGGCGTTGTACAGCGAGATCACCACCGGCATGTCGGCGCCGCCGATCGGCATGGTCATCAGCACGCCGAAGGTGAGCGCGCCGACGAAGAATGCGATCACCAGCAGCGGCGGTGCGTTGCCGTGCGCCACGCCGACGATGTAGGCGCCGATAACCACGGTGATCAGCATCACGGTGCCGTTGATCAACTGCTGGCCCTTGACGCGCCAGGTCTTGTTGATGCGGCCGTCGAGCTTGGCCCAGGCGATGACCGAGCCGGAGAAGGAGATCGAGCCGATCAGGGCGCCGACGAAGGTGACGACCAGCTCGACATAACCGTCGGCCTTGGCGCCGAGCAGCTCCACCGCCGCGATCAGCGCGGCCGCGCCGCCGCCGAGGCCGTTGTAGATGGCGACCATCTGCGGCATGGCGGTCATCGCCACCTTCTTGCCGGAGCGCCAGGCCCAACCCAGGCCCAGGACCAGGGCCACGGCGGCGAGAATCAGGTTGACGGTGGCCTGCGGATTGCCGGCCTTGGTCGCGCCGAAGTAATAGAGGAAGCTGGCCAGGGTGGCGACGGCCATGCCCCAGCCGGCGACGACGATGCCGGAGCGCGCCGTGACCGGCGAGGACATGCGCTTGAGGCCGTAGATGAAGAGGAAGGCCGCGGCGAAATAGCTCGCGTCGATGATCAGATTCGGATTCATGATTGCGGTTTCCCCTTACGCCTTCTTCTTGTCGCTGGGCTTGAACATTTCCAGCATGCGCTCGGTCACCACGTAGCCGCCGGCAGCATTGGCCGCGCCGAACAGCACGCCGATGAAGCCGATCACCTGCTCCAGCACCGTGGTCGCGTTCATCAGCGCGAAGATGGCCCCGACCACGACGATGCCGTGGACGAAGTTGGAGCCCGACATCAGCGGTGTGTGCAGGATCGCCGGCACGCGGCCGATGATCTCGTAGCCGGTGAAGGCGGCAAGCATGAAGATGTAGAGGGCGACAAAGCCCGTGATGCTGGTGGTAACGTCCATTCGCTAGCTCCCGAGATTCTTTCCGCTGCGCAGGACGGGCCTGCACAAAGGTTTAGCCTTCAACTGCCTTTTTCGCCGCTTCGTTCTTGATCTCGCCGCCGTGCGTGAGGCAGGCCTTGGCGATGACCTCGTCTTCCCAGTCGAGCTTGAGTACCTTGTCCTTGATCATCAGCTCGAGCAAGTTGAGCTGGTTCTTGGCGTACAGCTCGCTGGCGTGCTCGCCAAGCAGGGACGGCACGTTGAGCGGGGCGACGATGGTCACCTGGCCGACCTGGATGGTCTCGCCGGGCTGGGTGTATTCGCAATTGCCGCCGCCCTCGGCGGCGAGGTCGACGATCACCGCGCCGGCCTTCATGCCGTCCACCTGCGCTTTGGAAATCAGCTTGGGCGAGGGGCGGCCGGGAATGGCGGCGGTGGTGATGACGATGTCGGCCTGCTGGATGTGCTTGGTCACCACCGAGGCGACCTTGTCCTTTTCTTCCTGCGTCAGCTCGCGGGCATAACCGCCCTGGCCGCGCGCATCGATGCCGGTCTCGACGAACTTGGCGCCAAGCGATTCGGCCTGTTCCTTGGTTTCCGGGCGCACGTCGTAGCCTTCCACCATGCTGCCGAGACGGCGGGCAGTGGCAAGGGCCTGCAGGCCGGCGACACCGAGGCCCATCACCAGGGTCTTGGCCGGACGGATCGAACCGACCGCGGTGGTCATCATCGGCAGGATGCGCGCCAGGTTGGTGGCGCCGAGCAGGGCGGCGTAATAGCCGGCCAGGGCAGCCTGGCTGGACAGTGCGTCCATGGCCTGGGCGCGGGTGATGCGCGGCACCAGTTCCATGGCGAAGCATGTGACCTTGCGGTCGCGCAGCTGCTTGGTCAACTCCGCTTCCTTGTGGGCATAGACGAAGGACAGCAGGATCGAGCCTTCCTTCATCGCGCCGACCACTTCAGCCGTGGGCGGCTGCACCGCCAGCACGATGTCGGCGTCGCTCACCAGCCCCTGCGGGTTGGCGGCGAAGGTAACGTTCTTGAAGGCGCTGTCCGGCAGCTTCACGGCATTGCCGGCGCCGGACTGCATGTGGATTTCGACGCCGAGCTTGGCCAGCTTGTCGGCAACCGCGGGCACCATCGCCACGCGTCGCTCGTTCGGCCGGGTTTCTTTCAGCACCGCGATTTTGACCGCCATCTCTGGTTCCCCTATCGCTGTATTACAGCCGCCCGGTGCGTGCCGCGCGGGGCTTGGCTAAAAAACGCCCGCCAGTCTAGCCCATGGTTCGCACAAGCACACGGGAAAGTTTTTGAAGCGATCTATTACTTTTGGCTATGGGACGGATCACCCCGCAGCCGTCCCGGCGAGCTCACGGCCCTTACAGGCTACGCCCCCGCCGAACGCCGCGCGCCCCGCATTTGGGGTGCTCCGGCCGCCCTCGCCCGGCCCGTCTAGCTGTGGGTCTTTTCCTTGGCGAAGAGCGCGTCGAGCTTCTCTTCGTAAGCGTTGTAGCCGAGGTACTTATACAGATCGACGCGGCTCTGCATGATCGGCACCACGTTCTTCTGCGTACCCTCGGCGCGGATGGCCTGGTAGACCTTGAGCGCGGCGGCATTCATGGCGCGGTAGGCGCCGCAGCAGTACAGCACGATGTCCACATCGACCGAGCGCAGCTCGTCGGTGGTGAACAGCGGAGTGAAGCCGAACTCGGTGATATTGGCGAGGATCGGAACTTGTACGGCGGCCTTGAACTTGCTGTACATCGGCAGCTCGGTCATGGCCTCGGGGAAGATCATGTCGGCGCCGGCTTCGACATAGGCCTGGGCGCGCTCGATGGCGGCGTCGATGCCCTCGATGGCCAGGGCATCGGTGCGCGCCATGATGACGAAGCTGCTGTCCGTACGGGCGTCTACCGCGGCCTTGATGCGGTCGACCATCTCGTCCTGGCTGACCACTTCCTTGCCGGGACGGTGGCCGCAGCGCTTCTGCCCCACCTGGTCTTCCATGTGCACGGCGCCGGCGCCGGCCTTGATCATGGAGCGGATGGTGCGGGCGATATTGAAAGCGCCGCCCCAGCCGGTATCGATATCCACCAGCAGCGGCAGGGTAGTGACGTCGGTGATGCGGCGCACGTCGGTGAGCACATCTTCCAGGGTGCTGATGCCCAGATCCGGCATGCCCAGGGAGTTGGCGGCGACGCCGCCGCCGGACAGGTACAGGGCCTTGTAGCCGGTGGCCTCCGCCATGCGGGCGGTATAGGCATTGATCGCGCCGATCACCTGGAGGGGCTTCTCGGCGGCGACGGCATCGCGGAATTTCTGGCCTGCGGACATGCTTTACTCCTGCTGGATCAAGCCGCCGAGATTAGTCTCCCGGCGGAACCGCTTCCTGCCCCATACGGCGGATGCGGGCCTGCGCGGCCGCATCCGCGCAAGGCTGGTCCTAGTCGATCTCTTCCATCACGAAATCGCTTTTGGCGGCGCCGCAATCCGGACAGGTCCAGCTGTCCGGCACATCCTCCCAGCGCGTACCGGGGGCAATGCCTTCTTCCGGAACACCCTTGGCCTCGTCGTACACGAAATCACAGACCAGACAGCGCCACTTCTTCATCAGCAACCTCAAGCGGGAATGGAAATTTGTCCGGCATCCGCCGGCACCTGCACAACGAAACGGCGGCGCATCCGGTCGGGATGCGCCGCCGAAACGGGCGCCAATTATGCCGTGGCGGAGCCGTATTTCGCCAATATTCGGGCGCGTATGGAAGGCTTGATATTGGCCCGGCTCATGTCGCCGCCGTAGTACTGCACTACTTTGGGGTCCATCAGGCGGAACCACAGCCAGGGGATGTAGGCAACCATGATCATGCCGGCGTAGCCGCTGGGCAGGCGCGGCACGCCATCGAAATTGCGCAGGGTCTGGAACGAGCGCGTCGGGTTGGCGTGATGGTCCGAATGGCGCTGCAGGTGGTAGAGGAAAATATTGGTGGCGCTATGGTTGGAATTCCAGGAGTGGTGCGGCTGGCAGCGCTCGTAGCTGCCGTCCGCCTTCTGTTGCCGGCGCAGGCCGTAGTGCTCCAGGTAATTGACCACTTCCAGCAGGCCGCCGCCGTAGGCGCCCTGCACGATCATGAACGGCAGCGCCCACCAGCCGAGCCAGACGGTCATGGCGCCGAACAGCGCCACGGTGATGGCCCAGGCCTGCAGGTTGTCGTTTTCGATCGACCAGACGCTCTTGCCCTGCTTTGCCAGGCGCAGCTTCTCGATTTCCCAGGCCGACTTGATCGAGCCGTAGACGCAGCGCGGCAGGAATTCGTAGAAGGATTCGCCGAAGCGTGAAGTGGCGGGGTCTTCCGGCGTGGCGACGCGCACATGATGGCCGCGGTTGTGCTCGACGTAGAAGTGCCCGTACATCACCGGCGCCAGCGCGATCTTGGCCAGCCAGCGCTCCAGCTTCGAGGTCTGGTGCCCCAGCTCATGGCCGACATTGATCGCCAGGCCCGAGGTCATGCCCACCGAGATGAGCAGGCCCAGCCACTGGTACCACTGCAGATTACCGCGCACCGCCATGTAAGTGCCCCAGACGAAGCTGAGGTATTGCACCGGGATGGCCGCATAGACCACATAGCGGTAGTACTTTTCCTGCGCCAGGCTCGCCATGGTTCCGTCCGGCGGATTGGACTCGTCCTCGCCGATGACGCGGTCGAGCAGGGGGATCAGGGTGTAGACGATCACCGGCGTGGTCCAGAAGAACAGCGACAGGCCGGTCCACAGGTACAAGCCGTAGCCATACAGCGGCAGGCCCATGACCACGATACCCAGCAGCCACAGGTAGCGCTTCTTGTCGGTCCAGGCCGGAGCTGAAAATGTCGCAGTGGTCATCTCAATAGCCTCTCTAGGCGTCGAACAAATCGATAAACGATCGTTCAATAAACTAATCGAAACATCGATCGATGTCAACGTTTTTGTCAAGCCAATGGATTACTTCGCTTTTTTATCGCCCTGGCGCAGCATTTCCAGGGCCTCTCTCGCGGAATCGTCAGGATTGATCGGTTCCGACTGGCCGCTGGCCAGGTGTTCGGCGAAGCGGTGGGCGCGGATGCTCAGCTTGAGGCTCTCGTCGAAGCCGGTGAAGGTGACGGAGTCCTGGTCGGGGTAGAACGAGTTCAGCTTGAGCCAGCGGGTCTGGTTGTGCTCGGCGTCGTAAACCCGGAACCAACTCTCCGGCGCCAGCACACGCCGCAGCAGGTCCATCACGCCTTCCGCCCTGGCCTGCGCCACTGCGGCGCTGACGGGCGCGGGCGCCGGCGCGGCTTGGGCCGCTTCCTCCTCGCGCGCCTGGTCGCGGGCCTGCTGATCGAAGTCCGACATCAGCAGGTGTTCCTCGCGCTCGGTCAGGCGCTCGGTCTGCGCCGCCACCGCCGCGCCCGGTGCGGCTTCGGCGCTGTCGAGCAGCTTGTAGACTTCCTGCAGGCCGTTGAGCAGGGATTCGACCTTGTCCTCGCCCATGCCGACATCGGCCAGCGCGGTGACGATTTTCGACAGCAGCTGCTCGCGCGTCTCCAGTACCTCGGGACTCGCCGGCGGAATGAATTCGAGGCTCTTCAACACCCCTTCCATCAGCGACTGCGCTTCCTGGTACGGGCCGCTGCCGCGGCCGTTCTTGAGCAGGCGCACCGCCATCAGCGGGCCGACGCCGCCGCGCAGCAGGGACATCACCGGGTCCGGCACCTGGCGCCCGAGGGTCTGCACTTCCAGCTCCTGCGCCACCTGGCGGCGCACCCGCACCAGCAGCGCCTCGCGCCGCGCGCGGGTCTGCTCGCGCATCTGCGTCAGGAAGCCTTCCACCTCGCCTTCGGGAACCGGCTGCGCGCTGTTCAGCGCATCGGCCATCAGCGCCGGGCCGGTCTGCAGGGCCGAAGCGGTGCGCATGGTTTCGCGCAGCTGTGCCTGCGCCGCATCGCTGGTCTGCGAGGACACCGCCAGCTCGACCATATCGCTGAGCAGCTTGCGCAGCGGGTGGGCCTGGTTGGCGAAAAAGCTGGGATCGCTGAGCGCGGTCTTGTACACCGGATAGCGCAGCTTCTCGATCGCCGGGCGCATCGGCTCGGGCAGCATCGGCTCGGCCATCAGGTCGTCGAACATGCGGCCGGCCAGGGACAGGCGCTGGGTCGAGGCTTGCACCGCCGGCGAGGCCGCGCCGGCGATCAGGGTCTGCAACAGGCCGGCAAGCTCGGCGCCCACCGGATTGCTGGAACGCTGCACGCTGGCCTGGTCGAGGGCATAGCGGCGCAGCAGCTCCTGCGCCTGGGCATAGCCCTGCCCGTAAGCCTGACCCCCGCCCTGCGCATATCCACCAGCGCCCGTGCCAAAGCCCTGGCCGGAGCCCGGCGGGAATCCGGCAGCCGGCATCGGCTCTTCACCCAGCGGCAGCGGCAGCGGCGGCGGCGCGTTGCGGCGCGAGGGGCTGACGCCGTGACGTTCCAGCACGGCCAGCGCCGCTTCGTAAACATGCCCAGCTCGTTGATGACGACGCGGTCGAACAGCTTGTAGATCACCAGCTTGACCGCGAACTCCGTGTCCAGCACGGCTGTGGCCTTGCCGAAAGCGTCGCAGATGCGCCCCGGCCCCAACGCCAGCGGCGACACCGGCACGCCGAGTTCGCGGGCGGCATAATCGAGGTGGCGCTCCAGCTCCCAGATCGGGTTCTTGAACAGGCCTTCCGCCTTCGCCGCCATGTTGGTAATGGCGATTTTCTCTTCCAGTTCCTCGGTCGGCTGGATCGACAGGCTGTCGATATCGAATTCGAGCCTGGTGTTGAGGGCCGCCACGACCGGGGCGAAGCCGCGGGTCAGATCGTCGGCAAAGGCGATGCCCACCTTGCCGCGATCCAGGCGCAGCACGCGCATGGTGTCGAAATAGCGGCGGCGCTCGTCGTCGGTGGAGGACTTTTCCCCCATTTCGAACAGCACGTCGTCGGCACTGTCGAACATGCGCCGCACCAGCTCGTCGAGCACGGTCAGGGCGACTTCGCGCAGCTCCGCCACCAGGGGATTGGAAGGGACGGGCGCAGCCGGCTGCTCGCCGCGGGCCTGCGCCGAGCCGGAAAACAACGGATGTACCGTTGCAGTCATTACGATCTACCCACCATTGGGGTCTAAGTCCCTGTATTTCATAGGCCGGACCCGTTTTCTTAAGTGCATGAAAACGGACTCCCTGAACCGGCAGTCACGATCATACCCGAGACGATATGAATTGCAGTCGAGCGTAAGCAAAATTGTTTATCCCCCGCTTGCCCCAGGCCGTCCGCCCGATCGCCCCCCAATCCCCCGGATGAACCAGAGGGTCTACTAGACACCCGATCAAATCCGCATATCCCCTGCCGACGGATGTACGCGCGGATGCGGGACGATGAGCGGTCGCGAACCCGAACCGGCCCGCAGCTCTTGACCTCGCCCGGTAATTGCAATATCCGCCTATCCGGATAAAGAGATACAATAACGCCATGTTCGACGCCCCGCCCGCAGCACCGCAACTCTCTCTCGCCGCGCAGCTGGACGCGCTGGCCCGCCAGCGCATCCTGGTCATCGACGGCGCCATGGGCACCATGATCCAGGGCTACCGGCTGGGCGAGGCCGAATACCGGGGCGAGCGCTTCAAGGACTGGGCCCACGACCTCAAGGGCAACAACGATCTGCTGGTGCTGACCCAGCCGGAGATCATCCGCGAGATCCACCGCAAGTACCTGGCGGCCGGCGCCGACTTCATCGAGACCAATACCTTCAATTCGCAGAGCATCTCGCTGGCGGATTACCACATGGAGGAACTGGCCTACGAGCTGAACTTCGAGGCGGCGAAACTGGCGCGGCTGGAAGTGGACGCGGCAAGCACGCCGGAGCGACCGCGCTTCGTCGCCGGCGCCCTGGGCCCGACCAACCGCACCGCCAGCATCAGCCCCGACGTCAACGATCCGGGCAAGCGCAACGTCAGCTACGACAGCTTGGTGGCGGCGTACTGCGATTGCGCGCGCGGCCTGATCGACGGCGGCGCCCACGTGTTCCTGATCGAAACGATTTTCGACACGCTCAACGCCAAGGCGGCGATCTTCGCGGTGGAGCAGGTGTTCGAGGAAAAAGGCGTGCGCCTGCCGGTGATCATCAGCGGCACCATCACCGACGCTTCCGGCCGCACTTTATCCGGCCAGGTCACCGAGGCCTTCTGGAACTCGGTGCGCCATGCGCGCCCCTTCGCCATCGGCTTCAACTGCGCCCTCGGCGGCAAGGAGATGCGCCCGTACATCGCCGAGCTGGCGAAGCTGGCCGACTGCTACATTTCCTGCTATCCCAATGCCGGCCTGCCCAATGCCTTTGGCGAGTACGACGAGCGGCCGGAAGATACCGCCGCGATCATCGCCGAGTTCGCCGACGCGGGGCTGGTCAACATCGTCGGCGGCTGCTGCGGCACCACGCCGGGCCACATCGGCTCGATCGACCAGCATGTGCGCGGCAAGGCGCCGCGTGTGCCGACGCCGGCGGCGCCGGCCTGCCGCCTGGCCGGGCTGGAACCACTCAACATCACCGACGACACCCTGTTCGTGAACGTCGGCGAGCGCACCAATGTCACCGGCTCGGCCA
>JAMFRN010000174.1 GCA_026224805.1 Nevskia soli
CATCCCGGCCGTCCGGGCACGTCCCCGCACGTCCTGAATCCTCCCGGCCAAGCCCCTACCGTTCGTCGACCTCGTCATGCTCGCCATCACCAAACCATGGCACACATGGCACACATGGCACACATGGCACACATGGCACGCATGGCGAGCGCGCAAGAATCCGGAAGATCGCCGCCGCCATCAGCCGTAGATTGGGCCCCATCAAAACCGGAGCCCGACATGCTGACCCTTCACGATTACCTCCCCTCGCAGAACGGCTACAAGGTGCGCCTGCTGCTCAACCACCTGGAGCGCCCCTACCGCACCAAACTGGTGAGTATCTTCGATGGCGAGGGCAAGACCCCCGGGTTCCAGGCCCTCAACCCGGTCGGCGCCGTGCCGGTGCTGGAGCTGGACGATGGCCGCACCCTGGCGGAATCCAACGCCATCCTGTTCTACCTGGCGGAGGGCACGCCGTATCTGCCGATGGGTTCCTGGCAGCGCGCCCAGGTACTGCGCTGGATGTTCTTCGAGGAAGACTACGTGCAGAACGGCCTGGCCTCGCTGCGTCACTGGACCATGACCGGCAAGCTGGCGCGGCGCACGCCGGAAGTGGTCGCAACCAAGCGGGCCAACAGCCTCAAGACCCTGGGCATTCTGGAGCAGCGCCTCGCGGCGCATCCGTATCTGACCGATACCGGCTACACCGTGGCGGACATGTCGATGTTCGCCTATGTCAGCCGGGCAGGGGAGGCGGACCTTTCGCTGGACGACTATCCGGGTGTCCGCGCCTGGATTGCCCGGGTGCGCGCCCAACCCGGCTTCCTCGACGAAGTGCATCCGTATTCGATCGATCCGCATTCCGCCGGCGAGCTGCACTGAGCGGCAGGAGCAAAACATGAACGCGAGGACCACAATGGCATCCATGAAGAACGCCACCGGGCCGATCGACTGGCCGCAAATCCTGATGGCGGTGTGCCGGAACATCGAGCCCGACGATGGCGAGGGCATGCCGAAGCTGACGCAGCTCGCCGCACGCGCCGGCGTCAGCGCCTCGGAATTGCAGCGCCAGTTCACGCGCCGCCTCGGCGTCAGTCCCAAGGCCTATGCGCAAGCGCTGGCCCTGCACCGGCTGACGCAGAACCTGCGCCAGGACGGCACCGCGCTGGATGCGGTGTTCAATGCCGGCTACGAGTCCAGCGCGGCGGCCTATGCCAATGCCGGCGCGGCGCTCGGCGCGGCGCCGGGCAAGCTGCGCGGCGTGCTGGACATCGGCTGGTGGATGGGCCTGTCGGACCTGGGCTGGATGCTGCTGGCGGCGACCGATCGCGGCATCTGCTGGCTGGCCTTCGGCGAGCAGCCCGGCGCCCTGCTGGAAGACCTGCGCGCCGCCTTCCCCAAGGCGCGCCTGCGCAACGACGAGGCGCGGTTGTACGGCTGGTTCGAGCGGGTGCGCGATTTCGTGCTGCTGCCGCGCGAGGCGCTGGACCTGCCGCTGGACATCCAGGGCACCGCTTTCCAGTCGCGGGTGTGGCGCGCGCTGCGGCAGATTCCGCTGGGCGAAACGGTCAGCTACGGCAGCCTCGCCGCCCAGATCGGCACCCCCACCGGTGCCCGCGCGGTGGCTTCTGCCTGTGCCAACAACCGTATCGCCATGCTCATCCCCTGCCACCGCGTGGTTGGCAGCGACGGACGCCTGGCCGGCTACCGCTGGGGCGTGGAGCGCAAGGCGGCGCTGCTGCAGCGCGAAGCCACTGCGGTACCGTCGGCCTGAATCCTGGGTGTCGCTACACCGTCCCAGTTATCCGCAGGCGCTTAGAACCGCTGATCGTCGAGGAATGCCGCTGGCGTCAGTATAGGAATGCTGCGGTACGGGTTCATCACCAGCAGGTCGTTATCGCTGGCTACGATGACATCGGCGGCGCAGGCCAGGGCGAGTGCCAAGAACTTGTTGTCCTTTGAATCGCGGCAATCGCTGACCGCTTGTGTTACTTGATGCAGCAGCGAATGCTGGCGATACAACTCGGCGAACACGGTTCGCTCGGAGCCCTCCAGATAGCGGTCGAACTTGCGGCGCGACAAGACTTCGTCCAGTTCGTCAAGCGTTTCGCCCGATACGCAAATCTCATGGCGTGCAAGGATTCGCTGAAACGCTTGTCGCGGCAGGGATTCCGGCCGCAGAACAGCGCTGACGAGCGTGCTGGTGTCCAGCACTACCCGCCTAACGAGTGCCATGCACCAGCTTGCTCACATCTTCATCCGTCAGTGCGGCGGCTGCAGGCTTGATCTTTGAAGCGGTGCGGGCGAAATAATCATCGAAGGCGGCAACCGCTCGCTCGCGTGTACGGCGGGCGTCTACCAGCTCTTCCATGTCCTCGGCGGAAAGCACCACCGCGACGGTTC
>JAMFRN010000175.1 GCA_026224805.1 Nevskia soli
GAAGAGTGGAGGGCTCCGGGGGTGGGGGCCCCCGGAGGTGCGGGCGCCCCCCCCCCCCCCCCCGCCGCGGGGGGGCACGGGGGCCGGGAGCGCGCCCAGGGGGGGGTGGGGGGGTGGGGGGGGGGCGCCCCGCGGGGCCCCCCCCCGGCTCCGGGCCGCGCACCCTCTCCCCTGGCCCCTCTCCCGCAAGCGGGAGAGGGGAATCAGGTTGCAGCATGGTCCGGCTGAGGCGGCCATGGCGCGCGTGCGGCGAACGGGGTAAGGTCGCTGCAGGAGAGAGACCAACATGAACCTTGCGCACTGGCCGCAAGGTCTGCCGCGGACCACGCAGCTGCCGCAGACCTCGCTGTGTTTCAATCTGGAAGTGTCGGCGACGCGGTATCCGGACAAGCCGGCGATACATTTCTACGGCAGCACCATCCGCTATGCCCGGCTCAAGCGCGAAGTCGATGCCCTGGCCGGCTTCCTGCAGCGGGATTGCGGCGTTGCGCGCGGCGACCGCGTGGCGCTGTACATGCAGAACAGCCCGCAGTTCATTATCGCCTTCTACGCCATCCTGCGCGCCGACGCGGTGGTGGTGCTGGTCAATCCGATGAACCTGGCGGAGGAGTTGCGCCACATCGTCGTCGACAGCGGCGCGAAGATCGCCATCGCCGGGCAGGAGTTGCTGGCCAATGTGCAGCCGCTGCTCGGCGGGTCGCTGGAGCGCGCCATCGTCGCCGCCTATTCCGACTACGTCACCGAGCCCACCGATCTGGCGCTGCCGGAGGTAGTCGCAGCCGCGCCGCTGGCCTTGTCCGCGCCGGCTCTGGCCTGGCGCGCGGCGATCGAGCTGCAACGCGTGCCGCAGCTGCACCTTGCCGGTCCGGACGACCTGTCGCTGATCCCCTATACCTCGGGCACCACCGGCGCGCCCAAGGGCTGCATGCACACCCATGCCAGCGTCATGCACACCATCGTGGCGCCGGCGGAGTACGGGCGTTACCCGAAGGACGGAGTGGCCCTGGCCGCGCTGCCCATGTTTCATGTCACCGGCTTGCAGTACGGCATCAACCTGCCGATCTACCTCGGCGCCGGCGTGGTGATCATGACGCGCTGGGACAGGCGCTGCGCGGCGCAGTTGATCGAGCGCCACGGCATCACTTCGTGGACCGCGATCCCGACCATGCTGATCGATTTCTTCAACCAGCCGGACCTGGGTCAGTACAAGCTCGGCTCCCTGGCCACGCTCAACGGCGGCGGCGCCGCCATGCCCAAGGCCGTGGCCGAGCGCATCGCCGCGCTGTGGGGCCTGAAGTACATCGAGGGTTATGGCTTGTCCGAAACCATCGCGCCGACGCATATCAATCCGCGCGACCGGCCCAAGGAGCAATGCCTGGGTCTGCCGATCCAGAACACCACCGCCATCGTGGTCGATCCGCAGACGCTGCAGCCGCTGGAGCCCTGCGCCGTCGGCGAAATCCTGGTCAATGGCCCGCAGGTGTTCCGCGGCTACTGGGGCAAGCCGGAAGCCACGGCGGAGGCCTTCACCGAAGTCGAGGGCATGCGCTTTTTCCGCACCGGCGATCTGGGCTATATCGACGAGGAAGGCTATTTCTTCATGGTCGACCGGCTCAAGCGCATGATCAACGCCTCCGGCTACAAGGTCTGGCCGGCGGAGGTCGAGGCGCTGCTCTATGGCCATCCTGCGGTACTCGAAGCCTGCGTCATCGGCACCCGTGACGCCGCGCGCGGCGAAAGCGTCAAAGCTTTCGTCGTGCCGCGTCCTGGGCAGACAGTCGATGCGGCCGGTCTGATTGCCTGGGGGCGCGAGCACATGGCCGCCTACAAGGCGCCGCGCGAGATCGAGTTCGTCGAGTGCCTGCCCAAGACCGCCACTGGCAAGGTGCAATGGCGCCTGCTGCAGGATCAGGAACTGGCCAAGGCCGGAGCCGCGGGTCAATCAAACTGAAGGGTTCGATATGGACAACGATGCGAAGCAGGCAACAGCGCCCAAGGTGCCGCGCAGCAAGGACAACGACTACTCGAAGGAGGCCGCCGCCACGCGCCGCGACTTCGTCAAAGAGCGCACCGGCACAGTCCTGGAGCATGTCGGCCAATATTCCTTCGATCCCGCCGTGCTGCCCGGCAACATCGAGAACTTCTCCGGCGTGGCCCAGGTGCCGATCGGCATTGCCGGCCCGGTGCGCATCAACGGCGAGCACGCGCAGGGCGATTTCTACGTGCCGATGGCCACCACCGAAGGCACCCTGGTGGCCAGCTACAACCGCGGCATGCGCCTGCTGAGCGAATCCGGCGGCGTGAAAACCACGGTGGTCGAGCAGTTCATGCAGCGCTCGCCGGTGTTCATGTTCGACGACGCCCTGCAGGCGCGCGAGTTCGGCGCCTGGGTGACGGCCCACTTCGACGCCATCAAGGCCGCCGCCGAAACCACCACCCGCGTCGGCAAGCTGTCGCATATCGGCCAGTACGCCATCGGCCCGCTGCGCTACCTGCGCTTCAACTACAGCACCGGCGACGCCGCCGGCCAGAACATGGTGGGCAACGCCACGCTCGCCGCCTGCCAGTGGATCCAGCAGACCCATCCGGACCATCCCAATTTTCTGCTCTCCGGCAATATCGACACCGACAAGAAGCACTCGCAGATCAACACCCTGCTGACCCGCGGCAAGCGCGTGGTGGCCGAGGTGGTGCTGAAAGACGAAGTGCTCAAGCGCATCATGGGCGTCACCGGCAAGGAGCTGTTCCACGCCCGCCAGATCTCGCAGGCCGGGGCCTTCATGGCCGGCTCGGCCAACAACGGCGCACACTCGGCCAACGGCATCACCGCCCTGTTCATCGCCACCGGGCAGGACGTGGCCAATGTGGCGGAGTCGCATGCCGCCGTGACCTATGCCCAGCTGCGCGACAATGGCGACTACTACTGGTCGATCACCCTGACTTCACTGATCGTCGCCACCTATGGCGGCGGCACCGGGCTGGCCACGCAGCGGGAATGCCTGGAGATGCTCGGCTGCTACGGCCAGGGCAAGGCTTCCAAGTTCGCGGAAATCTGCGCGGCCTCAGTGCTGGCCGGCGAGACCTCGCTGAGTAGTGCGGTGCTGCATGGGGACTGGGTGTCCAGCCATGACCAGCTGGGGCGGAATCGGCCCTAGGGGTCGTAGAGCCCTTACGCAGGGCTTGGGCGCAGGAAAAGTAGGATGTGCTGAGCGTAGCGAAGCGCATCAATCGCGTAACGGCGCCGGGGTAAACGGTGCGCTTCGCTACGCTTAGCACACCCTACGTTAATTACGTCTGGGTGCCCCAGATTTACAGCACGGCATTCCCTTGCTGGATGGTCTTTGCCATCCATGGCGAGACCTGGGCGGCTACGGGAGAGCCCGGCCCGGCCACCCTTGGCCGGGCGTTCGGGATCGCAGGCAATGACATTTAGTCATTGCCTAAGCGCGATCCCTCACCCACTCCGGCGGCGCCCACAGGTGCTTCAGCCGCAGCCAGAGCGGACCTGGGCGCAGCACGCCTTTCCACATGTCGAGGAACTCGTGGAAGTTGAGCGTGAGCAGGTTGTAGGAATGCACCTGCCGCACGATGCCGTAGTCCACCGCTTCCTCTTCCTTCTGGTAGGTGCCGAACATGCGGTCGAACACGATCAGCACGCCGCCGTAGTTCTTGTCGATGTACTGCGGGTTGCGGCCGTGATGCACGCGGTGATTGCTCGGCGTGCCGAACAGGTATTCCATCCAGGCCGGCAGCTGGCCCACGCTCTCGGTGTGGATGAAGAACTGGTAGGCCAGGTCGCAGCCGTAGAGGAAGAACACCACCGCCGGATGCACGCCCAGCAGCACCAGCGGCATGAAGAACAGCCACCAACCGGTGACTGAGTAGAGCAGGCTCTGCCGCATCGCCGTGGTCATGTTCATGCGCTCGCCGGAGTGGTGTACCACGTGCGCGCTCCAGAACCAGCGCACGCGGTGGCTGGTGCGGTGGAACCAGTAGTAGCAGAACTCCACGCCGATGAAGATCGGCACGATGGTCCAGGCATTGGCCGGGATGGTCCACAGGCGGTGCGCGTAAAACCAGAGGGTGCCGACGCCGGTAACCAGCGCGTAGGCGCCCAGCTCGAACACCTGGTAGGCCGCGCCCAGGCTGAGATTGGCCAGGATGTCCTTCCACTCGAACTGCCCCAGGGTGCCGCGGCGCCGCATCGCTACCCATTCCATGGCGAAGCCGAGCAGGAATAGCGGCGTCATCACCGTCAGCACCACCTGCTTCCAGTCCGCCTCGCCCAGGAGCGCTTGCAGGCGCAGCATCCAGTCCATCATTCGAGTCTCCTCCCGCTTTTTTTCCGATGATGCCATTGTCGGCCGCGGCGGACGCTCGGGGATTGACTGCGCCGGACAAATTTTTGACACTTCTCGCCATGGCGCAGCCCAAATCAGGAGCGAAAGCGGAAGCCGCGGCGCAGGGCGTGGTGCCCAGCACCTATGTGCGCCTGCTATACGAGTACCTGGAGCGGCGCGGCTTCGACGCCAGGAGGGTGCTGAAGGAGCCGCCGGCCGCCGCGGTGGACCGCGGCCTCGGCCGCTATCCGGTTGCGCGCTGGCGGCGCCTGCTGGAGCGCGCCGCGGCGCAGCTGGACGATCCCCTGCTTGGCCTGCACCTGGGCCGCAGCATCACCCCGGCGCATTTCGGCGTCATCGGCTACGTCCTGCTCGCCTGCGGCAACCTCGGCGCGGCCCTGCAGCGCCTGCAGCAGTACCAGCGCCTGGTCTACGACGTGAATCCCATGCGTTATCGCCTGGAGCAGGCTTCGGTAGTACTGGAATGGGGGGTCGAGCATGGCCGTCCTGGCGCCCTGGTGGACGAAACCGCCATCGCCGCCCTGGTGCAGATGGCGCGCGACCTGACCGGCAAGGCCTTCCCGCCGGACGAGGTGTGCTTCGTCAATGCCGCGCCCGCCAGCCTCAAGCCTTATCGCGATTATTTCGGCTGCCCGGTGAAGTTCGGCCAGCCCCGCACCACGTTGCGCTTCGCCCCGCGCCTGCTGGCCTTGCCGCTGCGCCAGCCCGATGCCGCGCTGCTGGCGCTGTTGCAGCGGCAGGCGGATGCCCTGCTCGGCGAACTGCCCGATCCCGACGATACCGAGCAGGCGGTGCGCCGCTGCATCGCCGGCCTCAGCCGCGAAGGCGAGCCGACGCTGGAGCGCGTCGCTGCCGCCTTGCACACCTCGCCGCGCACCCTGCATCGCCGGCTGGAACGGCAGGGTCACAACTTCCGCGGCCTGCGCGAGAGCACACGTCGGCATCTGGCCGAGGATTATCTGCGCGATCCGCGGCTGCGCCTGGCGGAGATCGCGCAGTTGCTGGGGTTTTCGGAGCAGAGTGCCTTCAGTCGCTCGTTCCGGCGGTGGACGGGGCAGACGCCGAATGCGTGGCGCAAGGATTCAAGCAGATGAAACTGTGGGGCGATTGTCATCCTGAGCGCAGCGAAGGATCTGGCTTTGGCGCAGGGCCAGATCCTTCGCTGCGCTCAGGATGACAGTCTCTATCTGTAGTCGGTTTCAGCTAACAGCCTGTCTCAGTGCCGGCAACAACTCCTCCAACTGTCTCAGGATCTGCACCTCAGGCGGCATCTGCGGAGCGACCTCATCCGGCTGATAGGCAAACACCCGCATGCCGGCGGCGATGCCGGCCTGCACGCCGACCAGGCTGTCCTCCACCACGGCACAGCGTGCCGGCTCCACGCCCATGGCCCGAGCGGCGTGCAGGAACAGGCCGGGATCGGGTTTCCAGCTGCCGATTTCGTAGCCGCTGTAGATGCGGTCCTTGAAGTAAGGCAGCAGTCCGGTGAGCGACAGGCTCAGCTCGATCTTCTCGCGCGGGCCGCTGGAGGCCACGCACATCGGCAGGCGCAGCGCCCGCACCAGGTCCAGCGCGCCGGGAATCGGCTGCAGCTTCGCCTGAAAAGTGCTGCGGGTGCGCAGCCGCACCTGGGCCACGAAGTCGTCCGGCAGCTTGCGCCCGAGCCAGCTTTCGAGTTGCGCCACGCAGCGGTCGAGCTGCCAGCCGCGGAACAGGGCATTGGTTTCGCGCAGCGGCAGGTTCAGCCCCAGCTCGCCCGCCATCTCCACCAGCACGCTGGTGCCCAGCTCCTCGCTGTCGACCAGGGTGCCGTCGCAGTCGAAAATGACCAGTGCGGGGACGTTCATGCCGCACCGCGCCATCAGGCGCGGACGGCGGCCGTGACTTTCGCCGCCGCGCTGTCCGGCAGCGGCGCCTTGTAGCGCAGGAACGGCAGCAGCTTGCCCAGCCAGGCCAGCATGCCGTGCTCGTTCATCCACAAGGCATAGGCGACATAGTCCGGGTCGCGCAGGCTGAGGTGGTTTTCCTCGGTGCGCGCGCGCAGGTAGTAGATCAGGTTGAGCAGGCCGAGCAGGCAGCAGTTGCGCATCGCCTCGTACCAGTGGCTGTCCGAGATCCACGGCACCGAGATCAGCCACCAGCTGAGGTTCTTCGACAAGTAGGCGGGATGCTTGGTGTAGCGGTAGGGGCCGCTGGTGATGACGCCGCGATAGGTCAGGTTGGAGAAGCGCAGGCCGAAGGCCACTGTGGCCAGGCCGTAGATGAACAGCAGGATGATGATGATGCCGGCCCAGATGCTTTTCAGCGTCGGTACGCTGAACAGCCAGTTGTCCCAGAACATGTTGTCGTCATAGTGCAGGTACATGCTGCCGATGACCGAGTAGAACGGCTGGTAACAGAGCAGGGCGATGAGCCAGCCGAAGGCGGTTGGCTCGGTGCTGCGGATGTGCGAGTCGAACAGGCGCAGCGTGATGGCATAGCCGACCACGCAGAACAGCAGGTCCACCGTGTACGACAGGTCGTAGAGGAACTGGTACCAGTTCGGATTGCTGGCGGAAAGACCCCACCAGGAATTGCTCAGGCCGCGCACCTGGCCACCCAGATAATTCATCATCAGCGGCAGGAAGAAGGCCTTCACCGCCCAGCCCATGAAATGCGCCTTCAACGCCGGGCGGTCGATCCGCTCGAGGCCGCGGCCACTCAGCAGCAGGATCGGCACCATGCCCAGGTGCCAGTAGCTGTCGTGCGGATCGGTCAGCCGCATGTCGGTCCAGATGAAGTAAGGCACCACCAGTACCGCCACCGGCACCAGCAAGGCTTGCAGGAAAGCCCAGAACGGATCGTAGAAGCCGCCGTGGTATTCCGGGAACAGCCAGTAGACGAAGGCGATGATGCCCAGCGTCAGCAGCAGGCCCAGCAGGCGCACCGCGACGCGCACCAAGTCCGGGCTGCGCAATGCCTTCGGTGCCAGCCCGGTGCTGGCTTTGCGATAGGTACGCAGCCACAGCAATTCCACGCCGCCGATGATCAGGAATACCACCGTGCAACCGGCCAGGCCCACCAGCAGGTGATTGCTGGACACCGTGCCCATCTGCCAGGGCAGCGGTCCGAGCAGCGCGTCGATGCGCGGCCCCCACTGGATCAGGCCGAGGATGACGCCGAGGCCGGCAGTCAGGGCCAGCAGATTGAGGCCGAAGCTGGTGACCGAGCGCGGCGCTCCCTGTACCTGGGCCGGCCCAGGCTTCTGTTTCGTTGGTGCGGGCATGCGGCGAAATTTCCTGGTGTTTTTACGATTGCGGCCCTGTCCCGGCCGCTGATTGCCTAGTTTTGCACGCGGTCCCATCAATCTTCAAAAGATTCCGCGAAAAATGGACTGGCCCGGCGTGTTTTCAGGCCCGTTCGCCCCGGGGCGTCGATTTGCCGCAGGGCCTGGAACATGAATTGCTTGGATGGAAAGGGCGTCGATCACCCGGACCTGAAGCGAGGCTTCCAGCGCACGCCAGCTTGGCTCCCCCTGCGCTGCAGTAAAATCAAACGACTAGAAGCAGATTTACGTGGATAAAAGATCTGCCAACCATCTCCCAAGGCCCAAGCACACATGACCATCGACATACCGGAGCTGTTTTGCTGGACGAAGGTGGGCGCCGACTCGGGTGAGGGTCTCACCGCCATCATTTGCCGCAAGGAGCTGGAGCGGCAGGCGGGGCAGGGGACCTTTTACTGGGGCGTGGGCAATTCCGTGGGCTCGGCGGTGACCGAGCTGGCGGTCGACGGCCAGCATCCGGCGGTGGTGTTCAGCCGCATGCGCGACGCGGCGTCGGCGCCCGCCGCAAAAGCGGAGCGCGAAGCCGGCGCCCTGCTGCTGTGGCGCGCCTGCCTGGACCGTCATGGTCACGCCCAGCCGCTGCCCGCCCACGTCGTCGTCACCAGCCGCGCCCCGGCCGATCCGGCCAACCAGCCGCGCGCCCATTACGCCCTGGTTTGCCATACCGGCGAGACGCTCTCGGCCGAGTCCCACGGCGTGATGCGCTTCAACGAGCTGATCAACTACACCAGCGGGCGCCCGCTCGGTTACTCACATGTCACCGCCCTGGTGAAGCGCCGCAAAGCCGGCGCGCCGCACGGCGGTCCGGATTACCCGGTGCTGATGGTCGCCGCGCTGCGGCCGCCTTATGTGGTACAGCTGCAGGACCCGCTGCTGCTGCCGCCGGACGTGGCCATGAGCCTCGGCCGCTCGGCGGCGGAGCTCGACGTGGAGGGCTGGCGCAAGTTTGCTTTGGGCTTGCGCGGTTGAGAGACCGGGATCATCTGTTGAGTTAGCCTGTCCCGGGTTCAGGAGCGCGTCATGGAACGGACGCTGGAGTTTGTCGAGGATACCCACAACCCGGAGCGCTACGCACTGCTGCCGATAGCCGCCGTGTATGACCGGCAAGCCGCCATGCAGTAACCTGCTGTGCAATTGGCCCGGGAACGGCCAGGACAGGCTTCATTACATTACAGGGAGGTTCACCCATGTTGCCGAAAGGATTCGCGCGCCTGTTGCCGAAGGGATTCGCTGCTCTTGGCCTGGCGTTGAGGGCGTTGTTCTTCATCGTTGCCAGTGGCGTATTTGCCGCATCCGCAGCTTCCAGCCCGGTGGGTTCGGGCAATGTCGCGGTGGCCGACCCCACGGTGCCGCGTCCGGCGGGCACGCCCTGCGTGGTGCAGTTGTTCAGCGACGATACCTTCGACGATTTCGCCACCCGGCCTTTCAACTACATGCCGCCGCGCGGCTGCCAGGGTGAGGCGGTGGGCCCGGGACATTGGTCCAAGGTCGTGCTGGAAGCCGATTTCTCGGTTACCACCGGCATCCAGTACGACCGCACCGCCACCATCTGGCTGAACGGCGTCAATCTGTATTTCGGCACCACCCAGGAGCCCAGCCCGACTCTCGCGCCGAGCTGGCATGTGGAGCGCGATCTCACCGACTACTTGGCGCTGTTGAGCCAGGCCGGCCAGGGCCAGGCGATCATCGGCAACGTCGTCAACAGCACCTATACCGGCGTCATCCACGGCAGCGCGCGGCTGCTGTTCTATCCGGCTTCGTTTACCGCGCCCGCGGCGCGGGCGCCTGATGCGGTGTATCCGCTGGGATCCGATCCGGTGGGCAGCACCGTCACCTTGAGCAGTTCCAGCGCCCAGCTGGCGAAAACCTTGAGCCTGCCGGCCAATGTCGAACGCGCCTATCTCGACGTGTTCGCGCAGAGCCAGAACGCCGACGAGTTCTGGTATACCTGCGTGCCCAGCCAGTACGCGACGCAGGTGCAGGAATGCGGCGGCGGCAATTTCCGCGAGGCCGAGATCAGCATCGACGGCCAGGCGGCTGGCGTGGCGCCGGTCTATCCCTGGATCTATACCGGCGGCATCGACTTCTTCCTGTGGGAGCCGACGCCCGGCGTGCAGACGCTGAACTTCATGCCCTACCGGGTTGATCTCAGCCCGTTCGCCGGCGTGCTCAGCAACGGCGCGCCGCATACCGTGGCGTTGAGCGTGGCCGGTGCCAACAATTACTTCTCCGCCACCGCCAGCCTGCTGGTCTATCTCGATGCGGGCGCCAGCCAGGTCAGCGGCCAGATCGAGCGCAACACCCTGCAAGGCCAGCCGCCGACCCCGGCCATCAGCAGCACCCTCGCCACCGATGCCTCCGGCAATGTCAGCGGCGACATCACGACGAAGCTGAGCCGGCATTTCGTCATCGAGGGCTATGCCGATACCTCGCATGGCCGCGTTCAACACCGGGTGGAAGCGACGGTGAGTTTCGCCGACACGCAGACTTTCACCATCAACGCCACCAACTACGTCCAGCTGACCCAACAGCTCACCTCGGCCGAGAGCTACAGCAGGAGCAGCATCGGCCCTCTGCTTACCGCCGAGTACCGCGAGCAGGTGCGCTACCCCCTGCGCGTCGACTACACCCAGATCACGGCGGCCGATGGCAGCCTGACCGCCGCCACCACCACCCATCAGGGCTATGAGAAAACCGAAGAGGACGGCGTGGACGGCGCCACCCTGTACTCGGTCCACATCAGCAACACCGTGGACAGCGCCGATACCCTGGATCTCAACGCCAGCGAAAACATCACCGGCCACAGCGGCCAGCACAGTACGCAGAGCTTTGCCTTCGACGACTCGCTGGGCGGCTGCTACCGCAGCAGCGTCGGTGCGGCCGACAACCTGGTCTCCAGCTACGATAGCGGCAAGGGCTGTTCCGGTAACACGAACCGGGTGTACTGGTTCAGCCACCCGGACGGGTCGCCGGACAATGGGGATGTCATAGCGGGGTGGTAGGGAAGGTGCCGTCGCTGAGGGCGGCGCCATGTGTTAGCTCGTAACGAAGGAAAAAAGGCCGGGCACGTCAACGCACGTGCCTGGCCTCTTTTATTTGAGTTGGGGATGGATGGCGCTCATGTGTGCCATAGATGCCATGTGTGCCAGTATTAAAAGGCGGAATACATGGCATACGCGGCAACGTAGAAGGCGGATTGCGCTGTCGCTAATCCACCAAACTGAAGCTGAATTGGCCTAAGCAATGTTTGAAGAAACCACTGATAACTCGCCTAAGTTGCTTTATAGATTTCGATCATTGAATGAAGGCGATGAGATCTTCACTGAGCGAATCATTATGCGCAATGAGTTGTATTTCTGCAGTGCATCCAAGTTTAATGATCCGTTTGATTGTAGGCCGGTATATGACCTCGATAGCACTCGGGAGGAGTATGAACAATATGTCCAGGCACTATTCAGTCGGACCTTGTCTAATTATCCGTTGGATCAACGTAGGGAACTCGTAGCAGATGTTATGCGCGATTTCGATTCGGGAAATAAGAAGCTCACGAAGACTGAGAGTTTTCTAACTGGAAGTATGCGTGACGCCATTGATGGCCGCGGGATTTGTTGCTTCTCAGAAGATTGGTCGCACATTTTGATGTGGTCGCACTATGCGGCGAATCATTCGGGGATATGCCTTGGCTTTGAGGCGACAAGCTTTACCCCTTTCTTTGGGCGTGCACAGAAAATCGAGTATTCGAAAGCTATCCGCTAATTAATCCGATTAAACAATCAACTTATGAAAGAGCCCGTAAGCTACTTTTCACCAAAGCAAAGCATTGGGAGTACGAGAAAGAATGGCGTATCGTCGATTTCGATGTTCCAGGCGCTGGTGTTCGTGAGTTTCCTGCAGATCTCTTGCATACCATCATTCTTGGCATGCGAATCACGCAGGACAAAGAGGAGCAGGTTCGTGCCTGGCTCTCGACGAGAGAAAAGAAGCCTCGAGTTATGAAAGCGGTCGCTAAGCAAAAAGACTATGGGCTAGACCTCCAGCCGATGAATTGGTTTTGAATGCCAAAGTGGTCTGGTCAGCGAGCGTAGGGCGCAATAAGCGAAGCGCATTGCGCCGGATTGGTGGATCCTTCATGCGGCGCAATGCGCTTCGCTTATTGCGCCCTACTCGTTTCTGCGGCTAAAAATTCACATCGGGCAGTACGATCCATGCATCTTCCGCGCAATCCCACCGCATCTGCGGGGTGTGGTTGGGCGATCCCCTGATCTAGCATCTTCCAGGCGCCTGCCGAGCTTCCTTGGTCAACAAGGGAGGCGCCCGCGCCGCACCTGGACAGGCACAAAACCGGAACGGACTGTCACACCGTGAGGGAACGACCATGACGAAGCTACGGATTTGCGCGGCGCTGGCACTTGCGGGGTCGCTCGGGCTGGCTCATGCCGACAGCCTGCCGGAGGTGCACGAAGGCCTGTGGCAGATCGACATGCAGAGCATCGACAATCCAGGCAACAAGAAATCCACAGTCAGCTACAAGCTGTGCCGCGACCACGCCTACGACAAGGCCGGGCAGGCGCTGGCCAAAAACATCAAGGGCTGCGGCCCGCTCAACGCAACCTACGGCGGCGGCAACATGTCCTCGGAGATGCGCTGCACCGTCGGCGGCACGGTGATCGAGAGCAAGGGCACCGGCACCTACAGCACCACCGCGTCGCATACCGAAACCCATGCCACCTACACGCCCGCCTTTTACGGCAACACCGACGAAGTGATGACCCAGGACCAGAAGTACCTCGGCAGTTGTCCAGCGGGCATGCAGCCCGGCGACCGCATGCTCCCCGACGGCACCATCCAGCATCGGCGTTCCTGAGAACCTAGCCGGCGATTGCCCTGCCCGGATCGAATTGCAGCTTCACCCCGGAAAGCCGTGCCTGCAGCGCGGTGCCGATGAGGGCGGCGAGCTGCTGCGCCGCCGCGTTGTAGTCCAGCCCCTGCGGGCGGATGTTGGAGATGCAGTTGCGCTCGGCGTCGTTGCGGCCAACGCGGGGCGCGTAGGTCAGATAGGCCCCCAGGCTGTCGGGTGAGGACAGGCCGGGGCGTTCGCCGATCAGGCTGACGGCGATGCGCGCGCCGAGCGCCTCGCCCACCTCGTCGGCCAGGGCGACACGGGCGCGCGTGGCGATGACGACGGGCGCCATGGTCAGTCTCTGCGGCAGCAGCGGCCTCAGCGCCCGCAGCAGCGGCACCGCATTCTGCTGCACAGCCGTGGACGACAGCCCATCGCTGACCACGATCACCAGGTCGGTGGTTTTGATGTCCAGCGCCGCCAGCGTGGCCAGGGCATCGACGTGCAGGCGCCGCCCCCAGTCCGGCCTAGCCAGGTAAGCCGCGTGGTCCTGCGCCCGGCTATGCGCTTCGCTGACCGCCCAGCCATCGGCTTCGAGCGCGCCGCGCAGAGTAGCTACGTCGAGCGCGGTGAGTACTGCATCGCGTGCCTGCGCGTGCGCCAGTTCGAAGGCCAGCACCTCGCGCGTCGGCAGGCTGGCGCCGCTGCGGCCGAGGGCGATGCGCGCGGCGGTATGGCGGCGCAGCGCGGTCCATGAGTCCTCGATCACCGGTGTCGTTGACGGCGCTGCTGAAGACATCGCCGGTTCTGGCGCCGCGGCGGGCGGCTTCGCGCTCACGATGCGGCTTCGGCAAAGGCGGTGAGCGCGGGCAGGGCATCGCCGCCGCGGCTGTCGCGCAGGCGTCCCGCCTGGTCGACGATGCGCATGTGTTGCAGCCAGCTTTCGAATTCGGGCGCATGCTTCAGCCCCAGCGCCTCGCGCAGGTACAGGGCGTCGTGGAAGCTGGTGCTCTGGTAGTTGAGCATGATGTCGTCGGCGCCGGGCACGCCCATGATGTAGTTGACCCCGGCGGCGCCGAGCAGCAGGAGCAGGTTGTCCATGTCGTCCTGGTCGGCCTCGGCGTGGTTGGTGTAGCACACGTCCACGCCCATCGGCAGGCCCAGCAGCTTGCCGCAGAAATGATCCTCCAGCGCGGCGCGGATGATCTGCTTGCCGTCGTAGAGATATTCCGGACCGATGAAGCCGACCACCGTGTTGACCAGCAGCGGCGAATAGGCGCGTGCCACCGCGTAGGCGCGCGCTTCCAGGGTTTGCTGGTCGATGCCGTGATGGGCGTTGGCCGAGAGCGCGCTGCCCTGGCCGGTCTCGAAATACATCAGGTTGTCGCCCAGGGTGCCGCGTTTCAGCGACAGGGCGGCCTGTTGCGCTTCGCCGAGCAGGGCGAGATCGATGCCGAAGCTGCGGTTCAGCGCTTCGCTGCCGCCGATCGACTGGAACACCAGGTCTACCGGGGCACCGCGGCCGATCGCCTCGATCTGCCGCGTCACATGGGTCAGCACGCAGGACTGTGTCGGGATGTCAAAGCGCGCGATCAGCTCGTCCAGCAGGCGCCACAGCGTCAGCAGCCGTGCCGGATCGTCGGTGGCCGGATTGATGCCGATGACGGCGTCACCGGCGCCATACAGCAGCCCATCCAGGATAGTGGCGGCGATGCCCTTGGGATCGTCGGTGGGATGGTTCGGCTGGAGGCGCACCGCGAGGCGGCCGGGCAGGCCGATGGTGTTGCGGAAGCGCGTCACCACGCTGCATTTGCGCGCGGCCAGGATCAGGTCCTGGTTGCGCATCAGCTTGCTCACCGCCGCCACCATCTCCGGGGTGAGGCCGGGAGCCAGCCGCGTCAGTATCGCGCCGTCGACCCGGTCCGACAGTAGCCAGTCGCGCAAGCCGCCGACGCTGAGCGCGCTGATCGGCGCGAAAGCCGCGGCGTCATGGCTGTCGACGATCAGCCGCGTCACCTCGTCCGCCTCGTAGGGAATCAGCTGCTGTTCCAGAAACACCGTGAGCGGCAGTTCCGCCAGGGCCAGCTTCGCCGCGGCGCGTTCCTCGCGGCTGGCGGCGGCGACGCCGGCCAGCTGATCGCCCGAGCGCAGCGGACTGGCCTTGGCCAGCAACTCCCGCAGGTCGCGGAAGAGGTGATTGCGGATGCCGATGCGGGATGTGTAGCTCATGCGGATTCCCCGGGAGATTGATCATACCCGGGCATGGGCGTACGCCGCGAACTTAGATTTTCTCCGTGCTCTTGAACCTGGTACGGCCGCGGGGAACGAAGCCGGTCCGTTTGATGGTGCGCATGCTCAGATTCTGGCTCTTGAACAGGGCCACCTTGAAGACGATGGGAGACACGCAATCTTCCTTGTTGTGGTAAATGCGCAGGCCGCCATCGGTGGTCTGCAAGCGATTGACCTGCTCTGGCGTGAATTCGTAGCGATCCCGGAAGAAAAAGCCGACATCGAACATCAGGCTGGAACGGGATACGACCATCGCCGCATGCGAATAGAAGCCGTTGTGCAAGCCCTGCTTGAATCGCCCGTAGAGTACCGCTTTCATGTAACGCGCCCATCATGGCCGTGTCGTCCTGCTCAAGCAGCAAGCTTCATGCCGGTTCCTGTCCGCCGGAGCTGTCCAGGCCCTCGTATTCGGCGTCGGGTCGGGCGCAAAGCTGCAGTTTCTCCACTTCGCGGTTGTTTAGGAGGTCCCAGCGCCGCCAGCTGTAATGCAGGCGCAGCTGCGGCGCCGGATACGGCCGGTCGGCCTCCGCCACACGGATCACAGCTTCTCCGCGCACCGGGTCGAGGCGGTGCAGGCCGTTGACCCAGCGCCGGCGTTCTGCGCCGCTTTCGAACTCCGCGGCGGTGATGATCCGGCGCGTGCGCCATTCCCCGCTTTCGCGGTATTCCCAGGCCAGTGTATGGAAGTCGAAAGCATCCGCCACGCCGTGATGGGGTGCGTAGTACAGGCTGAGGCGCTGCTCGCCGGCACCGGCGAAGACGATGCCGAACAGGCGCAGGTCAATGGCGGTGCTCATCGAGGGGCCCGGGGTGCGCGCCAGGCTAGGGCGCGGCGGCGTCCATCAATGCGGATACGGAATCGCCGGTCGGTGTGATGAAGTCGTCCAGCTGCCAGCACCCGGCAGGAGCGGCCCTGCGCAGCTTCAGCTTGATGCTGCGTGTCGCTGTGTTATCCGGCGCGGCGCCTGCGGCTGGATAGTTCATGATCACCACCGCGCTGCCGTCTTGCTGCGCTTCCCGGCGGAATTGCACCGGGCTGCCGATGCCGCTGTCCTGCGGCCCCAGCCAGGGATCGTATTGCAGATGGCAATGCCCGTGCTTCTCCACGCAGGCGCGTTCATCCCGCAGCTTGCGCAGAAAGCCCGGAGTGACGACGTTGCTGACCTGTTCGGGCGATTCGTTGAAGAAGGAGTAGCTCGAGCGATAGAAGTCCTGGGCGAAGGTTTCCGGGTAAGGCGTGCAGGACTGCGCCGCCGCGTCGGTCATGCCCGCGGCGGTGATGAGAAGTGCAAGGAGCCAGCTGCGCATGGACGTTTCCGCTCTGAATAAAGGGCCAGTGTAGCGGCTCAAGGCGGCGTGGCGATTTCGTCGTAACCGCGGCCGAGGAATTCGATCAGGCAGAAGCCGTGGCCGAACGGGTCCGCCAGGTGGGCGATCCTGCCCCAGGCATGCGTTTCGCTGTCGCCCTCCAGGCTAGCCCCGGCGGCAACCGCCTTTTGTACCGCGGCGGCAAGATCGTCGACGACGAAATCCAGATGCACCGGCGTCCAGTGACGCTGGTAGCTGCGCTGTTGCCGCATGGTGGACGAAGCCTGGCTGCCGCCGGCTTTCAGCAGCAGGTAGAACAGTGCGGAGTGGCCGAGCATCTCCACCCCACCGGCGCCGAAACGCCGACCAATGCGCAACTCAAACGCGGCGCTGTAGAAGTCGATCGCGCGATCCAGATCGTCAACGTCGATGTTGACCAGCAGTTGCATGATGCTCCCGGTGGTGACCCGCGTCCCTGCATATAGTATCCGGCCAGGGCGGACGGGTTCGACGCCCAGATCAAGCGGCGGGCCTGGCCGGCGCCCGGCGCTGCTCGCTCTCGACGTCGGGCAGCAGGCCGGCCAGCAGGCCGATCAGGGGCAGGAAGGCGCAGAGCTGGTAGACGAAACCGATGCTGGTGTGGTCGGCCAGCACGCCCAGTACCGCCGCGCCGACGCCGCCCATGCCGAAGGCGAAGCCGAAGAACAGCCCGGCCACCGTGCCGGTCTTGCCCGGCATCAGCTCCTGAGCATAGACCACGATGGCGGGGAAGGCGGAGGCCAGGATCATGCCGATCGGCACCGTCAGCACGCCGGTCCAGAACAGACTGGCATGGGGCAGCAGCAGGCTGAACGGCAGCACGCCGAGGATCGAGACCCAGATGATGCGCTTGCGGCCGAAGCGGTCGCCCAGCGGCCCGCCGATGATGGTGCCCACCGCCACTGCGCCGGTGAACACGAACAGCAGCAGCTGCGCGTTGCGCACCGAGACCTGGAAATGATCGATCAGGTAGAAGGTGTAGTAGCTGGTGATGCTGGCCAGGTAGAAAAACTTGGAGAAGATCAGCGCCAGCAGCACGCCGATGGCGGCTCGCACCTTGCCCGGCGCCAGCGCCACCGGCGCCGCGCCGCCGCGCGGCTTGAGCCGCGCCAGGCCGTGCTGCCGGTACCAGCGGCCGATGTTGCCGGTGATGAACATGCCGAGCAGGGCGACGCCGCAGAACCAGGCCACGCTGGCCTGGCCGCGCGGCAGGATGATCAGGGCGGCCAGCAGCGGCCCGATGGCGGAACCGATGTTGCCGCCCACCTGGAACACCGACTGCGCCAGCCCGTGGCGGCCGCCCGAAGCCATGCGCGCCACCCGCGACGATTCCGGGTGGAACACCGAGGAGCCGGTGCCGACCAGGGAGGCCGCCAGCAGCAGCACGGGGAAGCTGCCGGCCCTGGCCAGCAGCAACAGGCCGACCATGGTAAAGCCCATCCCCGCCACCAGCGAGTACGGCCGGGGCTTGCGGTCGGTGTAGGCGCCCACCAGCGGCTGCAGCAGGGAGGCGGTGAACTGGAACGTAAACGTCAGCAGGCCGATCTGGCTGAAGCTGAGCGCATAGGAGTCCTTCAGCATCGGGTACATCGCCGGCAGCAGGGCCTGCATCAGATCGTTGAGCAGATGGCACAGGCTGATCGCGGCAAGGACGCCGAACACGGTCCCATGGGCCGTCTGCTGGGCGCCGACCCTGGCGGTCTGCGCGGCTGGGCTGGCGGTGGTCAGGGCGGTGGCGGTCTCGCTCACGGGGTTCTCCTGGCTGTGGCTGGTGGCATTCGCAGCTTGCAGAATGCCGCGGCAGGATACGCGCTACAATTCTGCCTGCTTGCGTTGGTGGGTCAATTTATATCGAGAGTGGGCCAAAAGTATCATGCGTAACATCCGGTACTCCGCCGAACACGACGCCGTTCCGCGCGCAGTGGTGGCCATCGGCAATGAATATCCGGCGGGCTATGCCGGCAGGCCGCATAGCCATCGGCGCGCGCAATTGCTGTACGGTGCGACCGGCATGATGACGGTGAGCACCCGGCACGGCGCCTGGGTGGTGCCGCCGGAGCGCGCCGTCTGGCTGCCTTCCGGCGAAGTCCATGATGTGCGCACCGTCGGCGCTGGAGTGAGCACGCGCAGCGCCTACATCTGGCCCGATGCCATCGAGGGCCTGCCGCAGAAATGCCAGGTGCTCGGCATGACGCCGCTGATGCGCAACCTGCTGCTGGAGGCGGTGGACGTGCCCCTGCAATACGATACCGCCGGCCGCGACGGCCTGGTCATGGCTCTGCTGTTGCAGGAGGTGCGCCGTCTGCCGGTGCTGCCGTTGTCCCTGCCGCTGCCGCAGGAGCGGCGCCTGGCGCGGCGCTGCCGGCGCCTGCTGGAACAGCCTACGCCGCACGACACCATCGAGCGCTGGAGCGAGGCCCTGGAGATGAGCCGGCGCGCCTTCACGCGGCATTTCCGCGCCGAAACCGGCATGAGCTTCGGCGCCTGGCGGCAGCAGGCCTGCCTGTTTGCGGCGCTGCCGCGGCTGGCGGCGGGCGAGGCGGTGACGACGGTGGCGCTGGACCTGGGCTACGACAGCCCGGCGGCCTTCACCAGCATGTTCAGGCGCGCCCTCGGCACCCCGCCGAGCCGTTATTTCCGCTCCTCCAGCCGGACCGGGAGATTGGCGGGGACTGGCGGCTGAGGCTGGCCGCGCCCATTCCCGGCGGTCGGCGGCTGTACATCTTGTACCAAAAGGTACAAGATGTACCTATCGGTACAAATCGTCAGGAGCATCGATCATGAATGCACGTCCCCCGCTGCCTCCCTTTACCCGTGAGACTGCCGCGCAGAAGGCCCGCATGGCCGAGGATGCGTGGAATTCACGCGATCCCGAGCGCGTCTCGCTCGCCTATACCGAGGACAGCCGCTGGCGCAATCGCGCCGAGTTCTTGGTCGGGCGGCCCGCCATCGTCGAATTCCTCAGCCGCAAATGGGCGCGGGAACTGGACTATCGCCTGATCAAGGAAGTCTGGGCCTTCAGCGACAACCATATTGCGGTGCGCTTCCAGTACGAGTCCCACGACGATTCCGGCAACTGGTTCCGCGCCTACGGCAACGAGCAGTGGGAATTCGACGAGCAGGGGCTGATGCGGCGGCGGGAGGCGAGCATCAATGACGTGGCGATCAAGGAAAGCGAGCGCAGGTTCACTTGGCCGAAGCTGGGGCCGCGGCCGGCGGATTTCCCCGGTCTGACCGAGCTGGGGCTTTAAGGCCAGGGATGCCGCGCACCATTGGTGAACGCAGTGACGCCATCCCGGCGCTGGCGGAGGTATTCCGCACTCACGGTTTCGACGGCGCCTCACTGTCGCTGATCGGCGCGGCGACCGGGCTGGGCAAAGGCAGCCTCTACAACTTCTTCCCCGGCGGCAAGGAAGAGATGGCGCAGGCGGTGCTGGATGAAATCGACGGCTGGTTCCGCCGCGAGGTATTCACTCCGCTGCGCGAGGCAAAGGAGCCGCGACAGGGCATCCGCGAAATGTTCCAGGTGGTGGATCGCTATTTCCATTCCGGCCGGCGCGTCTGCCTGATCGGGGCTTTCGCCCTGGGCGATTCCAGGGATCGCTTCGCGGCTTGCGTCGCGGCCTATTTCGCCGAATGGGTCGATGCGCTGGCCGAAGCCCTGCGCCGCGCCGGATCGGGCCGCGCCGAGGCGCGCGCACAGGCCGAGGATACGGTGGCGGCGATCCAGGGCGCCCTGGTGCTGGCGCGTGCCGCGGATGATCGGGCGGTGTTCGGGCGCATCATGCGCCGACAGGAACTGCTTCTGCTCAGGAAGTGATGCTGGTGTTCTAGTCCTGCTTGCGCTCGACGATGTCGAACAGCAGGCCGAAAGGATCGCGGATGTAGTACAGGCCGGGCTGCGAGGCGATATGCACCGGCTTGCAGCCGAGGCCTTCCAGGTATTCGCATGCTGCCTGGCGATCCGCCACGTCGAAGGAAGGCACGTAGCTGGCCAGCGGCCGGCTGTCGAGATTGACGTAGAGCCGCAGCTTGCCGGTGTCGAATTCGAGTTGCCGCCCGGTCTTGGCTACCAGTCGGAAGCCCATGACGTCGCTGTAGAAATGCTCGGCCTTTTCCAGGCTGGCAACGTGCACCGCGATCTCGCTGCTGGAGCGGAAAACGAATTGCGGACCCGCGCCGTTTTCGGTCTGGTTCGACGACTCGCTCATGCTTGCACTCCCCGGGATGCTGGCGATCCTCCTCCTTAGATAGCCTAAGCGCGGCTGGACTGCAACGCTGCCGGCATCAAACGGCGGCCGACAGGGCGCGGGCCGCGGCGCCGGACGGCGGCGTTTCATCCAGGGCCAGGTGGAAGCGGGCCAGCGAGTCGTCGAGCACGCCGTGCAGCCCGGACACGTTCTCCGCTCCCAGAGCGACGTTCAATTCGTTCTGCGCCTGGCGCCAATGCGGCTTGGCCTTGTCCCAGGCGGCGCGGCCGGCGCCGGTGATCAGCACGCTGCGGCTGCGTGCGTCCTTGCCCGGCGTCACCGCCACCCAGCCGGCGCTTTGCAGCGGGCCGAGATTGCGCGTCAGCGTGGTCCGGTCCATCTCCATGCGCGCGGCGAGCTCCGACAAGGTCAGTGGCTCCGTGTGCAGCAGCATGCCGAGCAGGCTGAACTGCGTCACCCGCAGGCCCGCGCGGGCCAGATGGCTGTCGTAGTGCTGCGTCACGCGCCGCGTTAGCTGGCGCAGGCGAAAGCAGGTGCAGCCGCGGACGGGGGGAGCGGATACGTTGGCTTGGCTCATGGGCGCATCTTGCGGGCCTCGGCCCGTCCTCATATAGTGCATATACACTAGTGTATATGCACTATATGAGGAACACACTATGAAAAGCCCGCCGGATAGCACTCATCAACAGACCCTGGCGCAATGGCGCGAGCAGGAAGCGCTGGTGCGCCAGCGGGCCAGCGGCAGCGGCATCATTCCCCCCGATCTGCTCGCGCAGCGCCCCGGCATCGAATTGATGCAGGCCATCGTCAGCGGCGCCCTGCCGGTGCCGCCGATCGCCCGGTCCCTCGATTTCGTGCTGATCGAGGTGGAGCCGGGCCGGGCTGTGTTCCAGGGCGATGCGAAGTTCGATTTCTACAACCCGATCGGCAGCGTGCACGGCGGCTGGATCGCCACCCTGCTCGATTCCTGCGTGGGTTGCGCGGTGCATTCCGCCCTGCCGGCGGGCAAGGGCTACACCACGCTCGAATTGAAGGTGAATTACGTGCGCGCCGTCACCCAGGACAGCGGGCCGATCCGTGCCGAGGGCAAGATCATCCACCTCGGCGGCCGCGTCGCCACGGCCGAAGGGCGCCTCACCGATCCGGCCGGGCGCCTCTACGCGCATTGCTCCACCACCTGCCTGATTCTCGATCTGGCGAAAGGCTAGAAGCCGCAAGCACCATACGCGCGTAGCATGGAGGGACCGGGCCGCTTGCCTGAACTTTCCAAACAGGTCCGGAGGAGGATTTGCGCATGACCGGACATGTTTACAAATCGCTGGAATTGACCGGCTCTTCGCCGAAGGGTATCGAGGATGCCGTCAGCCGCGCCGTCGCCAAGGCGGCCAAGACGGTGCATGACATCAAGTGGTTCGAGGTCACCGACATCCGCGGCCAGATCGATGGCGACAAGGTGGCGCACTGGCAGGTGACGATGAAGCTGGGGTTCACGCTCGAAGGCTGAGACAGCGCCGCGGCGGCGCTGCTACGATGCGCTGAAGGCGGATCGGGAGTCCCTGGCGCCAGCGGGTACTGTTGGCCCGGTGTGGCTGCGTCCGCGCTATTGCCGTCGAACTCATTGGCCTCGTTCAACTTCAGGAAGCGAACCGCAGATGAATCCGAAGTCCTGGAAGTCCTTGCTGCTGACGACATGCAGTGGCGTACTGGTTTGCGCCGCGGCGCAGGCACAGACCGACGTCTCCGCCCTGCATGCGCAGATCGACCAGCTCGCCGATGTGGTCGAGCCGGAGGTCATCGCCAATCGCCGTTACCTGCATCAGCACCCGGAACTCTCCAACCGCGAGTTCGAAACGGAGAAGTACCTGGTCAAGCATCTCAAGGCCATGGGTTACGAGGTGCAGTCCGGCGTCGCCCATACCGGCGTGGTCGCGGTGCTGCGCGGCGGCAAGCCGGGGCCGGTGGTGGCGCTGCGCTCGGACATGGATGCGCTGCCGGTGACCGAAGAAGTGGATCTGCCGTTCAAGTCCACCGTGCGCGGCACCTACGACGGCAAGGATGTCGGCGTGATGCATGCCTGCGGCCACGATGCGCACATGGGCATCCTGCTCGGCGTGGCGCACATCTTCGTGCAGATGAAAGACCAGCTGCCCGGTACGGTGAAGCTGATTTTCCAACCCGCCGAGGAGGGCACGCCGAAGGGCGAGGAAGGCGGCGCCGCGCTGATGGTCAAGGAAGGCGTGTTGAGCATGGAGCCGAAGCCCGAGGTGATATTCGGCTTGCATGTCCTGACCATGTTCGAAACCGGCCAGCTGGCCTACCGTTCCGGCGGCGCCATGGCCAGCGCCGATGATTTCACCCTGGTGGTACATGGCAAGTCGAGCCACGGCGCCATGCCCTGGAACAGCATCGATCCGATCGTCATCGGTTCGCAGATCGTGCTCGGCCTGCAGACCATCGCCAGCCGGCAGATGGACCTGACCAAGGCGCCGGTGGTGGTCACGGTCGGCAAGTTCGACAGCGGCGTGCGCAACAACATCATTCCCGACAGCGCCACGTTGAAAGGCACGCTGCGCGCGCTTGACGAAGGCATGCGGCAGCAGCTGCATGCTGACGTGCAGCGCACCGCCAGCAATATCGCCGCCGCGTCCGGCGCCACGGTCGATGTCGATATCGGCGGGGAAAGCGCCTACCCGGTGACCTACAACGATCCCCGGCTGACCGCACGCATGCTGCCCACGCTCAAGCGCGTCGGCGGCGCTGGCCTGGTGGAATCGCCGCCGATCATGGGCGCCGAGGATTTCTCCTTCTTCCAGCAGCAGATCCCTGGCTTGTACGTCTTCGTCGGCGTGCGCAAGCCGGGCGCTTCACTGGAGGAATACGCGCCGAATCATTCGCCGCGCTTCAGGATCGACGAGAGCGGGCTGAAGCTGGCCGTGCGGACCCTGGCCAATCTCACCGTGGACTACATGGCGGGCCAGAATCAAGGCCAAGGCGCCACGGCGGCGCAATAGCGGGGCGGGATTGCTGTATTCCCGTCGCGGACGGGAAATTCCCCGGAAAACTACAGCGGCAGGGATGCCGCCGTTTCAGCGAAGTCCCCGGCAATCAGCAGGGCCAGGCGGGGTGGAACGCCGAGTTCGTGCAGAGCTTCCACGGTGTACGGTTGCGGTGCCAGGGCTGTTTGCGCAGGGCTTGCGGCGGCGCGCTGCCGTGCTGCTTCGACTTCCTCTGCGCAGGTGTGCAGCACCGGCTTGAGCGGATGGTGGCTGCGCAGGTGGGCTTCGATGCGCTGCATGTGGCGTTGTGCCACCGTGGCCAAGGGGGTTTTCACCGGCAACCGTTCCAGCAGCATGCCGGACGTCGCCGCCAGGTCCGCCGTGGTGGTCACCAGATAAGAGTGGTTATTGAACTCCGTGGTGAACTGCGCGGTGCATCCTGCCCCGCGCAGCGCCCCTGTCTTTTTCAGCAATTGGCGCAAGCTGTTGCGTAAGCCCGACTGCAGCGTGACTATCTCTGCCCATGTCGAGCCGTCCGCGGAAAGCGCCCTGCCTGCAACTCCCGAGCCTTGGGCAGCGAAACTGTCAAACGGCTGGAAGCCGCAATCCCGCAGTTGCAGCATGCTGTTCCGAATCCGCTGATATGACGTCTGGTTGATCATCTGTCCTACTACTAGCGGAGTTCTTCGACCGTTTGACGGCTACAGCGTGCCATTGATCGGCCGGCGGACGCAAAGGGATATATGAATCAACAGTCATGTTTTCCGCCTCGTATTCCGGCGCGAAATAGCCTGCGCCGCGGCTTGGCAAGCTGTCCGGGCGGCCGTCCGCGCGCATTGGCGGATGGGGCCGGCGCGCTGCTGCGGGTCGCCGCCGCGCGATTGCCGTGACGAGCGGTACAGGCAGCCGGCTATTCTTCTTGCGCTGCTGCGTCCGGCGTCGTGTCCGGATGGGCCGAGCCCGGCAGTGTTTCCCACACCTGCGCATGCAGCTGGCCCAGCACGCTGTAGTGGGTGTAGAGGTCCACCACTTCGGTGTTGGCCACTTCGTAGGCCCCGCCCAGCGCCGGCGCCTGCTTGAAGCCGTAGCAATGGCCTGGCGTCAGCGTCAGGCCGGCGGCGACGCAGTCGTCCACCAGCGGCATCATCAGCCACTCGTTGGCGTTGTTGTCCTGGCGCAGCCTGGCGTCGAAATCCTCCTGGCTGTTTGCGATGCGGCGCAGGGTGCCGGCGCCGACGTCGAGCATGCAGACACCGCCGTCCTCCGGAAGAACCAGGAACAGGTCGCCGTAGCGGTTCACCAGCCACAGCGTGAAGCGCACCGGGAGGATCCAGTTCCAGTCGGCCAGCAGGGCCGCCCAGTCGCTTTCACCGCGCTCCAGCAGGTAATTGTTGATGTCCATCATGGCAGGGCTTGTCGTCTGCGTGCAGTTTATCCCGCCCCACGGGCGATCGACAGCCTGGCCAGGAGCCCGCTAGAACTCCACCACCTCCACCACGCCGGAATACTTGCCGCCGAGCGACTGGGCAAAGGACACCGCTTCCTCGATAGTGCCGTCGACATGGCTGGAGGTGAGCATGGCGTAGCCATGGCCCGCGCCCTCGTCGTCGTCGTCAAGACACAACTCGTCAATAATGTCCTCGATGATTTCGCAATCCTTGCCGACCACACCCACGAACAACACGCCGTCCCTCTTGAAGTCGGCGACCAGACTGTCCAGGCCGGGGCGATAACCCCAGCGGGAGCGCAACACTATCTTCTTGGCGTACGGCACGATCCAGTGCTCTTTGGAGGTTCTCGCCGCAGCATGACTGTGAATTGCTGCATTTTTTTGATTGCCGCCGGGCCGTGGACGATTGAGGTCGTGAACCGGCATTGTGCGGGGCCGATGCGTCTTGCTCCCCTGGCGGCCTATACTCGGGAATCAGCCGTTCCGCGCCTGGCCGTTGTCCGGGGCGCCAGGCAGACCCCCGATGCACACCGCCGATGAAGGATCATTGACAGGGCCGGGCCTCGATGCCGCTATTCGCTCCAAAGACCGTATTGCAGGCCGCGCAGGGCGGGGCGCAGACCAAGCGTTTCCGCGATTTCGTCATCGCCCATTTCGAAGGCGAGGGTGCCATCGCCGTGCCCAACGCGATCTGGCTGCCGGCGGCCGCCTGGGCCAATTCGCGCCAGCCCTCCGGCAACCGCATGCGCGACCGCGGCATGCTGCTGCAGCGGCTCGACGTGCTGGTCACGCGCCGTGGCACCACCGTCGTTTCCACCAGCGGCGGCATGATCCCGCTGGCGCGGCTGCGCAACGCCATGCGCTCCGAGGGCCTGGATCTGAAGGAATGGAACTTCCCGCCGGACTCCGTGCTGGACAAGGCGCTCGATCCAGGCAGCGGCAAGAAGGACGGGGAGCAGGAAGCGGCGGATGGGGCGGAGCCGCAACAGCCAAGCCCCGGCACGTTCACCCGCGTCGATGCCCACTGTGTACGCAGCAGCGTGGGCTTCGAAGTGCTGATCGTCGATCAATACACGGCGCACTATGTCGAGGGGGAGCTCCGGCTGGTCATTCATGGCGTGCCCGGCACCATCGGCGGCCGGCCGGGCTTCAAGGTCAAGATCGATGCGCTCGTTGCCAGCGCCCCGCTCTCTGCCGAGGAGCGCGGCCGCGCACTGGCGAACTTCAGCGCGGCGATGGAGTTTCAGAACGTGTCGGTGATGCTGTAGCTGCCGCTTCGAGCACCTGCGGGTTGACCAGGTAGCGCGGCCGCCGGCCGGCCAGGGCGTCGATCAGGTTGTGCGCTGCGCACAGTTCCATGGCGTGACGCGTTTCCCGGGTGGCGGAGCCGACATGCGGCAGCGCCAGCACATTGGGCATGGCCAGCAGCGGCGATTGCGGCGGCAGCGGCTCCTGTTCGAACACATCCAGTCCGGCGCCCGCGATCCGCCGCCGTTGCAGGGCGTCGATCAGCGCGCGTTCGTCGACCACGGCGCCGCGCGCCGCGTTGATCAGGAACGCCTCGGGCTTCATCCGCGCCAGCTGCTCCGCGCCGATCAGGTGCCGGGTCTGCGCCGTCAGCGGCGCCAGAACGCAGACGAAATCGGATTCGCCCAGCAGGGCATCCAGCTCGCGCCATTGCGCGCCCAACTCCTGCTCCAGCTGCGGCTTGGGCGAACGCGCCGTGTACAGCACGCGCATGCCGAAGCCCAGCGCCGCGCGGCGCGCCACCGCGCCGCCGATGCGCCCCATGCCGACGATGCCCAGGGTTTTGCCGTGCACGTCGACGCCGTACTGCGCGGCGCCCACCGGGCGCTGCCAGTGGCCGTCCTTCAGCCATTGCGCCAACTCGGCGACGCGGCGTGCCACGCCGAGGAGCAGCAGGAAGGCAGTGTCGGCGGTGGTTTCGGTCAGCACGTCCGGCGTATTGCACAGCAGGATGCCGCGCGCGTTCAGCGCCGCGAGATCGATGGCGTCGTAGCCGACTGAGACGGTGGACACTGCTTGCAGCCTGGGTGCAGCGGCGATGAAACCGGCGTCGATGCGCCCGTACATGCCGATTAGCCCCTGCGCCCGGGCCAGTGCGGCGAGGAAATCGGGACGTGTGGCGGCGGCGAGGCCGTCGAATTCGGCGACTTCGAAATGCTCCTTGAGCAGGGCCAGCACATCGGGCTGGACGACCTTGTAGAGAAGGATGAGCTTTTTCATGGGAACGCGATGTATATGGTTCTGCGCCATTGTGGCGGCGGCAGCGGGCTCATGCTACATGTGTCGCTCTCCTCAACCACAACAAGGCTCGCGGTCATGGACCTGAAAGGCAAACTGGTCGCCGTCACCGGCGGCGGCAAGGGCATCGGGCGCGCCATCGCGGCGGCGTTCGCCGAGCGCGGCGCCGACATCGCCCTGCTCGATCTGGACGAGGCCGATCTGATCCATAGCAAGGCCCTGTGCGAATCGAAAGGCGTGATCGCGCGCACCTACCTGTGCAATGTGGCGCGGGAGGAGCAGGTGGTCGCCGCGCTCGACGCGGTGGTTGGCGATGCCGGCCGGCTCGACGTGCTGGTCAACAATGCCGGCATCACCCGCGATGCGCTGCTGCTGAAAATGAAGGATGGCGAGGTGGTCGGCAAGATGTCCCTGCAGCAGTGGCAGGCGGTGATCGACGTCAACCTCACGGGGGTGTTCCTGTGCGGGCGCGAAGCGGCCGAGCGCATGGCCAGGCTCGGGCATGGAGGCCTTATCATCAATATCTCCAGCATCTCGCGCAACGGCAACGCCGGGCAGAGCAATTATTCCGCGGCCAAGGCCGGCGTGGCGGCGATGGCGGTGGTGTGGGCCAGGGAGCTGGCGCGCTATTCCATCCGCGCCGCCGCCATCGCGCCGGGCTTCGTGCGCACCGACATCCTCAGCGCGATGAAGCCGGAAGTGCTGGGGAAAATCCTGGCCCCGGTGCCGGCGGGACGGCTGGGCGAGGCGGAGGAGATTGCGCACGCGGCGCTGTTCATCGCCGAGAACGACTATTTCAACGGCCGCGTGCTGGAGGTCGATGGCGGGCTCAGGCTGTAGGCGCGGCTCTTGTCAGTCACGAATAAACCCGGGACGTCATACCGGCGCAAGCCGGTATCCAGGGATTCGGAGCGTGCACTGGCTTGCTCTGGATACCGGCTTGCGCCGGTATGACGCAGTCGATTTAGATGTGCTTCGGCGCAACCGCGGTCTCGGTGGGTGCTGTGCTGCCGATGCCCTCTCGCCGCGCCGCGTATTTCTGCGCCAGCACGGCGCACACCATCAGCTGCATCTGGTGGAACAGCATCAGCGGCAGCACGATCACGCCAACGGCGTGGCCGGCGAACAGCACCTTGGCCATCGGCACGCCGCTGGCCAGGCTTTTCTTGGAGCCGCAGAACACGGTGGTGATCTCGTCGGCGCGGTCGAAACCCTGCAGGCGTGCGGCATAGCGGGTGGAGAGCAGCACCAGGGTCAGCAGTACGGCGTTCACCACCAGCAGTCCGGCCAGTGAATGCAGCGGCACCTGGTGCCACAGGCCCTGCAACACGGCGGCGCTGAAGGCCACGTAGACCACCAGCAGGATCGAGCCCTGGTCGACGAACTTGAGCAGGCCCTTGTTGCGGTCGACCCAGCCGCCGATCCAGCCGCGCGCCACCTGGCCGGCGATGAACGGCAGCAGCAGCTGCACGATGATCTTGCCGATGGCGTGCAGGGTGTCGCCGTTTCCGGCGGCGGGCAATTGCGAACCCATCAGGATCCCGACCAGCACCGGTGTCAGGAAAATGCCGATGAAGCTGGAGGCGGAGGCGCTGCAGATCGCCGCCGGCACGTTGCCGCGGGCGATCGAGGTGAAGGCGATGGCGGATTGCACGGTGGCCGGCAGGGCGCAGACGAACAGCACGCCCAGGTACAGCTCCGGCGTCACCAGCGGCAACAGCAGCGGCTTCAGGGCGAAGCCGAGCAGCGGGAACAGCATGAAGGTGCTGATCACCACGGTCAGGTGCAGCCGCCAGTGACTGGCGCCGGCGATCATCGCCTCGCGCGACAGCTTGGCGCCGTGCAGGAAGAACAGCAGGGCGATAGCGAACACGGTGGCGCCGTCGAAGAACCTCGCCATCAGGCCGCTGGCCGGCAGCAGCGTCGCGGTGGTGACCGTGGTCACCAGGGCCAGGGTGAAGTTGTCGATGCCGATGCTTTGGCGCGTCATCATGGGACCGCTCGGTGAAATCCTGGCGCCTATTTCAGACCCGTTTCATTTAGAATACAAATTGATTTATAAAATGACTTCATGAATTATTGATATGAATGTCTCGCTGCGTCAGCTCAAGGTGTTCCAGGCCGTGGCGCGCACGCGCAATTTCAGCCGCGCCGGTGACAGGATCGGCCTGACCCAGCCGGCGGTGAGCCGCTGCATCCGCGACCTGGAGGAAGAGCTGGGCCTGCGGCTGCTCGACCGCACCACCCGCGAAGTGGAACTGACCGAGGCTGGAATCAAGCTGTCCGGCGCGCTGGACCGGCTGATCGACGAGCTGGAGAGCGTGCTGCTGGAAACGCGCGCCAGCGGCGAGCAGCATCGCGGCAAGGTGCGGGTGGCCAGCGCGCCGACCCTGTCCGCCGGGCTGATGCCGGAGTACATCTCGGCCGGCGCCCTGCGCTATCCCGGCATCACCCTGATGATGCGCGACCAGAGCCAGAAACAGGTGATGGACAGCGTGCGCAGCGGCGAAGTCGACTTCGGCCTGGCCATCGAGCCGCAGCAGACCGAAGACCTGCACACGCACCGCATCATGGCCGACTCGTTCTCTCTGGTGTGCCGCGCCGATCATCCGCTGGCGCAGCGCCAGCAGGTGCCCTGGACCGCCTTGAACGGCGAGAAGCTGGTGCTGCTCGATTATTCCTCGGGCAGCCGGCCGCTGATCGACCGGGCGCTGGCGGCGAAGCGGGTGCGCTTCGAGGTGGTGCAGGAAGTCGGGCATCTGAGCACCGCCTTCCGCATGGTCGAGGTGGGCATCGGGCTCAGCGTGGTGCCCGCGCTGTTCCTGCCGCTGCCGCAAACCGGGCTGGTGTCGCGGCCGCTGACGCCGCAGGTGCGTCGCGGCATCGTGCTGGTGCGGCGGCGCAATCGCTCGCTTTCGCCCGCCGCCGAGGCGGTGTGGCAGCTCATCGTCGAAATGGCCGGGCGGCACCACGCCTGAGCTGCGGCACTCTGTTTTTTTCCCGGGCCTCGCTCGAGCGAGTGGTTAGAAGCGCGAGCTTTTCTTCGACGGCCCCAGTCCGGTGACCAGGCCGAACACGCCAGTCACGAATTCCACCAGCAGCAGCATGATGCCGGCGAGCGCGAAGCCGCTATAGATGGCGCTGCTGTCGAGCGGTACCGAAAAGGAATAGCTCGCATAGGTCTCGCGGATCAGGTCGCGGTCGCCGTGCTCGATCAGATACAGCACCTGGCCGGGCAGGCTGGTCTGCAGGGCGTTGCGCTGGTCGTTGAAGTGCAGGTAGCGCAGGTACATGGCCTCGATCGGGGTCGCCTCGTCGCGGAACACCATGTCGGTGCTGTCCTTGTGGCGGCGGATCAGGTCCTCCATCGAGCCGTTGAAGTCGCGGTCGGCGATTTCGCGGTAGCCCTTGAGATTGGCCTGCACTTCCAGGAAGTGCGCGTCCAGCCGCTTCTCGAACTGGTCGACGAAAGTGGGAATCTGGATGCCGAGCAGCAGCGCAACACAGGCGATGAAGATCAGCAGATAGCGGTACAGGAAAGACATGGCGGTTGAGAGGCTTTATTTGTCTGGACGGGGCAGCGGGACCTGAGCGGCGCCGCGGCCGCGATGCGGCGGCCCGGCCCCCGGGATGATAGCCAAAGCGCATCCGCGGCATAGGCAAATTTGTCTTGTCATCCGTCTGCCTTGGCCGTTAAATGAGAATAATTCTTATTTAATGGTTGTGGCCATGAGCGCTGTCGCTGCCGGCGGGACGCAAACACTACCGAATGGTGCCGGGATCAACCCGCTGCGCCGTCTGGCGGGGCCGGGCTTGATGGTGGCGGTCGGCTATATGGACCCCGGCAACTGGGCCACTGATATTGCCGGCGGCGCATCCTACCGCTATGCCCTGATCAGCGTGGTGATCGCCGCCAGCCTGCTCGGCCTGCTGTTCCAGACGCTGGCGGCGCGCGTGGCGGTGGCGACCGGCGAGGACCTGGCGCAGCTCACCGCGCGCCACCTGCCGGCGCCGCTGGCCAAGGCTGCGTGGCTGGCGGGCGAGCTGGCCATCGTGGCCACGGCGCTGGCGGAACTGGTCGGCGGCGCCATCGCCCTGCAACTGCTGTTCGGCCTGCCGTTCGGCGCCGGCCTGGCCTTGAGCGCGCTGGCGACGCTGGCGGTGATGGCCCTGTCCAGCGGCCATGCCGATCTGCACGAGACCATCGTCAATGTGCTGCTGGCGGTGGTCGGGCTGAGCTTTGTGGCCCTGCTGCTGCAGTCGCGGCCCGATTTCGGCCAGGCGGCCCACGATGTGGCCCGCAGCGGCGGCCTGCTGCACAGCCGCGACGCGCTGCTGCTGGCCCTGGGCATCGTCGGCGCCACGGTGATGCCGCATAACCTTTATTTGCACTCGGGCCTGGTGGCCGAGCGGGTGCGCGGCATCGCGCCGCGCCTGCGCCGGCAGGCAATGCGGCTGGCCACGCGCGACACGGCGGTGGCGCTGGCCCTGGCGCTGCTGGTGAATGTGGCCATTCTTGCCGTGGCGGCGGCTTCGCTCGGCGGCCAGGGGCCGGCCGTGTCCAGCCTGGCCGGCGCGCATGCCGCCCTGCGCCTGAGCCTCGGCGCCGGCGCGGCCCTGATCTTCGGCGCGGCGCTGTATGCCGCCGGCCAGAGCTCGGCCATCACCGGCGTGCTGGCCGGGCGCCTGCTGACGCGCGGTTTCCGCGGACGCGAAAGCTCCACCTGGCTGCGCGGCATCGCCACGCGGCTGGGGGCGGTGATCCTGGCTTGCCTGTTCGTCGGTACCACCGGCGTCACTTCGCCGGATGCGCTGCTGGTGTTCAGCCAGGTGATCCTCAGTCTGGCGCTGCCTTTTGCACTGGTGCCGCTGGTACTGCTGGCCTCGCGTCATGAGCTGATGCGGGAGTTCCGGCTGTCGCCGCTGCTGCGCTACGGCGCCATGGCGCTGACCGCGGGCGTGGCCCTGCTGGATGCCGGGATGCTGCTGGTGCAGTTCGCCGCCTGAGGCGGCGTTGCGCTTATCTGGCGCCCATCGCGGCGGACAGGGCCGCGCTGCCGCCGGGAGCGAGGCCGTCGCCGCCATGCTGCTTCAGGGTCCACTGCACCCAGTCGCTGTTGCCGCTGAGCAGATCGCGCCGATTGCCGCTGAACAGGCGGGGCACCTTCATCAGGTTGAGCCCGAGCAGATTGGCCGAGCTGAGGCCGCCGCCGCCCAGGTCGAGCTGCACCAGCGGCGCCGCATCGCAGGCCGAGGATGCAGCCGTGGCGCCGCTGATGCCCATGTCGCCGGCCGTCAGCAGGCACTGCGACTCGGCACTGCGGCGGCTCTGCTGCACGAACTGCGGGCCGGAGCCGAAGCTGGCGAGCAGGTGCGGCGTCCAGTTCTGATCGGCGCGGCCGCCGAAGCCGGCGCGCAGGCTGAGCCCGGCCCTGAATTCGTCCTGCGCCTGCGCCGTCGCGGCGCAGGTACACAGGCAGATCAGGGCGGCAATGGCCGTTTTGTGCATTGAAAACCGTTCCGGCGTGCCCCGCCGGCACGATTCGAGTGAGGAGTTAGGTAGGACTTGGGTAAATCAAGGCAAGTGATATGCCACAGTTGACGCGGCGGCCGGGCACAAGCCAGTCGAACGGTATTTCCGCGCGGAAGACCGGCCCCTGTTTCGCGGGGCAGCCTGCGGCGTTTGTTCATGGATACAGTCTTACTATGGAGCCGCCGCCGGCTATCGGCGATGATGGGCCCGTCCGACGGCCGCCATGGAAGGACTTCGCCGCTTTCTGCTTGACTGACACCATGCGCTTTTCAAGACTACTCATTCCTGCCCTGTTTGCTGCCTGCGGTGCTGCGCACGCGCTGTCGATCGACGGCGAGCCGCAGTTCCACGCCGCTGTCGGGCAGCCCTTGTCGGTGTCGGTTCCGATCACCCTGGCCGGCGACGAGACGTCGCGCATTTACTACCGCCTGACGCCCGCTTCCGGCCTGGCCGAAGCGGAGGAGCGCGCGGCGGCCGCGGTACATGCCAGCTACGATCCGTCCGGTCCGGCGATCGTGCTGAGCACCACGGCGCGGATCACGGTGCCGGCGATGCGCCTGCACCTGGAAGTGGGCGCCGGATCGGTGGTGGTGAGCCGCGACCTCACCGTGTTGTACGACATTCCCGATCTCAACAAATCGGCGCCGCTGGATACTCCGGTGCCGCTGGTGGGGCCGGTGGTCAATAAATCAGTCGCTGCGGCACAGCCTGCACCCGCCCCTGCGGCCGCCGCGGTGCCCGATGGCGTGCAGGCTATCGCCATCGACCAGGAAGAGGACCAGAAGACGCCGATCGCCTATGGCGATGCCGCGTCCCGCAGTGAGGCGCCATCCGTCGTTGCCACCGGCGCCGTGCCGGCGACGGCGCAGACGGTGATTGCGCCGCGCCCGAAATATTTCAACCAGTATCAGGTGAAGCGGGGCGATACCCTGGCCGGCATTGCCGCCCATTTCGCCAGGGCCGGCGCCGGCAGCACCGATGCGGTGATGCTGGCGGTGTTCGAGGCCAACATCGACGATTTTCCCGCCAGCGATCCGCAGCATCCCATCGTTGGCCGCCTGCTGGGCGTGCCGGATGCGGCGTCGATCGGCAGCGAGCCGGCCTATCGTATCGCCGAATTCAAGGAGTACCTGCGCAAGCCGGTGGGTGAATGGCAGGTGCCGGTGACGTTGCTGCACAAGGCCGCCAGCCCGCCGCCGGAAGCGCCCGCGGTCACTCCGGCCTGGCGTCAGCCGCGCAATCTGGCTGGCATCGCGGCCCTGCTGCTGTTGCTGTGGGGTTTGCGCAAGCTGTTTGCAGGCGGCGCGCACAAGCGGGGGATGGCGGCGCGGCGGGCGATGGCGACTGGCGGAGTGCCGGCGGTGTCGTCACAGCAGTTGCTGACCCCTGGCGGCGGCAGCCTGCGCGAGCCAGCTTTGCAACTGGTGACGTCGCCGCCACCGGAAACCGAACAGGCCGAGATCGCCCGTCTGCGCGAGCTGCTGCAACAGCAGCCAGGGCGCGCCGATATCCGCCTGCGCCTGGCGCAGCGCCTGTTCGAGGCGCGCCGCGCCGCCGGGTTTGCCGAAGTGGCGCTGCCGCTCGAAACGGTGCTCAGCGCCGAGGCCTGGGAGCGCGTGCGCGCCATGGGCCATGAGCTGCTGCCTTCCGACTTCCGCTTTCAGCCGCAGGCTGGACTGGCGCCGGCGCCGGAGTTGCTGTCGCTGCTGGAGCAGCGGGCGGCGGCGCAGCAGAAGTTGGCGCCGGCCGCAGAGGCCGGCACCATCGACTTCGATTTTCACGGCGAGATGGCGCGTGTCGACAAGGCGCGCAGCGATGTGTTCGGCAATGGCGACGAACCTCAGCCGGTTTGAGGCGGATGCTGCCGCCGGAGACCTCGGGCTGCTTCAACGCTTGGCCGGGAACTCCGGTATCCGCTGCGTAAAGACATCGCCGCCGAATGCCGTTTGCGTATTCACCGCGGCATAGCCCAGGTAGGGCAGTCCGAACAGGTCCTCGACGCTGCGCAGCAGCGAGTAGTGGTTGTAGGCCACCGACGAAACCGTGCCGGGCTTGATGAAAGGCGACAGCAGCACCGCGCCGGTGCGGCCGCCGCCCGGGCCGGTGAGGCCGGGATGGCGCGCATTCGGTCCCGCCACTTCGCCGCAGCAGGCCGAGGAGTCGCTTTGCGGACCGTTGGATTCGTCGAACGTCACGATTAGCACGCCGTCCTGCCTGAAGGCAGGGGAGTCCAGAATCAGCGGCACCCATTGCTGCAGGAATGCGTTGGCCGACACCAGTCCGCCGGGCTGGCCATCAACGCAGGGCGAATCATGGCCGTCATGGCACAGGTTGGGCGTGATGAAGACGAAGTTCGGCGTGCTTTCGGCACTGGCCAGGTCGGCGCCCAGCTGCTTCAGGTTCACCACATGCCGGTCGCAGCGCGCAGTATCGTCGATGATGCGGTGAAAGTAGACGAAGGGATTGTGCTTGGTGGCGTACTGATCGCCGACCTGGGCCTTGCGCGCGGGATCGGTGGTGCCCAGCGGCGGGTGTCCGCAAGTGGCGGCCTCGCGCCGCGGATTGTTGCCCATGTCCTCCATGTAGCCGCGCCAGCTCAGGCCTGCTTGCTCAAGCTGGTCCGGCAGGCTGCTGACTTCGCTGGGGTAGACGCAGCCCTGGCCGGGTAGCTGTCCGTCGGCATCGAGGCCGGCAGTGGCCTTGAATTCAACGAAGTCATGGCAGTCCATCTGCATATTGCCGGTTGGGGCCTGCCCGCTGATCAGGGCGATGTAATTGCCCAGGCTGTTGTGCGCGGTGCCGTAGTAGTTGGGCAGCAGCGCGCCTTGCGCCGGCAAGCTCTTCGCCAGATATGCCGGCGACTCCGCGCCGAACGAATTGTCGTAGTCCTCGTTCTCCAGCACCAGCAGGAAAACGTGGCCGATATGCGCGGTCGTTGGCGCCGGCAGCGTGGCTGCCGGCGCCGCGTCGGTGGTGGCCATGGCCGGAGGCTTCCCGGCGCAGGCGGCGAGCAGCAGGCCAAGCAGGGCGCCGTTGGCGGTGGAAACGAGACGGCGCCGGAATGCTTGCATGTGCGGGTGCCCAACGTTTTGGAAGACGCCGAGTTTAGAGCCTGCGGCCGTTTCACGGCCACCAGCGGGCAGCAGCGCCGGCCGGTTCAACATTTCGGGCCGCAGGCTTTCCGCGGAACCGGGCAAAATGGGCCGCGGCCGGATTCCGGTCCTGTTCCCTGACGTCCATACACGCTCATGTCCAAATACAAGTTCGCGGGTCTGGCTTTTGTTTTTCTGTGGTTTTTCGGCGGCGGCATCGGCCACTTCGTAGCCACCGGCTTTTTTGTCAGCATCGTTCCTCCGTACATTCCCTGGCCGCTCGCGGCGGTCTATGTCAGCGGCGTGTTCGAATTGCTGGGTGCGTTCGGGCTGATTTCTCGTGCCACGCGGCCGTGGGCCGGGATGGGGCTGCTGTTGCTGATCCTGTGCGTATCGCCGGCCAATATCTACATGTGGCAGCACCCGGAACTGTTCCCCAAATTCCCACCGGCTTTGCTGAGTCTGCGTCTGGTGATCCAGGTGCTGCTGCTCGCGCTGGTGTGGTGGAGCACACGGGTGGAGCGGGTTCCCGCGCCGGGCAGGTGAATCTGCGGCGCCAGCGCGAAGGTACTGGACGGTGTGACCTCCTTGATGACACGCCGGATTCCCCGAAAATTGCTCTCAAATGGTGCAATAAACGGCAAAAAACGGCTTCGAAAACTCGTATCGGAGAGTACCTGTAGAGTTTCTTTCGAAAAAGGTGAACGGGTCTTCACAAGCGGTGGTGCAATCGACTAAAGTCAGGCCAAGGTCATGGGATGACCGGCGCTGCAAAAGCGCATAGTCAAAAACAAAAAAGGGAGAGACGCCAGCAACCTTCCGTAAGGCTTATAGCGCAGGGATCAATCCGGGTATCCGGCCGTGCATCCGGCATTGATGCCGAATATCCCCGCGTCATGGCCGTCCGTCAGGTGCGATTTCCGTTTCCCGCCAGGCGGCATGCGGGGGCGTATCGGCGGTGCAGCAAGGTTGGCGGGATCTGCTGTGAAATGGGGCATAGAAGAAAGCGCGCCGGATTTTCCGTCGCCGACTATGGGGTACCTGGGAGGTAGCCTGTGAAGCTTGAAAAGCCCATCCGGAAATTTCACTCGGTTGAAGCGGTGGTGCGAGAGGATTACGTCGAGCTCGACCGCTTGTGGCCCGGCGCGGTCAACCGGAATTTGACCGCGGACCTGCTCGAAGTGGCGCAGACCGCGCTGTACATGGTGATCTCGGTGCCGCTGTACCTGGTGGCCAGCATCGCCCTGGCCCTTGCCCTTTACGTTCGTTGCGCCGGCGTGTTGCTGCACGTCGATTGACTTGGCGGTGTCGTGCTTGCGCTGAGCTTTCCGCGTCAGGCCGCAGCGTTGATTACAACAAGCCGGGGAAAGGCTGCCGCGGCCGAGGGCTGCATTTCGGCTGAAATCTTTTCAGCCCGCCGTACCTCGGGCTATCCACAGTGCCTGTCGATAACTTTTGTACAACTGCCTGTCACATTTGCTGCAAGGCCCGTCATTGCGTGCATTTTACCGGTTGTGACGATTTTCTAACCAGAACATGACAGTTGTGGATGAATGACTTTTTCGTCGCCTTGCAAGGCAAGGCGACGATTGCGGTTTGCAGGCTGTCACATGCGCGTTGTCACAATTCTCATCGGACCCTCGGGCCTGTGAACGCTAATTTGATCGCTGCGACGGTCTCTGGAGGCGTCCAGCGCAAGGAGAGAGGAGCGCGATGTACTCGAAGTACATAAGCGACGAACGACGCCGCGATGGGCGCCTCCAGAGACCGTCCCGGAGGGTTGCGCCCCCCCCGCTTTTGTAACAACGGGCGGGCCATTCACCGTTGTGCGACCATGGCAAGGAATAAACA
>JAMFRN010000176.1 GCA_026224805.1 Nevskia soli
ATCCATGCGCGGACTGCTCAAACAAGCGAAAAGCAAACAGGTGCTCATAAAAAACCCGCCGTCGACTGGACGGCGGGTTTGCAGCGAAACCGAAAACTCAGCTCTGGCTCTTGACCGCATCGGTCACCTTGGTCACGGCGCCGGAGACCGCGCCGGTTACGCTGGACACCACGCTGCCCACCGACTCCACCGCGGTGGTGGCGGCTTTCTTGGCCCGGCTGGTGGCGCGGCTGGCGCGTGAATCGGGCGAGGGGGCCGGCACGGCGTGCTCCACCTTCTTGATCACGGCGGCGGCGGTGCGTTTGCCGCTGGCGACGGCCTCCCTGGTGGTGGCCTTGGCCTGCTTGGTCACTTTGCTGACCGATTTCTGCGCATCCTGGCTGGCCTTCTTCGCCGCGGTCTTGACCAGGGTGACGGCTTTTTTCGCCGGGGCTGCGGCCTTGTTCAGGTCGGCCAGGGCGACTTTTTCGCCCTTGATGCCTTTCTGCACCAGCTTGGCCAGCTCGGCGCGGGTTTCGGCGACGATGCCCATCGATTCGCGCGCATGGGAAATGACCTGGTTGACCGTATCCTGCAACAGGTCGAGCTGCTGCTGGGCGAGGCCGCGGATGTCGCTCTTGTTGGCGCTCTTGATGGAGTTGAGCGCGCTGCGGTAATAGTCGTTGAGCGCCTTCAGCTCGCGGTCGGCCAGTTTTTGCACGCCGCCATAGACGATCTTGTTGGCGCTGGCGACGACGCTGAGCGAATCCTTGCGCAGTTGTTCGATCTGCTGCTTGAGCTGGTCGAGATGCTGTTTTGCGGCCATTTGCGCAACCCCCCGGTGTTTGTCAGTGGCTTGCCGGGATTCTAGGACCCGCTGTAAGTGACTGTCAAAACGCGATTTTTATGCGCCGTGCCGGAGTGCGGAAGCAGGCTCGGACGAACTTTGTTTGTCGGTCCGTACGCAGCCGTATATGATCCTCAGGCTGTGCCTCAGCCGCGGCCGGCTGGCAGATCAATGTTCCGCCGGAACGAAGCATTGATCTGCCAAGCCTGGCCCGCCGTTGCGCCCCATTCCGGTGCGGGCCGAAGACGAGCGCTGGCCGTGGCGCCGATTCATACGCCGGTCTGACACCCGGCCAAAACAATTCACCACATCATCATCTAGCCGAGGAAAAGAAGCCCATGTATCAAGGCCAATCCATTCAGGTGCGCAAACTCGAAGGCGACATCGTCGAGCTGTGTTTCGACAGCAAGACCGATTCCGTCAACAAGTTCGACGCCCGTACTGTCAACGAATTGCGCGAAGCCGTCGCCGCCATCCAGGCCGACAGCAGCGTCAAGGGCCTGGTCATCACCAGCGGCAAGGACGTCTTCATCGTCGGCGCCGACATCACCGAGTTCGGCAAGAGCTTCCAGTTGCCGGAAGAGGAAATCGTCAAATGGTCGGTCGAGACCAACAAGGTGTTCAGCTCGGTCGAGGACCTGCCGTTCCCGACGGTCACCGCCGTCAACGGCATCGCGCTGGGCGGCGGCTTTGAAATGGCCCTGTCCACCGACTACCGCGTGATGTCGACCAAGGCCCAGGTCGGCCTGCCGGAAACCAAGCTGGGCATTTTCCCGGGCTTCGGCGGCACGGTGCGCCTGCCGCGCCTGATCGGCGCCGATAACGCCATCGAATGGATCGCCGGCGGCACGCCGCAGAAGCCGGACGCCGCGCTGAAAGTGCACGCGGTGGACGCCGTGGTCGCCCCGGAGAAACTGAAGGACGCCGCGCTGCGCATCATCGGCCTGGCTCAGGCCGGCGCCTATGACTGGAAGAAGCGCCGCGCGCAGAAGACCGGCCCGCTGCATCTGCCGATGATCGAATCGATGATGGTGTTCACCACCTCCATCGGCTTCGTCGGCGCCAAGGCCGGCAAGCATTTCCCGGCCCCGGTCGCCGCCATCACCGCGATCCAGAAGGCCGCCGGCAAGAAGCGCGACGACGCGCTGCTAATCGAGGCCCAGGCTTTCGCCAAGATCGCCAAGACCCAGGCCGCCGATTCGCTCATCGGCCTGTTCCTCAACGACCAGCTGATCAAGAAGAAAGGCAAGCAGTACGCCAAGATTGCGCGCCCGGTGAAGCAGGCCGCGGTGCTCGGCGCCGGCATCATGGGCGGCGGCATCGCCTACCAGTCGGCCAGCAAGGGCGTCCCCATCATCATGAAGGACATCGCCGACAAGGCGCTGGACCTGGGCATGTCGGAAGCCAACAAGCTGCTCGCCAACCAGGTGACCCGCGGCAAGCTCAAGCCGGAAAAAGCCGGCGCCATGCTGGCCGAGATCCGTCCCACCCTGAACTACGGCGACTTCGGCCACGTCGATGTCGTTGTCGAGGCCGTGGTCGAGAATCCCAAGGTCAAGAAAGCGGTGCTGGCCGAAGTGGAAGCGGTCGCGCGCCCGGATGCGGTGATCGCCTCCAACACTTCCTCCATTTCCATCAACGACCTGGCCAGCGCGCTGAAGCGCCCCGAGAACTTCCTCGGCATGCACTTCTTCAACCCGGTGCACAAGATGCCCCTGGTTGAAGTGATCAAGGGCGCCAAGACCAGCCCCGAAGCTGTCGCCACCATCGTCGGTTACGCCACCGCCATGGGCAAGACGCCGATCGTGGTCAACGACTGCCCCGGCTTCCTGGTCAACCGCATCCTGTTTCCGTACTTCGGCGGCTGGTCCGGCCTGATCCAGGAAGGCGCCGACTTCGTCAAGATCGACAAGATCGCCGAGTCCTTCGGCTGGCCGATGGGCCCGGCCTACCTGCAGGACGTGGTCGGTATCGACACCTCGCACCACGTCGGCGACGTGCTGGCGGAAGGCTACCCGGACCGCATGGCCCGCACCTTCAAGACCGCGCTTGACGTGATGTACGACAACAAGCGCTACGGCCAGAAGAATGGCATCGGCTTCTACAAGTACGAAACCGATCCCAAGGGCAAGCCGAAGAAGGTCATGACCGACGACAGCTACAAGCTGATCGCCAGCGTGCAACCGAACGGCACCAAGGACTTCAGCGAGGAAGAGATCATCGACCGCCTGATGATTCCGATGGTGATCGAGACGGCGCGTTGCCTCGAAGAAAACATCGTCGACACCGCCAACGAGGCCGATATGGGCCTGATTCTCGGCATCGGCTTCCCGCCGCACTTGGGCGGCGCGCTCAAGTACGCCGACATCATCGGGCTGAAGAACCTGGTGGCGAAGTGCGAGAAGTACGCCAGCCTCGGCAAGCTCTATGAGCCGACCGCCCGCATGAAGGAAATGGCCGCCAAGGGCGAGACGTACTACACCAAGTAACCGGCACGTAAGCCTCTACCCTTGCCACGAATTTCGTTTTGGAGATTCACATGACTGATGTCGTAATCGTTGACGCGGTAAGAACCCCGATGGGCCGTTCCAAGGCCGGCGTATTCCGCAACGTGCGCGCGGAGAACCTTTCTGCCGAGCTGATCAAGGCGCTGCTGGTGCGCAACCCGGCGGTGACGCCGAAGGAAATCGAGGACGTGATCTGGGGCTGCGTGCAGCAGACCAAGGAACAGGGCTTCAATATCGCCCGCCAGGCTTCGCTGCTGGCCGGCCTGCCGCATGAGGTTTCCGGCCAGACCGTGAACCGCCTGTGCGGCTCGTCCATGACCGCCATCCATGCCGCCGTCGGCTCGATCAATTCCGGCATCGGCGACCTCTACATCTGCGGCGGCGTCGAGCACATGGGCCACGTGCCGATGGACTACAACTTCGACGGCAACCCGGAGCTGTCCCTCAACACCGCCAAGGCGGCGGCGATGATGGGCCTCACCGCCGAGATGCTGGCCACCACCTTCCAGATCTCGCGCAAGGCCCAGGACGAGTTCGCCCTGGCCTCGCACCAGCGCGCCACCCAGGCTCACAAGGACGGCGGCTTCAAGGATGAGCTGATCCCGCTCGCCGGCCATGATGCCGACGGCCTGCCGGCCCTGATCGACTTCGATGAAGTGGTGCGTACCGACGCCAGTTTCGACGGCTTGGCCAAGCTCAAGCCAGTGTTCAACCCCAAGGGTTCGGTCACCGCCGGCAACAGCTCCGCGCTGTCCGACGGCGCCTCCGCCGTGCTGGTGATGTCCGCCGAGAAGGCCAAGGCCCTGGGCCTGAAGCCGCTGGCGAAGATCCGCTCCATGGCCTCCGCCGGCTGCGATCCCAGCACCATGGGCCGCGGCCCGGTGCCGGCGAGCAAGAAGGCGCTGGAGCGCGCCGGCCTGACCCTGAAGGACATCAACTACTTCGAGCTGAACGAGGCCTTCGCCGCGCAGTCCCTGGCGGTGCTGACCGAAATGAAGCTGCTGGACCGGCTGGACCACATCAACATCAAGGGCGGCGCCATCGCCCTGGGCCATCCGCTGGGCTGCTCCGGCGCGCGCATCACCGGCGCGCTGGCGCACATCCTCAAGCAGAAGGACGCGCAATTCGGCCTCGCCACCATGTGCATCGGCATGGGGCAGGGCGTGGCTACGGTGCTGGAGCGGGTGCACTACGCGCTTGCTGTCACCCCGGCGAATGCCGGGGTCCAGTGCTTCAAAAAGGCCGGAGCTTCTGCTCCGGTTTTTTTATTTGCGGCACCGGAGAACGATCCGGTTTCTGCGCTGGGCCAGATCCTTCGCTGCGCTCACGATGACAAAAAGTGAATGAGCCCAGTAGGGCGGATCCGCGACCCGCCTGTCGCGTGCCGCGGTAAATGGCGGATCGCGGACCCGCCCTACTGGCTACCCCTCACCCGGTTCTGCGGACCGACCTCTCCCTCAAGGGGAGAGGTAAGCGTGGATCAGCTGAACTTGGAGAAGTCCGGCTTGCGCTTCTGCATGAAGGCGGTCATGGCTTCACGCGCCTCGCCCTGGCCGAGCATGGGGATGAAGTGCTCGGCCTCGATCTTGATCGCTTCGAGTGCGGTCTGTTCCGACCAGCGGCGCATCAGTTTCTTGGTGACGCGCAGGGCGTTGGGCGGCTGCTGCGACAGCTTGCGGGCGCGCTCCAGGGCGTGCGCTTCGACCTCGGCATCGGGCAGCACGGCGTTGACCAGGCCGTATTCCAGCGCCTTGTCGGCGGAGAACACCTCGCCGAACATGACCAGTTCCGCCGCCCGCGCATTGCCCATCAGGCGCGGCAGCAGGTAGCTGGAAGCGAATTCCGGGCAGATGCCGATGTTGGTGAAGGGCATCTGCAGGCGCGCGCCCTTGCCGACGTAGACCAGGTCGCTATGCAGCATCAGGGTGACGCCGATGCCGATAGCGATGCCGTTGACGGCGGCGATGACCGGCTTGGGGAAGCTGGCCAGGGCGCGCATGAAGCGGGCCACCGGCGCATCGTCGCCGGTCGGCGGATGCTGCAGGAAGTCCTGCAGGTCGTTGCCGGCGGTGAACGCGTCGGGCACGCCGGCGAATAGCAGCACCCGCACTTCCGGATTTGCCGCGGCGCCGTTGACGGCTTCGGCCAAGGCCGAATACATGGCTTGGGTTAGGGCGTTTTTCTTGTCGGCGCGGTTGAGGCGCACGGTCAGCACGCGCTCGTGCAGGTGACTCTGGATCAACTCGGACATCGTTCTGCTCCGTTTTTTGAATGAAGGTGTCGGTGAATGGGGGAAGGAATCAAAGCCCGGGCGGTGTCGGTTTGCTGCCGGGGATCAGCTCGCCGGAGTCGCGCAGGCGCACGGCGTCGTGGAAGCCGGCCTTGGCCGCGTGCTCGCGGAAGGTCACGCCCTCGGGCGAGTGGCGGGTGATGCCGTCGAACAGCGTCGCCAGCGTCTGGGTGGAGGCCAGGCCCATGTTCTCGTAGGCCAGGTTGATCATCAGCTTCTGCATCATCAGCTGGTTCTTCGGCACGCCGCTCATGCGCTGCGCCAGCTGCATCACGCGCGCCTCCAGTTCGGCCGCCGGCACCGCATCGAGCACCAGGCCCATCTGCTTGGCTTCGCGGCCGTCGATGACATCGCCGGTGAGCAGCATGCGCTTGGCTTTTTCCACGCCGAGCCGGTACACCCACATGCCGGTGACCGGGCAGCCCCAGACTCGGGCCGGCGGATAACCGATTTTCGCGTCCTCGGCCATGATGGTCAGGTCGCAGGACAGGGCCAGCTCGCTGCCGCCGGCGATGGCATGGCCGTGCACCTTGGCGATGGTCGGTTTGTGCGAGCGCCACAGGCTTTGGAAGCGCTCGGAAAACTGTTTCATCATGCGGTAGTCGATCAACGGGTCCCAGGGCATGTCCTGGTTCCACGGCGAATCGCCCTCGGCGAAGTCCTTGAGATCGAAGCCGGCGCAGAAGCCCTGGCCGGCGCCTTCGAGCACGATGACGTGCACCGCGTCGTCGCGGTTGGCATGGGCCACGGCCGCTTCCAGTTCGCTGGCCAGGGCCGGATTGATGGCGTTGAACCGTTCGGGGCGGTTCAAGGTGATGCGGGCGATCCGCTCGGATACGGCGTAGCGGAGGGTCTCGAATTGCATCGCGTGCTCCGGGGTAATTGTCCTAACCGGCATGCTCAGACTGCCGTCTCAACATCATATCGGCTAAGACCGAAGTCATCGCGGCAGCTATGTCTATTCCCGGCAACACGGGGGATTACCCGCCGGCCTGCTGGCGCAGCCAGAACAGGGCGTCGTCCCAGAGAATACGCGGAGCGGTCTTGCGGAAGAAGCCGAAATGGCCGAGCCGCCGCAGGCCGTGATCGCGCGGGCGCACCACCATGACTGCGGCATTGGCGCCATGCAGCCCGTATAGCGGCGCAAGCGCCTGCACTGCCTGCGGCGGCGCATAGTCGTCGTCCTCGATCGCCAGCAGGCGCACCGGGTTGCGATAGGCGTTGAAATGCTCGCGCAGCGGCGCGCCGGCGTCGTCGACCACGAAGCGCGGGTTGCTCGACCAGCGCGCCCAGTCCAGCGCCACGCCGCGCGGCAGGCTTTCACCGCCGAACACGGCGCCCGGCAGGTAGCCGAGGGCGTGCGCCGCCCCCGGAATCATCAGGTTCATGGCGCTCCACATGAACAGCCGGCCGCGCAGCGTCGGCCAGTTGCGCCAATGGGCGATTTGCGAACCGACGGTGAGCAAGGCGTCGACCGAGCGGTTGTTCGCCGCCAGGCCGAACAGCCAGCCGCCGCCGGAATGACCGATGGCGGCGAGCGGCAGGCGCGGGTGATAGCGGTACATCCATTCCAGTGCTCCCGGGATATCGCGTTCGCCCCAGTGCAGCATGCGGGCGCCGCGCCCGCCATCGCGGCTGCCGCCGACGCCGCGATAGTCGTAGGTCAGCACGGCGCAGCCCTGTGCCGCCAGGTACTCGGCGAAATGCCGGTAGTAGCCTCGCGGCACGCCGGTGGCGCTGTTGATCACCACGGCCAGCGTGGGGCTGCGGTGGGCGGGCTGGTAAGCCGTGGCGGTCAGGGCGATGCCATCCACGGCGGGAATGGTCAGTTCGCGCTTGCGGCAGTGCAACGAGTCCTGCGCTTCCAGACCGGCGCAGAGCAGCTCATAGTCCGGTGACGCCAGCAATTCGCTTGTTTCCATGTCCCCCTCCTGCACCGTACGGATGCGTATGGTGCAGTGAGGCTAAGCCTCGTCCCTGATTGCCACAAACGAATTCTGAAGCCATCTCGGATGAAATTAATTCATCTGAGATGGCTAAGGGAAACGTTGGTGCGCCGAGTCCCTTGGCTTCGCCCGGGATAAATGCAGCGAAGGATCCGGCCAAATTCTTCGCTACGCTAAGCACGTCCACCAGCTTCCCACCGTCATACCGGCGCAAGCCGGTATCCACGGGTTTTAGCTGCTCACTCCGTATCCACCCCCACCCTGTCCCTCTCCCCCAAGGGGAGGGGATTAACGTCAGGGAAGCGCCGAACGAGGTCTAGGCGACTTTCAGCAGCAGCTTGCCGAAGTTTTCGCCGTTGAACAGCTTGAGCAGGGTTTCCGGGAAGGTCTCGATGCCTTCGACGATGTCCTCGCGCGATTTGAGCTTGCCCTCGGCCATCCATTGCCCCATCTGGCGCGCGGCTTCGCCGTAGCGCGGCGCCCAGTCGAACACCACGATGCCTTCCATGCGCGCGCGGTTGACCAGCAGCGACATGTAGTTCTTCGGGCCCTGGATCGGCGTGGTGTTGTTGTACTGCGAGATGGCGCCGCAGATGACGATGCGCGCCTTCATGCGGATGCGCGTCAGCACCGCGTCGAGGATGTCGCCGCCGACATTGTCGAAGTAGACGTCGACGCCTTCCGGGCAGTTCTGCGCCAGACCTGGGAAGATCGGCCCGCGCTTGTAGTCGATGCAGCTGTCGTAGCCGAGTTCCTTCACCGCGTACTCGCACTTCTCGGCGCCGCCGGCGATGCCCACGGTTTTGCAGCCCTTGATCTTGGCGATCTGTCCGACGATCTGGCCCACCGCGCCGCTCGCCGCGGACACCACCACGGTCTCGCCGGCCTTGGGCAGGCCCACGTCGAGCAGGCCGAAGTAGGCGGTCATGCCGGGCATGCCCAGCACGTTGAGGTATTTCGGCAGCGGCGCGATCTTCGGATCGACCTTGATCAGGCCCTTGCCGTCGGAGATCGCATAGGACTGCACGCCCTGGTTGCCGGAGACGAAATCGCCAACCTGGAACTGCGCATTGCGCGAAGCGATGACCTCGCCCACGGTGCCGGCGCGCATGATCTCGCCGATCTCCACCGGGCGGATGTAGGACTTGCCGGCATTCATCCAGCCGCGCATCGCCGGGTCGAGCGAGATGTAGTGGATCTTCACCAGCAGCTCGCCGTCCTTCGGCTCCGCCACCGGGACTTCCTCGTAGCTGAAGTCGGTGCGCTTGGCCATGCCGGTGGGGCGGGCGGCGAGTTTGAAGAGTTTGTTGATCATTGGTATAGGTCCTCCGGAATCCGGCCTGCATCATCGCATACGGTGTATGCCGCGCTTCGCCACCAGGTCATGAATTTGCGCGCAGTTGTTACATAAAAAATGTGCATGACTGTTGCTTTACAAGCTGCGGTGCTTGCGGAACACTCGCGCCATTCCTTTTGAGGGGGTCCCGATGACGCGTCCCAGCCGTGCCGCCGTACTGTTGTTCGCCGCCGCCCTTGTTGCCGCGCCGGCCTGGTCGGCCGGTACCGAGCAGGCCGCTCCCGCGGTTGATCCCGCCGTGCTGGCGCGCATCCGCGACGCCGCCCTGTCCAGCGACTGGGCCTACCAGCGCCTGAGCGATCTCACCGACAAGATCGGCCCGCGCCTGAGCGGCTCGCCGCAGGCCGAAGCCGCCGTGACCCAGGTGGCCGCGGCCCTGCAGGCGGCCGGGCTCAGCGTGACGCTGCAGCCGGCCAAGGTGCCGCACTGGGTGCGAGGCGAGGAGCAGGCCGAGCTGGTCGACTATCCGGGCAGGCCGGAGGGCCTGACGCAGCAGCTGCGCCTGACCACGCTCGGCGGCTCGGTGGCCACGCCGAAGAAGGGCATCACCGCGCCGGTGCTGGTGGTGCACAGCTTCGACGACCTGAAGGCGCATGCCGCCGAAGCCAAGGGGCGGATCGTGCTGTTCGACAAGGCTTTCGACCAAGATCTCGCCAGCAACGGCCAGGCGATGGCCGCCTACATCCAGGCGGTGGCCTATCGCGTCCAGGGCGCCAGCGCCGCGGCGCGGGTCGGGGCGGTAGCGGCCCTGATCCGCTCGGTCGGCGGCGCCGATTTCCGCCTGCCGCACACCGGCGTGATGCGCTACGAAGATGACGTGCCGAAGATTCCCACCGCCGCGCTGACTGCCGAAGATGCAATGCTGGTAGGCCGCCTGGCGGCGCAAGGCCCGGTGAGCCTGCACCTGACGCTGACGCCGCAGACCCTGCCGGATGCCGACAGCTACAACGTCCTCGCCGATCTGCCGGGCAGCGACAAGCCGGACGAAGTGGTGCTGGTCTCCGGGCACCTGGACAGCTGGGATCTGGCGCAGGGCGCCATCGACGACGGCGCCGGCGTCACCGCGGCGATGGGCGCGGTGCAGCTGCTCAAGTCGCTGGGCCTGCAGGCGCACCGCACCATCCGCGTCGTCGCCTGGATGAACGAGGAGAACGGCTCGGGCGGAAGCAAGGCGTATTTCGCGGCCAACAAGGACAAGCTGGCGCAGCAGATCGCCGTGATCGAGAGCGATTCCGGCGCCGGCAAGCCGCTGGGCGTGATCGCCAGCGTGACGCCGGATTCACTGGCGAAGCTGGCCCCGGTCACCGCGGCACTGCAGCCGATCGGCGCCACGGCGCTCGAGCGTCGCGACGGCGAGGTAGGCGCGGATATCGCCCCCTTGCAGGAAGCCGGCGTGCCGGGCTTCGCGCCGATGGTGGATACCCGCGAGTACTTCTTCTACCACCACACTGCCGCGGATACGCTGGACAAGGTCAAGCCGGAATACCTGCGCCGCCAGGTGGCGACGATGGCCGTGCTGGCCTATTACCTGGCGCAGATGCCGGAGCCGCTGGCGCGGGTGCAGGCGGAGAAGTAGAACGTTACGCCGTCCAGGCCGGCAAAATCGATAGGGTGAGTGAAGCCGAAGGCGTAACCCACCGGTGTCGCAAGACCATGGTGGGTTACGCCCCTTCAGGGGCTTCACCCACCCTACGACTTCCCGGGATGACCGAGGGTATCAGCCCTCAGAACATCTCCGATTTGTCGATCTCGATCGCCCCGGGCGGTTCGCGCGAGGGAATCCAGTCGCCGGTGATCATGTCGGCGTAGCTGACGCCGGGGCCGACCATCGGGTAGACGCCGGCATCCGGGTCGATGATCACTTCGAGGAAGGCGGGGCCGTCGAAGGCGATGAATTCGGCGATGGTTTTCTGCAGATCTTCATTGCGGTCGAGGCGCTTCGCCCAGGGGAAGCCGTCGGCCTGCGCCGCCTTGACGAAGTCCTTCTTGTGCAGGCTCTTGTCGCTGGCGGAGAAGCGTCCCTTGAAGAACAGCTTCTGCCACTGCCGCACCATGCCGTCGCCGAAGTTGTTGAGCACCACTACCTTGATCGGCAGGCCGTAGGTGGTGACGGTTTCCAGCTCGCCCAGGTTCATGCGGATGCTGGCGTCGCCGTCGATGTCGATGACGATCTTGTCGCGGCGGGCGAACTGCGCGCCGATGGCGGCAGGCAGGCCGAAGCCCATGGTGCCCATCGAGCCGGAGGTGAGCCACAGGCGCGGATCGCGGAAGTCGAAGTACTGCGCCGCCCACATCTGGTGCTGGCCGACGCCGGTGCTGATGATGGCCTCGCCCTTGGTCAGCTTGTTCAGTTCCTCGATCACGGCGTAGGGCTGGATCAAGGCGGACTTGCGGTCGTAGTTCATCGCGTAAGTCTTTTTCAGGCCGGCGATGTGCTGGTGCCACTCCGCATAGTCCGGCTTGAACTTCTGCGCCTGCAGGTAGCCGCGCAGCTTGTCCAGGGCCAGGTTGAGATTGCCGAGGTGGTGCCAGTGCACCCGCTTGACCTTGTTGATCTCGGCCGAGTCGACGTCGAGATGGGCGATGAACTTGGCGCCACGGGCGAACTTGGACGGCACGCCGGCGACGCGGTCGTCGAAGCGGCTGCCTACCGCGATGAGGAAATCGCAGTCGTCGGTGGCGTAGTTGGCGTAGGCGGTGCCGTGCATGCCCAGCATGTGCAGCGACAGTGGCTCGGTGGTGTCGTAGCTGCCCAGGCCCATCAGGGTGGCTGTCACCGGGATGCCGAAGGCATGGGCGAAGTCGCGCAGCGCACGCGCCGCCTCCGCCAGGATCACGCCGCCACCGGCATAGATCAGCGGACGCTTGGCCTTGCGCAGATTTTCCAGGAACGCGGCGCAGGCTGCGTCGTCGAGCAGGTTTTCCTCGACCGCGCGCAGGCGCGCGCGGTAGCCGGGCACCGGCAGCAGGCTCCCGGGTTGATTGGGCCCCTGGAACGGGCCGCTCCAGTTCTGCACGTCCTTGGGCACGTCGATCACCACCGGGCCGGGACGGCCGGTGCGGGCGATTTCGAAGGCGGTGCGGATGGTCGCTTCCAGGCGGCTGGCATCGGTGACCAGGAACACATGCTTGGCGCAGGCACCCATGATGTTGGAGATGGGCGCTTCCTGGAACGCGTCCGAGCCGATGGCGGCGGTCGGCACCTGGCCGCAGATCGCCAGGATCGGGATCGAGTCGGCCATGCAGTCACGCACCGGTGTCACCATGTTGGTGGCGCCCGGCCCGGAAGTCACCACGGCCACGCCGACCTTGCCGCTGGCGCGGGCATAGCCCGAGGCCATGAAGCCGGCGCCCTGCTCGTTGGCGGGCACGATCAGCGGCATCGGGTCCTTGTCGCCGGCGTTCTTTTCGGCGTTGAAGCGGAAAATGGCGTCGTAGGTCGGCAGGATGGCGCCGCCGCTATAGCCGAAGACGACATCCACGCCCTCGTCGGCCAATACCTGGACGATGATCTCGGCCCCGGTCATGATCTTGCCGGCGAGAGGATGGGGAGTGGTTTTCGGCTGTGCGTTCACGGCGGCTTCCGGTGGAAAAATCCAGCAAATTCGGGGCGATCTTATAGCACGAGTGGCCTTTTTCCGCAGTGGCCGGAGAGTGCCTGGATGGGGTCCGGAGATAGCCCGGACAAGGCCTGGACAGGGCCCGGACATGGCGTTGTCACCTCAAGGGTGTAAGCTTTTGATTCGTCTTTCCGGGGAGGAGATCACGATGGGATTACTTGACCAACTTGCCGGCAGCTTGCTGTCCGGCGCGACTGGCGGCACTCAGCAACAAGCGGGACAGAACCCCTTGCTGCAGGAGGCAATGAACCTGATCCAGCAAAATGGTGGTTTGCCGGGGCTGCTGTCGAAATTCCAGCAGTCGGGCCTTGGCGCGCACGCCGAGTCCTGGGTTTCCAGCGGCGCCAACCTGCCTATCACTGCGGATCAGTTGCATCAGGTGCTGGGCAGCGATGCCGTCGCCGGTATCGCCAGCAAACTGGGCCTGGACCACGCCCAGGTCAGCGGCGGACTGGCGCAGCTGCTGCCGCAGCTGGTCAACCAGCTGACGCCGAACGGCAGCGTTCCGGCCAACCACGCGGACCTGCTGTCGGAAGGCCTGTCGCTGCTTGCCGGGCGCGGCGCCGGCGCGGCGCCCGCCGCCTGATCGAACGCTGCAAATCGCTGAAATGCAGTGGTGGCGTGGGTTTAGAGGATAGTGGGGCGGGGGCGGCACTTGCCGTAGGCCCGTCCCACGGTTTATGTTCTCGAAATTATGCGCCACATTATTTCGATCCTGCTCCAGAACGAGGCCGGGGCACTTGCCCGTGTGGCCGGTATGTTTTCCGCCCGTGGCTACAACATCGAGTCGCTCACCGTGGCGCCGACCCACGATGACACGGTATCGCGTCTGACCCTGGTCACCACCGGCAGCGATGCGGTGATCGAGCAGATCATCAAGCAGTCGCGCAAGCTGATCGACATCGTCGAAATCACCGAACTGACCGGCCGCGAGCACATCGAGAGCGAGCTGCTGATCCTGAAAGTCGGGGTCGATGCCGCCGGTGGCCGCAGGATCGTCGAATGCGTGCGCCGCCATCGTGCGCTGGTGCTCGACGAGACCGAAACCACCCGCACGGTACAGCTCACCGGCACTGGCGCCGAGGTCAACAGCTTCGTCGCAGAACTATCCGGCATCGCGCGCGTGCTCGAGCTGGTGCGCAGCGGCACCGCGGCGCTGGAGTGCGGCGCCACCGTGCTGGCACCGCCGCCCTGAGCGGCGTGCCGATCATTCCCCGGAACTTCCCGAAAAATTCCCCCGAGAACCCCTTTCTCCCCGTCCCACAGAGGTAATCCGCAGTGAGCATCAACGTCTATTACGACAAGGACGCCGACCTTTCGATCATCCAGTCGAAGAAGGTCGTCATCCTCGGTTACGGTTCGCAGGGCCACGCCCATGCGCAAAACCTCAAGGACAGTGGGGTCGATGTCACCGTCGGTCTGCGCAAGGGCTCCAAGTCCTGGGCCAAGGCCGAGGGCGCCGGGCTCAAGGTCAAGGAAGTCGCCGAGGCGGTGAAGGGCGCCGACCTGGTGATGATCCTCGCTCCCGACCAGGACCAGAGGAAGATCTACGAGGACAGCGTCGCCGGCAACCTCAAGCAGGGCGGTGTGCTGGCCTTCGCCCACGGCTTCAACATCCACTTCCAGCTGATCGAGCCGCGCGCCGACCTGGACGTGATCATGGTCGCCCCCAAGGGCCCCGGCCACCTGGTGCGCAGCACCTACACCCAGGGCGGCGGCGTGCCCAGCCTGATCTGCGTCCACCAGGACGCTTCCGGCCAGGCCAAGCAGATCGCGCTGTCCTACGCGTCCGCCAATGGCGGCGGCCGCGCCGGCATCATCGAGACCAGCTTCAAGGAAGAGACCGAAACCGATCTGTTCGGCGAGCAGGCCGTGCTCTGCGGCGGCGCCACCGCGCTGGTGCAGGCCGGCTTCGAGACCCTGGTCGAAGCGGGTTACGCCCCGGAAATGGCCTACTTCGAGTGCCTGCACGAGCTCAAGCTGATCGTCGACCTGATGTACGAAGGCGGCATGGCAACGATGCGCTACTCCATCTCCAACACGGCCGAGTACGGCGACTACACGCGCGGTCCGCGTATCGTCACCGAACAGACCAAGATCGAGATGAAGCGCATCCTCACCGAGATCCAGACCGGCCAGTTCGCGCGCGAGTTCGTGCTCGAAAACCAGGCTGGCGCACCGACGCTCAAGGCGCGTCGCCGCATCGGGCAGGAGCATCAGATCGAGAAGGTCGGCGCGAAGCTGCGCTCGATGATGCCGTGGATCGCCAAGAACAAGCTGGTCGACAAAACCAAGAACTAGCCCGCTGCGCTGATC
>JAMFRN010000029.1 GCA_026224805.1 Nevskia soli
CGACCCAGGCGCAGTTGCAGGCGCTTGGTGCCGCCAACAACGTTCCCAATACCGCCCAGATCGTCCAGCAGACTTATGGCAGCAACAATCCTCCGTATCTGTACGTCGACGCGCACATACAAAACGGCGGCAACGTGGATGCCAATGGTCTGGACTGGTACGTCAATTTCGCCAGGAATGTCGGCTGGGGTGCCGTATTCGCCAGCGTGAACGCGACTTACTCGCTCACCCAAACCAATATCGTCGACGGATTCTCAAGCTCGCTGAAGGTTAACAATTTGACCGCCAACACCAGCCCCTTACAGATTGCCGGTACCTTTGGGACGAAATGGAAACAACTGACCTCGACCGTCTCGATCACATACAGCCACGGCTATGACGTCACCGGCGCCACCAATCAGACCCACATCGGGTCGTTCCAGCCCGTGAACCTGGCCTTCATTTACAACTTCAAGGAACCGGACGGCCTGCTCAAGGGCATGAGCCTGCAGCTCAACGTCAACAACCTGTTCGACGAGTATCCGCCATTCCTGAACGAAGCCGCCTCTGCAGCTTTCGAATCCGGTGGCGGTACCGGCAACGGTTCGACCATCGGCCGGTTCTTCGAGTTCGGGCTGAGGAAGGTCTTCTGATCAAGAGCACGCTGCACCTGGTGGCACGAGAGAACTTACAACCGCCCGGCGGCGCGTGCGTTTCGCGCGCTGGTGCGAAGGTCTTTCGCCGAGACCAAATTATGACTCGGAGATGCCTACAAATGCCGGGGCGATTCAGAGATATCGGGCTGGTTGCTTGATGGCGGCGCTCGTCATAGTCCGGAACGGGCCGAAAAGACGAAGTCGGCCAAGCCTCACTCCAGCGGACACACCACAGAAGGCCCGGAGTGCTTGGCCACTTCGCGCTGCGTTTGCTGATAGGCGGCGCGCAGATTGGGATTGCGCTCCAGTTCGAGGGCGCGATCGACTTCGTCCTCGGCTTGATCGGCGCACTGCCGGTCGAGCAGCGCCTTGGCCAGGCCATCGTGGACCGCGGCATTATCCGGCTGCAGAGTCGCGGCCTTGTAGAACGCCACAGTGGCGCCGCGCGGGTTGTGGGCGGCGTAGTAGTTCCTGCCCAGCCCCGCCCAACCCTGCACTTCATCGGGCCAGCGCTGGGTGATGGCGGCATAGGCCTGCACCGCCGCGTCGGTCTTTCCCGCCTGCTCGATCAAGGCGGCTCCGCTCAGCCAATCCTGAAGCGTGGCGGCCTCCGGAATATCGCCCGGAAGCGCGGTCAGCATGGCCCAGTAGGCACTGTCGTGCCAGGCCGCCAGGAAATCGCCATAGCTCAGCACCAGATGCTGCGCGGTGCCGGTACGCAGGGTGAAGGTGCTGGCGCCCGGGTCGACTCCGATCACCACGGCATACTGCCATTGCTTCAGCACCACGCCGGTGCGCAGCAGCACCAGCACCGGATGGCCGGACTGCACCTGATGCACCACGTCCAGATCAAGCTGTTTCGACTTCAGCACGTAGGGCACGCGGCCATAGCGGCTGGCGGCGGTGTGCATGGCGCCTTGCGGGCTGTCGCTGGTGCGGGGGTCATAGACCAGGCTGACCAGGTCGGCCGGCATCACCTGTGCGCCGTTCGCCGCCAGCATCATCGCCAGCGCGGCGGGCCCGCCCTGATAGCCGTCCTGCGCATAGTACGGCACCTCCCGCAGTTCCACCGCCTTGCCGCTGATGTGGTAATCGCGCAGCTGCGGGCCGGCGGCGCAGCCAGCAAGGCCAGTCAGGGCAACTGCCGCGATGACGCGGGTGAATCTGGAAATGAGGTTGCCGGAAAGCACGGGACGATCCTGTCGGAAATCCGAAAATTGGGGGATCAGTAAAGCTATTGACCGCTGCGCGCCAGCAAAGTGCGGGTCGACGGGTCCAGGCTGACCTGGGCATCGCCGGCCATCGCCGCCAGCACCGATTGCGCCAGCTGCTTGCCCAGTTCCACGCCCCACTGGTCGAAGGCGTTGATGTTCCAGATCACGCTCTGCACGAAGGTGCGGTGCTCGTACAGCGCCAGCAGCGCGCCCAGATGCCAGGCGTCGAGCCGCGGCAGCAGGATGGTGTTGCTCGGACGGTTGCCGGCGAAGACACGATGCGGCACCGCCGCCTCCAGTGCCGCGCCTTGCAGTCCCTTGGCCTGCAACTCGGCGCGCACCTGCTGCGGCGACTTGCCCAGCATCAGGGCGGAACTCTGCGCCAGGCAGTTGGCGATCAGCATGCGCTGCTGATCCTGCAGAGGGTGCGCGGCGCGCAGCGGCAGGATGAAATCGACCGGATGGATCGCCGGCCCCTGGTGCAGCATCTGGAAGAACGCATGCTGGCCGTTGGTCCCGACATCGCCCCATAGCGCCGGGGTGGTGGCGTAATCCACCGGCCGGCCCTGGCGATCCACGCTCTTGCCGTTGGATTCCATCTCCAGCTGCTGCAACCACGGCACGAAATACTCGAGATCCTGGGCATAAGGCGCGACCACCTGGCTGCGCGAGCCGAAGCGGCTGGCCAGGCAGTTGCGGTTCCATACCGCCAGCAGCCCCAACAGCACCGGCAGGTTCTTTTCCAGCGGAGCGCTGCGGAAATGCTCGTCCATGGCGTGCGCGCCGGCGAGCAGCTGGCGGAATCCCTCCGCGCCGATGGCGATGACGATGGACAGGCCGACCGCCGACCACAGCGAATAGCGGCCGCCGACCCAGTCCCAGAATTCGAATACATTGGCGGCATCGATGCCGAATTTCAGCACTTCCGCGCGATTGGTCGATACCGCCGCGCAGTGCCGGCGCACCGCATCTTCGCCCAGTGCCGCAACCAGCCAGCTCCGGGCAGCGCCCGCATTGGCCATGGTTTCCAGGGTGGTGAACATCTTGGAGGTGATGACGAACAGCGTCGTCGCCGGCTCCAGCCCGTGCAATACCGAAGTCAGCTGTGCGCCGTCGACATTGGCGACAAAGTGCACCCGCGGGCCATCGGCCTGGGCGGCCAGCGCCCGGCACACCATGCGCGGACCGAGATCCGAACCGCCGATGCCGATGTTGACCACATCGGTGATGGCGCGCCCGGTGGCGCCCAGCCAGGCGCCGGAGCGCAGCTGTTCGGCAAAAGCGGCCATGCGGTCCAGCACCGCATGCACCTGGGCCGGCACATCCTGCCCGTCCACCCGCAGCGGCGCATTGCGCGGTGCGCGCAGCGCCACATGCAGGACCGCGCGGTTCTCGGTCTGATTGATCGCCTCCCCGGCGAACATGCGCCCGATCCAGCCCGGCAAGTCCTGCTGCTGGGCCAGCGCCAGCAGCAATTGCAGCGCGCGCTCATCGGCGTGCTGCTTGGAGTAGTCGAGATACAGCCCTGCCGCCTCGGCGGAAAAGCGCTGCGGGCGTTGCGCGTCGGAGGCGAACAGCTCGGCAATGCTGCCTTCGGCAAGCTGCGCGGCATGCTCCCGCAAGGCCAGCCAGGCCGCGCTTTCGGTCAGAGAGGACATCTGGAATCGCAGGCAATAAAAAGAGGCCCAAGCTTACTAAGCTTGGGCCCATGTTTGCTACGAAGTTCCGCTTATTTCAACAGTCCGAGCCATGGATGGCTCGGTGCTTGTCAGGACGATATACCGCCGATACTCAAGCGGCCTGTACCGGAATCGTATTCGCAGTCCGCGTCACGCGATTGCCTTCGTCCAGATAAACCAGCTTCGGCTTGTGCACCTTGGCCTCGCGCGCGTCGACCTCGCAGTAGCTGCAGATGATGACGCGATCGCCGACCCGTGCCTTGTGGGCGGCGGTGCCGTTGACCGAGATGATGCCGCTGCCGTTTTCGGCGCGGATGGCATAGGTGGTGAAACGCTCACCGTTGCCGACGTTGTAGATCTGGATCTGTTCGTACTCGTGAATGCCGGCGAGATCGAGCAGGCGACCATCGATGGCGCAGGAGCCTTCGTAGTCCAGTTCGGCGTGGGTGACGCGGGCGCGGTGCAATTTGCACTTGAGCATAGTCAGTTGCATGGCGTATTCCTGGATGTTGGGAGACCCCGGGCGGCCCACGAAGACATACACCCGAAATCGACGACAGATAACATCGAGGGCGGCCCAAAAAGACATACGCCCATTGTTGTGACGTGCGTCACAGACCAATAATGAAAGTGTAACCGTCCTGATCGCCGACGCCAACCCCGCGGAACTAAGCATAGAACCGGGCCGACGAACGGCGCTGCGGGTTTCAACACCTCCGCCAGCCGGAAAAGCTCCAGGCCGACTGAAAAGCACCTCGGAAGTCCCGGAAAATCAGGCTCTTGAAAGCGGAGCCTAAAGCTTATTCCGCAATCCGCACCTGTACATTGTCGATCAGCCGCGTGGTGCCGAGATAGGCCGCCGCCAGCACCATGAAGCTGCGCGCGTCGGCGCGCGGCGCGCCCAGATCCGGTGCACGCACTTCCAGGTATTGCGGCCGGAAG
>JAMFRN010000177.1 GCA_026224805.1 Nevskia soli
CACGACGACTGGGGCATCACCGCCCACACCGCCGAGCTGGCCTGGTATCAGACCCTGCCGCAGATCTGGGCGCTGGTGCCGCGGGTGCGCTGGTACAGCCAGAGCGCTGCGGATTTCTACCAGCCGTATTACAACGCGGCGCAGAACAACGGGCTGTACAGCAGCGACTACCGCCTGTCGCCGTTCGGCGCGCTCAGCGAAAGCCTCAGCGTCTACAAGCGCTTCGGCAGCTGGAACCTGAGCCTGCGCTACGAGCACTACAGCAGCGGCAGCGCCTACTCGATCCGCAGCATCGAAGTGGAGAACCCGGCGCTGGTGAACTTCCAGGTGTTTTCGGCGGGGATCGCCAAGACCTTCTGAATCCAGGCGCCCGCTGCATCAAGTATGCAGCGGGCGTGGAGTACCGATTACCAGCGGGTGGAGACGTCGATGCTGCCGTAGCGGTCATCGCCCCTCTGCCCGCGGAACTCCTCGCTGCGGCGCACGTAGGTGAAATCGATCCGCACGCGGCGCCAGCCGAGGGCCGACACGCCCATGACCTCGTCATGCACCCAGATGTAGCGATCGACCGACGGGCTCGATTGATAGCTGTTGCCGTCCAGGAAAATATTGTGCGCCACCGCGCGCTGCTGGAAGCCGCCGAACAGGTAGACGCTCCAGTCGCGGTGGATGTAGTTCGGATTGAAGTAGCCGCCGCCGGTAGGGCCGGGCTGGATCAGGCGCGGGCCGAACGATCCATCCAGTCCCCAGCCGGCGCGCAGCAGCGCCGTCGCTTCGCCATAGGTCAGGACGTTACCCGCGGTCAGGCCCAGCTCGGGCACCACATCGGCGTTGAGGCCGTCGGTGCCAGTGCCCTTGACGGCGAAGCGCCATTTGCGCAGGTAGGCCAGGGTCAGCGCCGGCTCATCCCTGAGCTGGTGGCTCCAACCCTCGGCGCTGCCGAAGCCGAACACCTTGTGGAAACCGTTCTGCACCTGCTCGCCGAGGGCGTCGGGGCCGACCAGGCCGATGGTCGCCGAGAGGCTGTCGAGCTGCTTGCGGTCGGTGTCCTGCAGCAGGTTGAAGCCGGTGTAGAGCCAGCCCGCATAAGGCCGGTCGTTCGGATCGGGCGTGGACAGGTTCTTGTTGGCCGGGGTGAACAGCTGCTGCCCCAGGATGGTCCACTCGAAGCGCCGGTCGCGTTCCTTCTGCTCCAACGGAAACAGCGGCCACAAGGCGTCCTCGACAGCCATGCTGGTGCGGGCGACGAAGCTATGGTCCTCCGCCGCCAGGGACGGCGACAGGTAAGCCAGGTTCAGGCCGTTGACGTAGTGCTGGTCCTGGTCGACGACGAAGTTGTTGTTTTCGGCGTTGAGGGACCACCAGGCCGCATCGTTTGACGCCGCCTGCAACGTACCCGCCGGCAACAACAAGGCCAAGCCCAGAAGCAAGGTCGGCGGCAGGAATTTGGAATAGGCAGCAGGTGTTCGAGAGTCGCTATCGCTCGACAACATTTTGTCCGGGTTCCCCAATTTTCTTGGCCCAATTGTAAACCGGCTGTAACCTTGTGGGCGGCTGCCGCGGAATCAATAGCGGCGCCGGCCGCCAGCCACAAAAGCCGCCCCCTGGGCACCGGGCCAGCGCACAGCCTACGGGCACCGGGAGCCTGCCCGGCTTCGCCGGGTATTGCGCGCGTCGATGGATTTCCCTGGAACTTTCCGCCTGAAATGGCGCCGGCCGCTGCGCCCGACGGATGCAGCGCCCGGCGCGTTCTTCCCCGAAGTGCCCTACAGCCGGAGCCGGCCGAGGCTCAGCGGTGTACGCCGCTGCCGGTGCGCATATGCAACTGGGTGAGTTCCTTCACATCGAGCTTGCCGTCCTTGTTCTGGTCCAGCCGGTCGAATTCGGCGTCCATGTAGGCCATGAATTCCTGCTTGGACACTGTGCCATCCCTGTCGGCGTCCATCAGCAGCAGGAGTTGCTTGGTTGCCGCATCGCCGGCCGCATCGCTCTTGCCCTGTTCGGCCGCTGCCGGGACCGGGGTTGGCTCCAGAGTGACACCGTTTTCCGCGTTTGCCGCGGTGGCAAACAGTGCCGCGATTGCCGTTGCGATAAGCCGTTTTTTAGTCATGTCTGGCTCCTCCATCACGATTGATCGTATTGATGACGCGTGCCTGCATCGTTGTTTCCGGTCGGCACCTCCTTCCGCATCAAACGGCCTGCCGTGGAGCGCATGGCGCA
>JAMFRN010000178.1 GCA_026224805.1 Nevskia soli
ATGACGGGACGAGCAGCTATCAGATGCTGGCCGGGATGTTCCGTTTCGTTTGCAGCAATGGACTTGTCTGCGGCGACACGGTGGCGGACGTGCGCGTGCCACATAAAGGCGACGTGGCCGGACACGTCATCGAAGGCGCTTACGAAGTGTTGAGCGGCTTCGACCAGGTGAAGGAATCCCGCGATGCCATGCACGCCATCACCTTGAACGATGGCGAATCCGAAGTGTTCGCCCGCGCCGCGCTGGCCCTCAAGTACGACGACCCCGACAAGCCCGCGCCCATCACGGAATCGCAAATCCTGATGCCGCGCCGCTTCGACGACCGCCGCCCGGACTTGTGGAGCGTGTTCAACCGCACGCAAGAAAACCTGACCCAAGGCGGCTTGCGCGGGCGCAGCGCCAACGGACGCCGCCAGCAGACCCGTCCGGTGCAGGGCATCGACCAAAGCATCCGACTGAACCGTGCGCTTTGGTTGCTGGCCGATGGCATGCGCCAGTTGAAAGCCTAAATCTCCACGCGGCAGGGGCAGGCAGCAGCCCTTGCCGCTTCTTTCGTTGCTGCATCCCTTCATTGATAGGAGTTTTCACCATGAACGCCGTTACCCATACCGAAGCCCGCGCCATCGAAACCGCCGCCCCGCTGGAAGTGGCCGACCCGACCAAGAACCTGATTCTGGTTCCGCTCTCACAGTTGCTTGCGCGCCGTTCCAAGCGCAACGCGCGCAAGTCACCGCGCCTGTCCATTCCCGAACTGGCCGCGAGCATTTCCCGCATCGGCCTGCTGCAAAACCTCGTTGTCATCCTCGCTGCCGATGGCGAGCAATACGAAGTGGTGGCGGGCGACCGCCGACTGACCGCCTTGAAGCTGCTGGCGAAGAAAAAGCGCATCGCCACCGACTACGAAGTGCCGTGCCTGCTGGTGCCCGATGCTTCGGCGCGTACCGTGAGCTTGGCCGAAAACGTGCTGCGCGAGGCCATGCACCCCGCCGATCAGTTCGAGGCGTTCGCCGCGCTCGTGACCGAAGGCCGCCCGGTGGAAGACATTGCCGCCGACTTCGGCGTGTCCCCGCTGGTGGTGCAGCGCCGCTTGAAGCTGGCCAACGTCTCGCCGCGCCTGATGGCTGACTATCGGGCCGGTGGGGTGACGCTGGAACAGTTAATGGCCCTGACCATCACCGACGACCACGCCGCGCAGGAAGCCGTGTTCTACGGTGCGCCCGAATGGCAACGCGGCGCATCCGCGCTGCGCGAACGCCTGACCGAACGCGAAATCGACGCAACGCATCCGCTGGTGCGCTTCGCCGGGCTGGACGCCTACACGGCGGCGGGCGGCGGCATCCGCCGCGACCTGTTCGCGGAAGGCGATGCCGGAACTTACCTGACTGACGCTGCGCTGCTGGAAACGCTGGTGCGCGGCAAGCTGGATGCGCTGGCCGGGGACGTGCGCGCCGAGGGTTGGGCGTGGGTGGAAGCCGTGCCGCACATGAGCTATGCCGAGCGGCAGGCGTTCCAGAACGCACCGCGCCAGCGCCGCGAACCGAGCGCCCGCGAATCGCGCCGCATCGCCTCGTTGCAAACCCGCCTCGACAAGATCGACGCCGAATTGGAAGAAGCCTACGACGCCGAGGACGAGGACAAGACCGAGGCGCTGAAGCCGCGCCGCGAACAGGTGGCCGAGGAACTGCAAGCCGTGGAGGATGGCTTGCAGGGCTACGCCCGGGACGTGCGCGCCGTGGCCGGTGCCATCGTCACGCTCGACCGCAGCGGCGAGGCCGTGATTCATCGCGGGCTGCTGCGCGAAGCCGAAGCGAAGGCACTGCGCACGCTGGAAAAACTGCGGCAGGGTTTCGGCAACGCGGAAGGCGAAGCCGGGAACGACGATGAAGGCGAGGACGCCGAGCGGCCCAAAGCCGCGAGCCTATCCGACCGGCTGGCGCAGCGGTTGAGTGCGCACCGCACTGCCGTGCTGCAAATCGAAGTGGCCCGACATCCTCAGGTGGCGCTGGCTGCACTGGTGCATGGCATGGTGCAGACCGTCTTGCTGGAAAACCACTACGGCCACGATCTACCGCTTGGTGTGGGCCTGACTGTGCAAGATCGACTGGAAGGCATGGCCCCGGACTGGCCGGAATCGCCTGCCGCCGTGGCGCTGCGTGCCTTGCAGCAGGTCGCGGGCGAGGCATTGCCACAGGACAG
>JAMFRN010000179.1 GCA_026224805.1 Nevskia soli
ACGATCTGGCCAAGCACCAGGGCCTCCGCCGCCTTCTCCAGATCGGCCGCATCGCGGCCCTGGATTACCAGCAGTTTCACCGCCGGGTTCTGCGGATGATCGATGATGGAAATGGTGGGGGCATCCACCTGCGGCAGCGCCAACACATCCGGGCGCTCGCTGTTGGTGGCGAAGACCACGGCATGCTTCAGCGGCAAGGTATTAAACAGGGCCGGGAAACGCGCCCCGCGGTAATCCGCCTGCTCGCCGAACCAGGAAGCAACCACGCCCGCCGCGTGCAGGGTGGCCAGCGAGGGCTTGGCCGCCAGCAGCACCGGCAATTCCACCGGCGCGCCGCTGCGTCGATCGAAGAATGGCGCCGGCAGCAGCGCCAGATCGTTCTGCAGGGTCAGCGGCCGCAGCGTCAGCTCCAGCCGGGTCTGGTCCCCCACCGACAGCCACAGGCTGGAATGGGATGGGTCCTCGCATTCCAGGGTGTAGTGGCCGATCAGCTGCAGCTGTAAATGGTTGTAGTCGGTGAACAGGCGCGGATCGAGGTCGATGTCCTTGCTCACATCGGTGCCCGCCTGGGCCTTGGTCAGCGGAATGGCCGCGATGACCTGGTCGTTGAGCGTGATCTTCAGATGGGACAGCTGCTCCAGCAGGGCCGGCGAGTAGTTGATATGCAGGCGCAGCCGCGCCTGCACCACCACCTCGTCCAGGCGCACGCCGAATGGCAGATCGGTCATGCCATCCACGCCATGCAGCTGCATGGCGCCGAATTGCCCCAGGTCGCGCAGGCTCAGGGTTTGCGTGCGCACATCCGTGGCCGCCGCGGCCGCCATTGTCGCCGTTGCAGCGGGAGCAGCTTCCGCGGTGGCCGCCTGCGAATTCGCAGCCAGGCCCAGCGTCAAACCAGCCAGCAAGCCAACGCAACGAAGCAGGCGCAAGGTTTTCCCTCGTTTCTATATGCGCTTCAATTGTAGGGGCCCTTTCCGGTTCAAGTGTCATTTATTTGAAAACTAGATGGTTTTGACCATGAAAGGTCCTGATCGGAACGCCCTCGGCGTCGGTTACGGCCCGGCTGGGCATATCGCAGTAAGCCGATAAGGCGCCACGCCCGCGGCGAAGATCCGGCCGCCAGGATGGCGTCAGAAAGCCAGCACCGCCGCGGTTCAGCGGGACGCGGGAGTGGCGGCCACCGCCCAGACCGTGCCGCCGAAGTCCTGCACCACCAGGGCCAGGCGGTCGCCGCTCTCGCCGGACTGCAGGTGCACAGTCAGGTTCAGCGGCTGATTGCGCCATTCCCCCAGCTTGCGCATCGAGCGCACCACGTTGGCATAGACCAGCTTGCGGCCGGAGTTTTCGCCGCCTCCGATGCTGGCGCTGTCGCTGCTGTCGAAGCTGAACAGATAGATCGCGGCGGCAGCAGCACTGGAGCCGTCAGCGGCGCCGATATCGATGTCGACATCCTGGCCCCTGCGCCGGATGCTTGCCGCCGTGCTTTTCGCTTGCCGCCGCGCCGCTGCGATGGCGGCGGCAATGTCGGAGCGGTTCGATCCGATCACATCGCTGCGCCCTTCCACCACCAGTTGCGGCGTATAGACCTCGAAGCCGCGGCTCGAGGCGTAGTTTTGCTGCCGCGCGGTGAACGCGGCAGCGGAATACGGATCGACCCAGCCGAGGCTGTTCCAGTAGTCGACATGAAACGCCAGGGGCAGGAGATCGTCGCGTACCGATAGTTCACGCAATACCGCGTCCGCTGGCGGGCAGGAGGAACAGCCTTGCGAGGTGAACAACTCGAGCAGCAGGGGGCGCTGCGGCGGGGCCGAATCGGCCCAGGCCTGGCCGCTGGATGCCACGATGGCAGCCATGGCGGCGATCTTGCCCAGGTGTTTGCACAGCCGTTGCCGCATCTGTCCGCTCATCGCCGCACTCCACCAAGCCAGGATCGATATTTTCCGGGGTGATGATGGGCGCCGGGAGCGGCCGGGCGCCATACTCGCAAGTTCCGATTCCATGCCTCGGCGTCCATAGCGGCGGCCTGCCCAGAATCCAGCTGGCGCCGCAGGGCATGCTGTCGGCAAGCGGAGCCGTCGCGGGCTGAACGGCGCGGCGATGGCCGCAAGCCCTGGAGGACATGCGCGGAGCGGCAGGAGTATGCTCGAAGGCCCAAGCCGAAGCGGCGATCCCGCAAGGAGCAACTCCATGGCCAAGGGCATACGCAAGGTGAACTACTATGTGCTGCACACCAACGATCAGCCCGGCGAGGGGGCGCACCTGCTCAAGACATTGAAGAAGCACAAGGTCAACCTGCTGGCACTGACCGCCTTCCCCACTGGCGGCGGCTCGCAGGTGGACCTGATTCCGGAAAAGCCGCAGGAGCTGATCGACCTGGCCAAGAAGTTCGGCTGGAAACTGTCCTCCAAGAAGACCGGCTTCATGGCCCGCGGCAAGGACCGCGCGGGTGCGCTGGTGAAACTGGCCGCAACCCTGGCCAAGGCCGGCGTCAACATCACCGCGGTGGATGCTATCAGCGCCGGGGCCGACCGCTACGGCGCCATCTTCTGGGTCAACCCCAAGGACGTGACCAAGGCGGCGCGGCTGCTTGGCGCCAGCTGACGAGCAGTGAGCGCAGCGAGCGCTTATAGTCCTGCAAAACGCAGCAGTCGATGGTGACGACGATGAGCCTGGTGGATAGCCTCAACAAGGTCTTGTGGAAGCCGCTGCTGCACGCCAGCGTCTGGGCCACCCGGACGCCTGCGCGCCACCGCTACGCCGGACGCGCACTGGAGCGGCTGCTCGGCGGACTGACTGTTTCGCTCAAGGCGGCGAAAACGCAGGCGGACGTCGGCAGCGTGGCGCGCGAATGGCAGCGCATGATGCCTTCGCGCGGGATGGTGCCGATCGTCGAGGAGACGGCTACTACGGTGGTGGCCGAAATCCACGCCGTCTGTCCCTATCGCGGCAGCGGCAATGTCGCCGGCTGCTTTCGCATGATGGAGTACGATCGAAAAATGCTGGAGACGATCGGGGGCGAACTGGTGGTATTGCGCTCCCAGGCCGAACCGGGCGTCAGCGTCTGCCAGGTGGCCCTGCGGCGCAAGGGAGCCGACCTGTCCGACCTGACCCCGGCACACCTGCGCGCCGGCGGCACGGCCACGGCGGGCTAGCCCGCGACAATCCGGCTACTTGCCGGGCGGAATCTCGGCCGGACTCTGGCCGGCCGGGACGAAGTACTTGGAGATGACGTGCGCATCTGCGGTGTAGCCCACCACCCAGGTGCCGTGACGTCCCTTGTAGCGCACTTCCCGGACGCAGCGGCCGTCGTTGGCGCCGAGGCTATCCTCATTCCATTGCAGCTGCGTGCCGCAGGCGCCCTTGATGTCGGGGTAGCCCAGATACAGGATCACCGTGGTTTCCATGTCGCCCTGCTTGATGCGGGCGAAGGCCTTGGTGGCGCGCCAGTCGAACAGGTACGGCAACACCACCACGCCGACGAGGATGGCGATCAGGACTATGACAAGGGCGATGCGGAACCGGCTTTTTTTATCCATCGTGCCGCATTCTAGGGGATTTCAACACGCCCGGCGTCATCGACGCTTCTACGCCCCTACTTCGAGAATCTGCCTTTCAGCTTTAACACGCCGTGAATCAGCTTGACGATGCCGGACGGCACCGGCTTCTGCGTCAGCAGGCCCGAGACCTGTTTCTTGTACTTGTCGGTGAGCGGCGGCACGAACATGCGCGGATCGCCCAGGGCCGGTCCGTCGATGACGATGGAGCGGGCATTGGAGCACTCGTTGAAGGTGTGCCAACCGACCATGCGGCCGATGCCGCTGGTGTTGACGCCGCCGAACGGCAGGTAGGGATTGGTGCCGGACTGGATCACGTTGTGATTGACCACGGTGCTGCCCGAGGTGGTGTGGGCGATGTGGTAGTCGATCTCCGCCTGATCCTTGCTGAAGATGTAGAGCGACAGCGGCTTGTCGCGGCCGGCGACATAACGCGTCACCTCTTCCCGGCTCTTGTACGGCACGACGCAGATCACCGGGCCGAAGATTTCCTCCTGCATCACCTTCATGTCAGGGGTGACATTGCTGATGATGGTGGGGGTGACCAGGCGCTTCTCCGCTACGTATTCGCCGCCGCAGACGATCTTCGCGCCCTTGGCGCGGGCATCCTCGATCAGGGCGCGGACGCGGTTGAAATGGCGCTCGTTGATGATCACCGGATAGTCGGGATTCTGCGCGAAGCCCTTGCCGTCGGCGTTGTACTGGGCGGTGAACTCCTTCGCCAGCGCTTCGGTGAAGGGCTGCTCGATGGAGGCATGCACCAGCAGGTAGTCCGGGGCGATGCAGGCCTGGCCGCCGTTGCACATGCGGCCCCAGGCGGTTTTCATGGCGGTGTCGGCGATATCGGCGCTGGCGCCGATTATGCTCGGGTTCTTGCCGCCCATCTCCAGGGTGACCGAGGCGCAGTGATCCGCCGCGGCCTTCATCACCAGCTTGCCGATCTGGGTATTGCCGACGTAGAAGATGTGATTGAAGGGACAGGCCAGCAGTTGCTGCGCGGTCTCCGCCCCGCCCTCCACCACCGTCACCTCGCCGCCAGGGAAGGCGGCGGCGACGATCTTCGCCACCACGGCGGAGGAATGCGGCGCCAACTCGGAGGGCTTGAGGATCACGGCGTTGCCGGCGGCCAAGGCGCCGAGCACCGGCAGGAAGCCGATGACGTAGGGCGCATTCCAGGTGGCCAGGTGCAGCACCACGCCCTTGGGCTCGTAGTGCACGTAGCAGCGCTTGCCCAGGGTCATCAGCGAGGGATCGACCGGCTTGTCCGGCATCCAGTCCTTCAGGTTGGCGGCGATGAAGTCGGCCTCGAACTTGACCATCAGCAGCTCGCCGTCGGTATCGATCGACGCCAGGCCGCGCTCCAACCGCACCGCTTTATAGATGTCCTCCTTGTGCGCCAGCATGGCCTGCACCAGGCGCTGCACCCTCTCGATGCGCTGCTCGGCGGTGGTTTGCGCCATGGCCGGGGCCAGAGCGGCGACGCGATCAAAAACGGCGCGGACGCCGGACTGGGGGACGCGGATATCGACGACGGTGCTCATGGCGTTACCTTTTTGGGGACTCAAAAGCGGCTCGCGCAAAGACGCAAAGACGCCAAGAAAAGCTTTTAATCGACATCAATTCGCGTCTTTCTTTGCGGCTCTGCGCAAGATTGCCTTTTCACGTTAATGACCGCCCTGCGCTGCCGCGGATGGCGAAAACTGCGCCGGACTCATCGGCTGGTTGATGCGCCACCATTGCTGACTCTCGTTGGTCAGGTAACCGGCCTCGTAGGTCCCGGCGGTGAGATCATGGTAGATGGAAGCGCCGCGATGCCAGGTGCCGGATTCCTGCGAATAGTGGTACGTGATGAGCGACACACGCCATAACTGGCCGCGGCTGTCGTAGTTGTCCGCCATCTGCGCCAGCCAAGTGTCCTCATCGGCGTAGATGATGCGCTTGGCGTAAATGTGGCGTACGCCGGGCCGCAGCGTGCCTTCGATCACCCAGACGCGGTGCAGTTCGTAGCGCAGGTAATCGGGATTCACGGTGCCGTCCTTGATGAGATCCTTGTATTTCACCGCCGGGTCGTTGATGCGGAAGTTGTCGTAGGGAATGTAGTACTCCTTCTTGCCGATAATCTTCCAGGTATAGCGCTCGGGCGAGCCGTTGAAGCCGTAGTCGTCATCCACCGTGCGCAGCCCTGCCGGCGGCACCGGGTAGTCGAAGCCCACTTCCGGCGCCTGGCGCACGCGGCGCACGCCCGGCAGGTACTGCCAGGACATGGTGCCCTCGTTGCTGTAGTCGTTGGGCTGGTAGCCGACGGCGACGAAGCCCTTCTGCCGCTCCGGCAGCATGAAGCCGTCGTAGAAGTAGGAATTGAAATGATCCTGGTAGGAAATGAAGTTTTTCGGCGCGCTGGCCAGGGTCAGCACCTGGAATTTCTCCCGGCCCCAG
>JAMFRN010000180.1 GCA_026224805.1 Nevskia soli
GGCTATCTACAACGGCGAGCGCCCTCATTTATCCTTGAAAATGAAGACGCCCGATGCGGTGCATCGGGCGTCTTTGGCACAACTTTCGTCCACCCAATAGGTGTCAACCTCGGCTAGGACGGGTCAGTGCCTAAGGAGAGACTCGAACTCTCACGAGGGGTTGCCCCAGCGGATTTTGAGTCCGCTGCGGGAAGCTCAATCAAATTGGGCCACTCACCGGCGTCCACTTCGCCACACGCCGTGCCGTGCGCTGTTCCAGGGTCTCGCTCTCGTAGACCACGATCGGCGCATCCTGGGTCAGCGTCTCGGCCTGCTCGAAGCAATTAGCGTTGAGCGTGGCGTAGGCCTTGCCGTCGTGCTCGATGAGTGCTGCCAAATAGGTGCCACATTCGGCGCAGAGCAGGAAGTCGGCACTGCGCAGGCCGAAGCGGTACCGGCGCAGCGCGGCCGGTTCGCTGATCTCGAAGCGCACCGAGCCCGCCGGATCGGAGCAGGTGCGTGCGCCGTGGCGGCGGCAGAAGGAGCAGCTGCAGCGGCGCAGGGGTAGGTCCTGCGGCGCCAGCGGGGTATCGAAACTGAAGCCGATCCGGCCGCAGTGGCAGCGGCCTTGAATGCCCCCGGCTTCACTCACGCAAGCCGCGCCTGCAGCCAGGTGGAGATTTCCGCGATCTCCTCGGCGCAGACCTGGTGCTGCATCGGGTAGTCGCGCCATTCCACCTGGCAGCCGAGCTGGCGCAGGCCGTCGCGGCTGCTGCTGCCCAGGGATAGCGGCAGCACGTTGTCGTAAAGGCCATGACACATCAGGATCGGCGTGGTGCGGCCGGCAGGGGTGAGCTCGCTGAAGATGTGGGTGTGCAGCGGCAGATAGGTGGACAGCGCCAGGATGCCGGCCAGGGGTTCGGCCTGGCGCAGGCCGGTGTGCAGGGCGATGGCGCCGCCCTGGGAGAAGCCGGCAAGCACGATGCGCTTGCGTGGCACGCCCGCCGCCACCTCGCACTCGATCAGGGCCTGCACGATGGCGGCCGAGGCGCGGATGCCGGTTTCGTCCTGCTGGTCGCTGCGCGTCAGGCTGACGATGTCGTACCAGCCGCGCATGGGCATGCCGCCGTTGATGGTGATCGGCCGCACCGGCGCGTGCGGGAAGACGAAGCGTGCCGAAATCGAGGCCGGCAGGCGCAGCTCCGGCACCAGCGGCACGAAATCCTTGCCGTCGGCGCCCAGGCCGTGCAGCCAGATCACGGCGGCGTTGGCCGGGGCCTCGGGGTCGAGCTGTACGGCTTCGGTGGATTCGGTGACTTTCATTGCTTGCATGGGGTTGTCATGGGGGCGATTGTGCCGAGGCCAGGGCTAGTGGGGCAACCGCTGTTAAACTGGGGGAATGAATTTCCCGGGCGTACCCTCCCACCGGAACGAGACGATGAAACGCTGCATCCTCTGCCTGGCCGCGCTGTCGCTGGCCGCCTGCGGCGCTTCCGGGCCGCTGTACCTGCCGGGCCACCAGAAGGCCAAGTCCAGCGTGCTGCGCAAGGAGCAGAACAAGACCGGCCCCTCGTCTCCGGCGCCCGCGCCGGCGGCCAGCCCGGCGGATGCCCCGGCTCCCGCGCAGCCGCAGCAGCCCCAATCGGGCGCGCCTGACGCCGGTGCCGCGCCCAAGCCGGCCGATTCAAATCCCCCTTCAAGCCCCGCTCCAAACAGCGATTCGACGCCGCCGCCGCAACCCTAATGGATCATTTCAACTACAAGAACGGCGAACTCCACGCCGAAGACGTGCCGCTGTCCGCCATCGCCGCGAAGTACGGCACACCGACCTATGTCTATTCCCGCGCCACCCTGAGCCGCCATTACCTGGCGTTCGACGAGGCCCTGGCCGGCATCGACCATCGCATCTGCTACGCGGTGAAAGCCAATTCCAACCTGGCGGTGCTGCAGGTGCTGGCGCGCCTCGGCGCCGGCTTCGACATCGTTTCCGGCGGCGAGCTGCAGCGCGTGCTGCGCGCCGGCGGAGACCCCTTGAAAGTGGTGTTCTCCGGCGTCGGCAAGAGCGCCGCCGAGATCACCCAGGCGCTGGAAGCCGGTCCGCAGGGCATCTTCTGCTTCAACGTCGAGTCCGAGCCGGAGCTGCTGCGGCTGAGCCAGATCGCGGCGCGGCGCGGGCAGCAGGCGCGCATCGCCCTGCGCGTCAACCCCGATGTGGACGCGCGCACCCATCCTTACATCTCCACCGGTCTGAAGGAGAACAAGTTCGGGGTGGAGTTCGCCGAGGCCGAGCGGCTCTACCTGCTGGCGCTGGACCTGCCGGGCATCGAAGTGCACGGCGTGGCCTGTCACATCGGTTCGCAGCTGCTGGAGCTGTCGCCCTTCCTCGACGCGCTGGACCGCGTGCTGGCCCTGATCGACCGGCTTGCCGCGCGCGGCATCCGCCTGCAGCATATCGACGTCGGCGGCGGCCTCGGTGTGCGCTATCAGAACGAGACCCCGCCCGAGCCGGCGCAGTGGGCGGCGGCGCTGCAGCCCAAGCTGGAAGGCCGCGGCCTCACCGTGATGACCGAGCCGGGCCGCGCCATCGCCGGCAACGCCGGCATCCTGCTGACCCGGGTCGAGCTGCTCAAGCCGACCGCGCACAAGAATTTCGCGGTGATCGACGCGGCCATGAACGACCTGATCCGCCCCGCCTTCTACGATGCCTGGCATGAGGTGCTGCCGGTGCGTGAAGGCAGCACGGCGCAGCCGCAACAGTGGGACCTGGTCGGCCCGGTGTGCGAAACCGGCGACTGGCTGGCGCGCGATCGCACCATGGCGCTGGCCGAGGGCGACCTGCTGGCGTTCCGCACCGCCGGCGCCTACGGCTTCACCATGAGCTCCAACTACAACTCGCGGCCGCGCGCGGCCGAGGTGCTGGTGGACGCCGCGCGCATGCACCTGGCGCGCGCGCGCGAAACCGTCGACGACCTGATGCGCGGCGAAGAGTTGTTGCAATGAGCCACAAGCGCAGCCGTCCGCTGATTCTGATCGACGCCTCCGGCTGGCTGTTCCGCGCCTACCACGCGCTGCCGCCGCTGACCACGCCGCGCGGCGAACACACCGGCGCGGTGCTGGGCATGGCCAATATGCTGCGGCGCCTGCTCAAGGACTACGCGCCGGAGGAGATCGCGGTGGTGTTCGACGCGCCGGGCAAGACCTTCCGCGACGAGATCTATAGCGAGTACAAGGCCAACCGCGACGCCACGCCGGAAGACCTGTCCATACAGTTTCCGATGATCGCCGAGCTGGTGCAGGCGATGGGCCTGCCGCTGCTGGCCATCGCCGGCGTGGAGGCGGATGACGTCATCGGCACCCTGGCCAGCCAGGCCGATGCCGCCGGCAAGGACGTGCTGATCGTCACCAGCGACAAGGATCTGGCGCAGTTGGTGAATACACGCATCAGCCTGCTCGACACCATGAAGAACCGGCGCATGGACCCGGCCGGCGTGGTGGAAAAATTCGGCGTGCCGCCGGAGCGCATCATCGATTACCTGACTCTGGTCGGCGACACCAGCGACAACATCCCCGGCGTGCCCCTGGTCGGCCCCAAGACCGCGGCGAAGTGGCTGGTCGAGCACGGCTCGCTCGATGCCATCGTCAACAACGCCGAGCAGATCAAGGGCAAGGCCGGCGAGAACCTGCGCGCCTCGCTCGGGCAGATCCCGATGTCGCGCCAGCTCGCCACCATCCGCTGCGATGTCGAGCTGCCGCTGCGCTTCGACCAGCTGCACCCGGCGCCGCCCGACGTGGACAAGCTTGCCGGCTTGTACCGCCGCTTCGAATTCAGGCGCCTGCTGGAAGAACTGGAAAGCAGCGCGCCGCCAGCCACCGCCGCGCCGGCTCCGGTAGCGGTGATCGAGGCGCCCATTGCGGCGCCCGGCGAAGTGCCCGTTGAAGTGCCTGCCGGGGCGCCGGCTGAAGCAGCTCCCGCCGCAGAACCGCCGCCGCAGGAATCGAAAAAGACCCGCGACGAACTGGTGGTCGACGAAGCCGCATTCGCCGCCATGCTGGAGAAGCTGGAAGCGGCCGAGGTGATCTGCCTCGACACCGAAACCGACGCGCTCTCCGCCATGCAGTCCGGCCTGGTCGGCCTGGCCTTCGCCGTCGAGCAGGGCCACGGCTGGTATGTGCCGGTGGCGCACAACTATCTTGGCGCGCCCGAGCAGTTGCCGATGCAGGACGTGCTGCGCCGGCTCAAGCCAATTCTGGAAGACCCGCGCAAGCCCAAACTGGGCCAGCACATCAAGTACGACCTCAACGTGCTCGCCCGCCACGGCATCGAGGTGCAGGGCGTGGCCTACGACACCATGCTGGAAAGCTATGTGCTCGACGCCGCCGGCAACCGCCATGACATGGATACCCTGGCCGACAAGTACCTCGGCCACAGCACCATCCATTTCAGCGACGTCGCCGGCAAGGGCAAGTCGCAGATCACCTTCAACCAGGTGTCGCTCGATGTCGCCTCCGCCTACTCGGCGGAGGATGCCGATATCACCCTGCGCCTGCACCATGTGCTGTATCCGCGCCTGTGCGAAGTGCCGGCGCTGAAGAAGGTGTTCGAGACCATCGAGATGCCGCTGGTGCCAGTGCTGGCCGGCATCGAGCGCAACGGCGTAAAAGTCGATGGCCCCCTGCTCGGCCGCATCAGCACCGAACTGGCTGGGCGCATGGACGAGCTGCAGGCCCAGGTCTGGCAGCAGGCCGAGGGCGAGTTCAATCTCGGCTCGCCCAAGCAGTTGCAGGCCATCCTCTACGACAAGCTCAAGCTGCCGGTGCTGGGCAAGACGCCGAAAGGCGAGCCCTCCACCGCCGAGGATGTGCTGGAGGAGTTGGCGGCGCAGCATCCGCTGCCGCGCCTGATTCTCGACTGGCGCGCCATGCAGAAGCTGCGTAGTACCTACACCGACAACCTGCCGCGCGAGATCAATCCGCAGACCGGCCGCATCCACACCTCCTATCACCAGGCGGTGGCGGCGACCGGACGCCTGTCCTCGCAGGATCCGAACCTGCAAAACATCCCGGTGCGCACCGCCGAGGGCCGCCGCATCCGCCAGGCCTTCATCGCCGAGCCGGGCAATGCCGTGCTGTCGATCGACTACTCGCAGATCGAGCTGCGCCTGATGGCGCACTTCTCCGGCGATGCGCGCTTGCAGGACGCCTTCGCCAAAGGCCTCGACATCCACCAGGCCACCGCCGCCGAAGTCTTCGGCATCCCGCTGGAGGAAGTGGGCGAGCAGCGCCGCGCCGCCAAGGCCATCAACTTCGGTTTGATTTATGGCATGTCCGCCTTCGGCCTGGCGCGGCAGCTGGCCATCGGCCGCGGCGAGGCGCAGGACTATATCGACCGCTTCTTCGCGCGCTATCCGGGCGTGAAGCAGTTCATGGACAGCACCCGCGAGCAGGCCAAGACGCGCGGCTATGTGGAGACGCTGTACGGGCGTCGCCTGTATCTGCCCAACATCCTGTCGCGCAACGCGGCGCAGCGGCAGTATGCCGAGCGCACCGCCATCAACGCGCCGCTGCAAGGCACCGCCGCCGACCTGATCAAGCTGGCGATGATCGACGTGGCGGCCTGGATCGCGGCCCATGCGCCGCGGCTGCGCATGATCATGCAGGTGCACGACGAACTGGTGTTCGAAGGGCCGCAGGCGGAGCTGCGGGCGCGCGCGCCGGAACTGGCCGATCGCATGTGCCGTGTCTCGCAGCTGGCGGTGCCCCTGGTGGCGGATTGGGGCGTCGGCGCCAACTGGGACGAAGCGCATACCTCACAAGGCCACGCGAGCAGCGCCCAGAAACCGGCTTGAACGATCAGCCCGGGTGGGCTGAGCGCTTTTAGGCGGAATTAGGCACAGATGGCGACTGAAGGGCGGCTGCCCTGCGGCGGCGAGGAATTGATTCCCAAAAAAGAATTGATTTATTTTCAGGCGCTTGCCGATTTTTGACGGGGTTTTTTGGCGCACCGCAAAAAAATGTTGCGACGCGGCTGAACTTCCTTATTCCGGACCCCTCTAATCCTGCGAACGGTGACTCCCTTTCCCGTTCTCCGTCTTCACTCCCTAGACGGATCTTCCGGTTCCCCCAAGCCGGAACTCGTTGCCCGGTGGATTCCCCCGATCCGCCGGGCACTTTTTTTGGGCGACGGTTTGAGCAGGGGCTGGTTGCAGTCATTGTCTATTTGCCGCCGGTTCGGCGCAACGCATAAAAATTCCGCCAAACCCTTGAACTTATCCGGCCCGTCCGCATCTCACACTGTGAACGGTGACTCCCTTTCCCGTTCTCCATCCCCTTCCCTGGATGGAACTTCCGGTAACCCCTGACCGGAACTCGTTGCCCGGTGGATTCCCCCGATCCACTGGGCAATTTTTTTGCCCGCGGCACGGCGGACAGCGGTACCAGGCGGTATTATTCCTGCCGCGAAACCGGCCACAATGCTTTTTTTCGAGAGATTCCAGCGACTTGCGAATTTCTGCCGCAATACCCTTGAACTTCCCCGGTGCAGCCGCATCTAAGACTGTGAACGGTGACTCCCTTTCCCGTTCTCCGTCCCCTCCCTGGACGGACTTTCCGGTTCCCCCAAGCCGGAACATCTTGCCCGGTGGATTTCCCCTGATCCACCGGGCATTTTTTTGCCCGGGACCACGCCGGAATATTGCAGCGCAATATCGCCAGGCAGCCGATTTGAAACAATCTTTTAAGTGTTTACATGGAGTTGCATGTGCGGATTGCTCCGGGCTTGAACTTCTCCGCCGCGGCCGCATCTAAGACTATGAACGGTGACTCCCTTTCCCGTTCTCCGCCCTTCACTCCCTGGGCGGACATTCCGGTTCCCCCAAGCCGGAACTCGTTGCCCGGTGGATTCCCCCGATCCACCGGGCATCTTTTTTTGTGGCGCCAGTTCAGTCTGCCGCGGCCGGGCCTACCGACGACTCATCGTGCGGGCGCCGCAGCCAGTCGCTCAGAATCGTCCGCACTTCATCCGCTCCCGTCTGCGCGTGCGCCGAGAAGGTCTGCACCGTCATGTCCGGATCGATCTCGCGTAACTCCGCCCGCACCTTGAGCAGGGTGTTCTTCGCCGCACCATGGCCGAGCTTGTCCGCCTTGGTCAGCAAAATATGGGCGGCCAGGCCGCGCGCCTCGCACCAGCCCAGCATCTGCAGGTCCAGATCGGTCATCGGGTGGCGGATGTCCATCACCACCACCAGCCCGCGCAGGTTGATGCGTTTTTCGACGAAGCCGCCGACCAGCAGGCCCCAGTTGCGCCGGATTTCCAGCGGCACCTGGGCGAAGCCGTAGCCCGGCAGATCCACCAGGCGGCCGAGGATCGAGGCTTGCGGCGCTGCCTCGGTGGCAGCCGCGGCGCTGACCGGAATGTCGAACAGATTGATCAGCTGGGTGCGCCCGGGCGTCTTGCTGACCCTGGCCAGCTGCTTCTGCTGGCAGATCAGGTTGAGCGCGCTGGATTTGCCGGCATTGGAGCGGCCGACGAAGGCGGCCTCCGCCACGTGGTCCTGCGGCAGCTGCGGCAGCCTGGCGGCGGAAAGCAGAAAACGCGTCTGCGCGAACGGATTGGGGAGCTGGTCGGGGGAGGCGGTGGAAGTCACAAGTACGCGGCCATGGTGTAATATTCTCGGCCGAACTTAGCCAATAAGCGCGCATCTTACTCGCTTGCGCGTAAACGTCCTGCCGAGTTGCCATTGGAGTTTTGAATGAAGCGCGTCCTGATCGCCCTCGCTTTGTGTGCGCCCCTGTTTGTCGCAGCGGCCGACGACGCCGCACCGGCCGCAACCAAGGACGCCTTCACCCAGGGCGACGCCACTGCCGGCGCCGCCAAGGCTCCGGTCTGCTTCGCCTGCCACGGCCCCGGCGGCAACGGCGCCATCAATCCGGAATGGCCCAAGCTGGCCGGCCAGCACTCCTCTTATATCGCCGAGCAGCTGGGCGAGTTCAAGGGCGCCCAGCGCAAGAACCCGGTGATGCTGGGCCAGGCCTCGGCCCTGTCCGATGACGATATGCACAACCTCGCCGCCTACTTCGCCGCGCAGCCGGCGGTGCCGGGCGTGGCCAGCAAGGACGCCATCGCGGTGGCCCAGCCGCTGTACCGCGCCGGCGATGCCGCCCGCGGCATTCCGGCCTGCGCCGCCTGCCACGGCCCCACCGGCGCCGGCAATGCCGCCGCCCAGTTCCCGCGCATCGGCGGCCAGAACAGCGCCTATGCCGCCAACCAGCTGAAGAGCTACAAGAGCGGGGAACGCGGCGCCGCCGGCAAGGGTCAGATCATGGCGACGATTGCCGCCAAGCTCAGCGACCAGGAGATCCAGGCGCTGTCGTCCTACGTCTCCGGCCTGCAATAAGGCCTGTAAGCCAGGGCCCTGAGGCGCGGATCGGGCCCGATCCGCAAGTTTCAGGGCTCCCAACCAAGGAACTCACGATGCGCTTGCTGAAACAGGGGCTCTTGCTCGGATTCTTGAGCCTGTTCGCCGTTGCCTGCTCCGCCGCCGATTCCAGCAACGCCTATCAGCTGGGCAAGCAGTACCGGCAGGCCGGCCAGGTGCAGAAGCCGGACAACCCCAAGCGCATCACCGTCGAGGAATTCTTCTGGTACGGCTGCCCGCACTGCTACCACCTCGAGCCCGAAATCAACAAGTGGCTGGAGCATAAGCCGGCCGACGTCGATTTCGTGCGCATCCCCAACAGCCTGGGCCGCGACATCGGCGTGCTGCATGAGCGCGCCTTCTACATCGCGCAGACCCTCAACATCCTCGACAAGACCCACGAGCCGATGTTCGACGCCATCCATTCGCAGGGTTTTCCGATGAGCTCGCTGGAGTCGATCCGCGACCTCTATGTCGAGAAAGCCGGCATCAAGCCGCAGGACTTCGACGGCATCGCCAGCAGCTTCGTGGTGGACAGCGACGTGCGCCGCGCCGACGACCTGGCGATGAGCTATGGCATCACCGGCACGCCCACCATCGTGGTCGGCGGCGAGTACGTGGTCGATGCCCAGAGCGACATGTTCAAGGTGGTGGACTTCGTCATCGACAAGGTCCGCAAGGAACGCAAGTAAGCGTTCCGGGCCGGCATTTGCGGTGCGGTCGAAGTCGGCCCTCGGTTTTGTTGCGGCCCTGTTGCTGAGCAGTGGTTCAGCCGGCACCGACGCGCCGGCAGCAGTGGCGCCGGCGGCCGTGGACAACATCTGCCGCCAGTTCGCGCAGCGCATCAACGGTTTCAATCCCGATCAGTGCCGCCTCGCCGGCCTCAAGCCGGCCGCCGCCGCGCGCAGCGTGGAGGGAAGGCCCCTGCTGGTGCGCGATGTGCCGGCGGCGGTGCCCTCGGCCAAGGCGCCGCGACGGGTGCTGGTGCTGGGCGGCATCCACGGCGACGAATACTCCGCGGTGGTGGTGGCCTTCCAGTGGATCGAGCGTCTCAGGGGCGACCGTTTCCAACGCTTCCAGTGGCGCGTCCTGCCCTGCGTCAACCCCGACGGCCTGCTGGCGCAGCCCTCGCACCGCACCAACGCCCATGGCGTCGACCTGAACCGCAATTTCCCCACCCCGGACTGGGACGCCCACGCCGTCAGCTACTGGAAGGGCAAGACCCATAGCGATCCGCGCCGCTTCCCCGGCACGCAGGCGGGGTCCGAGCCGGAGACCCGTTGGATCGTCGAGCAGATCGACAGCTACAAGCCCGACGCCATCGTCTCGATCCACGCCCCGCTCAACGTGCTCGATTTCGACGGCCCTTACACCCCGCCGGCAAAGCTCGGCTATCTGCGCCTGGCGCCCCTGGGCACCTACCCGGGTTCGCTCGGCGGCTACGGCGGCATGTTCCTGCGGCTGCCGGTGATGACCCCGGAGCTGCCGACCGCCACGCATACGCCGTCGGCCGAGCAATCCGGGCGCATCCTCATCGACCTGATCGACTGGCTCAACAAGAACCTGCCGGCTGAGGGCTGAATCCGGCGGGAGGCCCGGCGTATACTCAGCCGTATCAGAATCAGAAGCCCGGAGGGGGTGCGCGATGGAGAAGACCGCCAGCTACGGCTCGTTCAGCGAGTTCTATCCGTTCTATCTGAGCGAGCATGCCAACCGCACCTGCCGCCGGTTGCATTTCGCCGGCACCAGCCTGGTCATTCTGATCGCTCTTACTGCGGTGCTCAGCAGCCGTTACGGCCTGCTGTGGCTGCTGCCGGTGGTCGGCTACGGCTTCGCCTGGGTCGGGCACTTTTATTTCGAAAAGAACCGCCCGGCCACTTTCAAGTACCCCTTCTACAGCCTGATGGGGGATTTCGTCATGTACAAGGACATCTGGAGCGGGAGGATCAAGCTGTGAAGCTACGTGATGCTTTGATTGCCGTGTTGGCCTGCGGCTGCGTCGCCGCCTGTAGCAGCGCTGCGCCGAAGGTGCAGGCCCCGGCGCCGGACCCGGTGCTGCAGCTCGCCACCATCAACATCGACTATCCCGACGTAGCCTCGGCACGCCAGGCCCTCACCGCGCGCAGCGACGTCAGCACCCGCACCGAAGACGGCTGGTTCGTAGTGGAAGTGCCCGCCGAGCACACCACCTGGCGCTTCGTCCCCGACAACTATCTCGCCGCTCCGGCCGTGGTCGAGCGCCGCACCACCGTGCAGGGCAACGTCGTCAGCGTGGAGACCGGCGTGCTCTGCCAGGGACCGGCGCCCGCCTGCGACACCCTCAAGCAGGACATCCAGAGCCAGAGCCAGCAAATCCGGATCGTGCCCGCGACCGCGCCGGGCGGCTGATTGCCGGCGCCGGGGCCGGCCATGGTCCCGGCCCCGCCGCTGCTGGTAAAATCGCCAGTCCAATCGGGCACGGCGGCAGGCGGTGGGCGTTTTCATGCATAAGCAGCAGCATTTCGATGTCATCGTCGTCGGTGGCGGCCATGCCGGCACTGAGGCGGCGCTGGCTGCCGCGCGCATGGGCCGGCGCACCCTGCTGCTGACCCAGAACATCGAAACCCTGGGCCAGATGTCCTGCAATCCCGCCATCGGCGGCATCGGCAAGGGCCACCTGGTCAAGGAGATCGACGCCCTCGGCGGCCTGATGGCGCATGCCGCCGACCGCGCCGGCATCCATTTCCGCATCCTCAACGCCAGCAAGGGCCCGGCGGTGCGCGCCACCCGCGCCCAGGCCGACCGCATGCTCTACAAGTGGGCGGTGCGCGAGGCGCTGGAGAACCAGCCCAACCTGTCCCTGTTCCAGCAGGAAGCCGAGGATCTGATCGTGGAGGGCGATCGCGTCACCGGCGTGGTCTGCCGCCTCGGCCTACGCTTCACCGCCTCCGCCGTGGTGCTCACCGTCGGCACCTTCCTCGGCGGCAAGATCCACGTCGGCATGAACAACTACTCCGGCGGCCGCGCCGGCGACGCGCCCTCGCTGCCGCTGGCGGCACGGCTGCGCGAGTTGCCGCTGCGCGTCGGCCGCCTCAAGACCGGCACGCCGCCGCGCATCGACGGCCGCACCATCGACTTCGCGGGCCTGCAGGAACAGCCGGGCGACACGCCCGTGCCGGTGTTCTCCTTCCTCGGCTCGGCGGCGGAGCATCCGCGCCAGGTGTCGTGCTGGATCACCCATACCAACGCGCAGACCCACGACATCATCCGCGCCGCCTTCGACCGCAGCCCCATGTTCACCGGCGTGATCGAGGGCACCGGCCCGCGCTACTGCCCCAGCGTCGAGGACAAGGTCAACCGCTTCGCCGCCAAGGAATCGCACCAGATCTTCATCGAGCCGGAAGGGCTCAACACCCGCGAGATCTATCCCAACGGCATCTCCACCAGCCTGCCCTACGATGTGCAGGAAGCTTTCGTGCGCTCGATTCGTGGCTTCGAGCAGGCGCACATCACGCGCCCCGGCTACGCCATCGAGTACGACTATTTCGATCCGCGCGACCTCAAGCGCAGCCTCGAGACCAAGGTCATCGCCGGCCTGTTCTTCGCCGGCCAGATCAACGGTACCACCGGGTACGAGGAAGCCGCCGCCCAGGGCCTGCTCGCCGGCCTCAACGCCGCGCGCCTCGCCGCCGGCGAGCCGGCATGGACGCCGCAGCGCCACGAGGCCTATATCGGCGTGCTGGTCGATGACCTCATCACCCGCGGCACCGCCGAGCCCTACCGCATGTTCACCTCGCGCGCCGAGCACCGCCTGCTGCTGCGCGAGGACAACGCCGACCTGCGCCTGACCCCGGTCGGCCGCGAGCTGGGCCTGGTCGACGATGCGCGCTGGGAAGCATTCGCGCGCAAGCGCGAGGCCGTGGTGCGGGAACATGCGCGCCTGCAGTCCCTGCGCGTCAAGCCGGCGCAGCTGGCCGAGCCCGGCTTCGTCGAGGTGTTCGGCGCCGCCGCGGAAGGCGGCGGGAGCTCCGCGCTGGAGCTGCTGTGCCGTCCGGAAGGCAGCTATGCCGCGCTGCAGCGCCTGGGGCTGGCCGAGGCCGGCATCGATCCGGTGGTTGCCGAGCAGGTGGAGATCCAGGGCAAGTACGCCGGCTACATCGAGCGCCAGCAGGCGGAGATCGAGCGGGCGCGGCGCTACGAGGATGCGCCGCTGCCGATCGACCTGGATTACGCGGTGGTCAGCGGCCTGTCCAATGAAGCGCGGCAGAAGCTGGCCGCGCACCGGCCGGAGACGGTGGCGCAGGCCGGGCGCATTTCCGGCATCACGCCGGCGGCGCTGTCCTTGCTGCTGGTGCATCTGAAGAAGACCGGGGCCCTGCGCAAGAGCGCCTAACACCATGAGCAAGAAGTTCATTTAATATTTTCTTCGTCATTCCCGCGAAGGCGGGAATCCGGTTCCCGCTTTTGCAGGATCGCCGCAAAGAAAACTGGGTCCCCGCCTGCGCGGGGACGACGATGTTGATTTTGTCGGCGAGCTTCTAATTCAGGACATTAGTCCGCAGTTCACAAGCAAACTGGTTCAGAAGGATTTGGAGGGATTCATCGCGATGCGGTACCGCTGGTTGCTAGCCCCGTTCTACCTGCTGAGCATCTTCACCGCCGCCAAATCGTTCCGCGGCAACCCGGTGCTGGGCAGCCGCACCCTGAACCGCTGGGGCCTGCACGTCCTGCGCAAGCGCGTCGCCGGACGCATCGGGCAGTGGCGCCGCCGCCAGCTGGCGGCGACGGTCAGCGCCGAAGACCGCGCCGCGCTCGAGCGCGACGGCTTCATCGTCAAGGAGAATTTCCTCGACCCGGCCACCTTCCAGGCGTTGCGCGATGAGATCACGGCGCTGGACGTCGATGCGCGCGAGGCCGTCATCGGCGATACCCTGACCCGCCTGATTCCGCTCGACGCCAAGACCATGCCGGGGCTGCCGGTCACGCGCGGCGTGGTCGAAAGCCCGGCCTACCGCGACCTGCTCGCCTATGTCGGCTCCTTCAGGCGGCGTCCGCGCCTGTATGTGCAGACCGTGTTCAGCCAGTTTTGCGAGGGCGAGCCGGACATCCAGTCGTTCTTCCACTCCGACACTTTTCACCCCACGCTCAAATCCTGGCTGTTCCTGCAGGATGTGGCGCAGGACGAAAGCGCCTTCACCTACGTGCCGGGTTCGCACCGCTACAACCGCCGGCGCCTGGCCTGGGAGCGCCGGGTCTCGATGACTGCCGCGCAGGGCCACGACCGGCTCACCGCCGAGGGATCGCTGCGCATCTCGGAGCGCGAAATCCGGCGGCTCGGCTATGGTCCGCCTTTGCGCCTGGCCCTGCCCGCCAACACCCTGGTGGTCGCCGATACCAGCGGCATCCATGCGCGCTCCACCACCTTGAAGCAGACCGTCCGCGTATCGATCTGGGCCTACAGCCGCAGCAATCCCTTCCTGCCCTGGGTCGGCGGCGACCTGGAGTCCCTGCCCGGCATCAAGGGCCGCGCCCTCAGGCTGATCTGGGCGCTGCAGAAAGCGTTTTCGCGCAAGCCGCCGTCGCCGTCGGCATGGCAGTTCGTCGGCAAGCGTTCGCCCTGGGGCGCGCCCGGCCGCTGAGGCTGGGAAGTGACGGGTGCGGCGAAGCGCACTGTGACTTGCGCCGCTGTGTCAGCTGGGTGCCGTGTGATACCGTCTTTGCGAGTACCGCTTCACTCCATCCGGCAGGCCCGGATCGCTTTTGCAACAGGAGCACTGGTGAAAGATCGATGAAAACTCTCCTCTTTCTGGTCGGATGGTGCCTGCTGTTCGTGCTGTGCTGGCCGGTGGCCCTGCTGGCGCTGGTGTTGTGGCCGCTGGTGTGGCTCATCTCGCTGCCGTTCCGTTTGGTGGGTATTACCTTCGAGGCCTTGTTTGCCTTGTTGCGTGCGGTGCTGTTTTTGCCGGCGCGGCTGTTTGGTTATCGGGGTGCTCCTGCGGGGCGCCCGTCTATGTAGTGGCAACGTAGCTACTAGGATGTGCTGAACGTAGCGAGGCTGAATCCGTGTGTTCCGCCTTCGGCCCGCCGAAGCTGGCACTCGTCCCTAAATGGGAATATTCTTGGCAAAGTTTGCCAAAAAGGTTTGCCATGGCCACCATGAATATCTCGCTGCCAGATGACCTTAAGGGCTTTATCGATGATCAGGTAGTCGAGCACGGTTATGGCTCGACAAGTGAATACCTGCGCGACCTGATCCGCAAGCAGCGAGATGTCGAGAACTTGCGTCAGATGCTGCTCGATGGCGCCAATTCAGGCCCCGGAAAATTAATCGATGACGCATTTTTCGCTGAGTTGCGCGAACAGGCGGGGATCCGGACCGCAGGGTGACCGGCAAGCCTGTATTCCTGTTTCCCCAGGCCGAGCTCGACATCCGCGAAGCCATCCGCCATTACCAGCAGGAAGGCGGGGTGAACCTTGCCGGGAAATGGGTGGAGGCTGTGGAATCGGGGTTGCGTCATATCGGCACACATCCGGGAACGGGATCTAGCCGCTACGCAATGGTTCTGAAACTGGTGGGGCTGCGCTTCTGGCCGGTAAAACGATTTCCGCAACTGATTTTCTACGTCGAGCGAGAGGGGCAAGTGGACGTCTGGCGCGTGCTCCATGGGCAACAAGACTTGCCGGAATGGATCAGGGAGCCGCTACCATGAATCCTTCTTCTTCGAAGATGGCCAGACGGGTCGTGAAACGGGGGATGTCGGCTAATGCCGACTATGTGCAATGAAGCCGATCAATCGATGAAAAATTTAAGTTACGAGCTCTTTAAAGACATCGACTTGTCGAACAAGTTCTTTGATTCCCTGCGTCAGGAATATAGCGAATTTAGTGTGTGGTTTAGGAAGAAAGCGGAGGCAGGGGAGAAGGCGTATTTATTTCATCAACAAGGCATTAAAGGTTTCTTATATATAAAACTGGAAGAGGGTGTAGTTGACGATGTTGTTCCGCCGATTCCCAATGGAAAACATATCAAGATAGGAACGCTGAAACTCCACGCGCATGGGACCAGACTCGGTCAGCGCTTTGTCAAGAAGATTTTTGATCGCGCATTGGCCAGCAACGCGGACGACGTCTATGTAAACCACCATCTGCAATACCATCGCCGCACAAATTAAATCTGAACGCTACACAGCTAGTGAGTTGATTGGAACCGAACGTCAATCCGCCATCCCTGCTAGTGGGAAGCTAGTCGATGACATCGATGAGAATCAGCGGCTTCCCTACCCCATGAACGCCGCCAAAGAAGATCACTTCCATTGGGTTTCTCAATTTCTCGTCAAATCTCGGGATAGTCAAATGTGTTTATCGCCCATTCCAAACGATACCACTCAGCGGAATGGGGAGTAATTTTTCGAGAGCACGCCACTCCCCTTCAATGTTTCTCCGAAAAGTGAGCATTGAAGGCAATTGGAGAGAGAATTACTGCGGACGAGGAGAAGGATATGGAAAATTACTTCCCGCCGTTTGCCTTCCATGCCTTCAGCGCCGCCAGCGTATTCTCCACATGGTGATCCGGCTTGAGGTCGGTATAGGTGTAGAGGATCTTGCCGTCCGGGGTGATGACGTAGGAGGTGCGGTCGGAGTATTCGGGCTTCTTCGCCAGCACCGCGTCGTAAGCCTTGATGATGGTCTCGTCCGGATCGGCGGCCACGGCGAACTTGCTGCGGCATTCGCTGACCGAGAACTTGTTGAGGGTGCCGATATTGTCGTGCGAGATGCCGATGACGGTGGCGCCGAGGGCTTTGTACTGCTCGGTGGCTTCGGCGAAGTCGTGGGCTTCGATGGTGCAGCCGGTGGTGAAGGCTGCCGGGTAGAAGTACAGCACTACCGGGCCGTTCTTCAGCGCATCGCCGAGGGTGAAGTTGAATACCTTGCCGCCGAGCGAGGCCTGGGTGGTGAATTCGGGGGCCTTGTCGCCGACGTTGAGGCTGGCGAAAGCCGGCAGCGCCAGCATGGCGGCGGCGAGGGCGAGAGCGGGCAACTTCTTGATCGGCATCGGCTTGCTCCTGGAGTCTGGATGTGCCGGGCGCAGGGAGCGCAGCCGGCCGGAAGTGCATGTTAGTGCCTTTTGCCGGCCGCAAGGTTGCAGGCGCGTGCAGGGTGGATTGCGCGCGCCGGATGATTCGGCATTCGGGGGCGCGCCGACAGCCGGTGCGAATACCCTGATCGACTGCATCGGCCAGAGGCTGTTCCGACGAGCGGGGCAAACGGACCCGCCGGGCATACTTGTTGGTATGAGCCCGCTGGATTGAACTGTGCATAAGGAAAAATCCACCGGAGAGGACAGTGGACTGCGGCACAGGGCCCGCGCCGGCGAAACTTCCCGAGCGCTGCATATCACGCGAACCCACCAGCGGCAGGCTGGTGATGCTATGCCGTGGCCGCAAGGGCTTCCAGTACATCGCTGGCGAGCGTATGCCGGAAGCCTATAACCGCGCCCTCGGCCTCAGCTACGAGCAGGTGGAGGCGATGGAATACGGCGCCCTGTTCGGCTTTGACGAGGAGCTGGCCGATCCCGACCGCGTGCGCCAGGTGCGCGAGGAGCTGGGCTTGCCAGTGGGCCCGATCGGCGCCGCGCCCGCGCCGCCGCCCAGCCGTCCCGCGCCCCGGCCGGCGGCCACTTCGGCGTTGCCGGAAGACATCGGCAACTTCGCGCCCTGGTTCGAGGAGGCGCTGGCGCAGGGGCGCAAGAAGCGCTGAGGCTTCAGCTTGGAGGCTTGCCGTTGAACGAGAAGTTGGAGAAGTCGCGGCTGGAGGGATCGTACACCGCGCCCCAGGCGGCGCTGCCGCCGTCGCAGACGACGATGGCATAAGCCTTCCAGTCCTTGTTGGCCATCGCGTCGATGAAGGCGTTGATGTAGATCTTGTGATGCCCGCGCACCAGGATGCCGAAGTACTGGCGGTCGTAGGCGGCGGCATCGCCGACGTGGGGCGCGTCGCCGCCGGGCGGGGCCAGGGCATTCAAGGCCGGCAGGTCCTGCTCCAGCTGTGCGATGTCGTGCGGGCTCGGCTGCCAGGTGGAGTCGTAGTGCGGCGGGTTGGGGCGTGAACACTGCTCGGTCACCAGCTCGGCCTGATCCGCCGGCATGACCGTTGAGCGCGCCTTGTTGCCGGCGCAGCCGGCCATCCCCATCGCGCAGCCCAGCAGGGCCAGCAGCAGGGCGCAGGGCTTAGTCCTCATGGCGCAACGCCTTGCGCCAGCACCAGGCGCCCGCCAGCGCCAGTACCGCGCACACCAGCACCACGCCGGTCGGCGGCGGGCTGTGCGCCGTGAGGCCATACAGCACCGCGGCGGCCAGCCAGGTGGCGCCGCCGCCGGCGGCGAACACGGTGCGGCGGTTGGCGCTGCGGATTTCGCCGCGCAGTGCGTCGATGCTTTCGGCATTGGCGCCGCCCTGGCCGGGGCCCTGCGCCAGGACCTTGAGCGCGCGCTGCGCCAGCTCGGGCAGCGACTCGGCCAGCGCCGGGCCGTGGCTGCGCAGGCGCGCCAGCTGTGCGCTCGGGCCGATGCGGTTCCACATCCACTCTTCCATGATCGGCTTGGCGCTCTTCCACAGATCGAGGTCGGGATAGAGCTGGCGTCCCAGGCCCTCGATGGTCAGCAGGGTTTTCTGCAGCAGCACCAGCTGCGGCTGCACCTGGTAGTTGAAGCGCCGCGCGATCTGGAACAGGCGCAGCAGGAAGAAGCCGAAGGAAATGTCCTTGATCGGCTTGCCGAAGATCGGCTCGCATACGGTGCGGATGGCCGACTCGAAGTCCTCCACCCGGGTGCCCTTGGGGATCCAGCCGGACTCGACGTGCAGCTCGGCCACTTTCTTGTAATCGCGGTTGAAGAAGGCCAGGAAGTTTTCGGCCAGGTAACGCTGGTCGGCCTGGGTCAGGCTGCCGACGATGCCGAAGTCCACCGCCAGGTAGCTCGGTTTCCGCGGGTCGGCCATGTCCACGAAGATGTTGCCGGGGTGCATGTCGGCGTGGAAGAAGTTGTCGCGGAACACCTGCTTGAAAAAGATCTCCACGCCGCGCTCGGCCAGCACCTGGAAGTTGGCGCCCTGCTGGCGCAGCGTATCCATCTCGCGGATGCTGATGCCGTAGATGCGCTCCAGCACCAGCACGTCCGGCCGGGTGTAGTCCCAGAACACCAGCGGGTGATAGATCAGTTCCGAACCGAGCCAGTTGCGGCGCAGCTGGGCGCAGTTGGCGCCCTCGCGCATCAGGTCCAGCTCGTCGAAGATCACTTTCTCGTATTCGGCCACCACCGCGCGCGGGCGCAGGCGCTTGCCGGAAGGGTGCCAGCGTTCGGCGAATTCGGCCAGGGCGCGCAGCAGGGCGATATCGCGCTCGACCAGCGCTTCCACGCCGGGGCGCAGCACCTTCACCACCACTTCCATGCCAGGATCGTTCGGTCCCTGCGGCTTGAGCCGCGCGGTATGCACCTGGGCGACGGAGGCGGCGGCCAGCGGCACCTCGTCGAACTCGGCGAAGATTTCGGTCACAGGCTTGCCCAGCGCCTTCTCGACGATGGCGCGCGCTTCCGCGCCGGGGAAGGGCGGCACCCGGTCCTGCAGCTTGGCCAGCTCCTGCGCCACTTCCGGCGGCAGGATGTCCGGCCGGGTAGAGAGGGCCTGGCCGAACTTGACGAACACCGGCCCCAGCTCCTCCAGCGCCAGGCGCAGGCGTTCGCCGCGCGGCAGCTTGTGCGGGCGCGGCTTGCCGCCCATGAATTCGCGCAGGCCGTACTTGCGCACCACGCGGCTGATCTGCCACATGCGGGCGAGACGCATCGGATTCATCAGTTGCTCAACTCCGTCTTGCCCTCAAGCAGCGCCAGGCGTGCTTCCAGCCGGTCAGCGCCCTCGCGCAGGGCATCGATCCCCTGCATCCATTCCTCGATGTCGCCGGAGCGGGCCAAGTCGCCGCTTTCCTCCGTCAGGTATTCAGCGGTGTCTTGCGACAGGCGCTGTGCCGCATGGCGGCCCCAGCCGAACAGCTCGCGCAGGCCGCCCACCACGCGGTGCGCCGCGGCGTCGCCCAGCACCTTCGCCGCCAGTTCCTCGGGGTCGAAGCCGACCCGCGCCAGCAGGGCCTTGAAGCGGTTCAGCAGCTCGGTATCGCCCTCGATCTCCAGGCCGGCGGGCAGGCCTTCGGCGCCGCCGGCGCTGCGCAGGGCCAGTTGCAGCAGGCGCAGGCTCGGCGCCGACAGGCGCACATCGGGCGGCGTCTCGCTGTCGGCCAGCACCCGTACGCCGGCCGGGTGCGGCTCGACCACGAAGGTCCAGCCCAGATCGGCCAGGTGCAGGGCGATGCTCTTGCCGTTGAGCGCGGCGCATTCCTCCAGCGCGGAGGGCTCCAGCCGCAGGTAGCGGTTGAGGGCGATTTCCAGCGTGGCGCAGGCCAGTGCGGGGGTAGCCATCAGTCGAGCCGGTAGCCGCGGTGCACCGCGACAATCCCGCCGGTGAGGTTGTACACCTGCACCCGGCTGAGGCCGGCGTTTTCCATCATGCCCTTGAGGGTGGCCTGGTCCGGGTGCATGCGGATCGACTCGGCCAGGTAGCGGTAGCTGTCGGCGTCGCGCGCCACCAGCCGGCCCATCAGCGGCAGCAGGCGGAACGAGTATTGGTCGTAGACCTTGGCCAGGCCGGCGTTGAGCGGCTTGGAGAATTCCAGCACCAGCAGGCGTCCGCCCGGTTTGAGCGCCCGGGTCATCGAGGCCAGCGCGGCGTCTTTGTCGGTGACATTGCGCAGGCCGAAGCCGATGGTGATGCAGTCGAACGTACCCTCGGCGAAGGGCAGCTTCTCGGCATTGGCCAGGGTCAGAGGCACGTCGACCACGCCCTTGTCGGCCAGCCGCACATGGCCCTGCCGCAGCATCGCCTCGTTGATGTCGGACAGCACCACCAGCCCCCGCGGGCCGACCAGGCGGCGGAATTCGCGCGACAGGTCGCCGGTACCGCCGGCCACGTCCAGCACCTTCTCGCCCGGCCGCACCCCGGCCAGGTCGATGACGAAGCGCTTCCACAGGCGATGGATGCCGAACGACATCAGGTCGTTCATCACGTCATAGCTGGATGCGACCGAGGAAAACACCTCGCGCACCCGCTGCTGCTTTTGCGCCGTCGGCACTTCCTCGAAGCCGAAATGGGTGTATCCCGCTTTTTTCCCGCCTTCGGGGCCGGGCTTATCGTTCGACATGGGCGTCTGCTGGGGGGCGATTGCTTATTATCTCCCAGATTGCGGCGGACGCCGCGTCCGCGGCGGCGCCGGCATTATTCCCAACTGCGCCAGCCCGCTCCAATTCCGCACCGGCAAGCTGTCCGGCGGCCGCGGCTTGGGCTGTTTATACCAATGAGGAATGCGGGTGCTGCATGTTACCGTTGGTCAGCGGTGGCATCCCGTCAGGCCGATCCTGGTGCGGCGTTTGCCACATATGCAGTAAAAAATCGGATTCAATATTTCCCCGCCGCCCGGAAACGGAGGTTTCCTGGGTCCGCTGGCAGGACCGTGGGCGTGCACGAAGCTTGGCGGGATCATCGTGAGGATGCATGTACGGGGATCATGCTTTATCGGTACTGGAACACTCGGTCTGCGCCGGGATCTGGACCTATGAGCCGGCGGCACAGCGCCTGTGGTGGTCGGGCGGGACCTTCCTGATCCACGGCTTGCCGGCCGATGCGCCGCAGCCGGATGTGCAGACCGCCCTGGAGTTCTATACCCCGGACAGCCGTCCCGTGCTGCAACAGGCTTTTGAAGCGGGTCTGGCCAGCGGCAAGCCCTGGGACCTGGAGTTGAGCATCGTTACCGCCGACGGCCGCACGCGCCGGGTGCGGGCCAGCGGCGAGGCGATTCTCCGCGACGGCGCGGTGGTCGAGGTGGCCGGCAGCTTTGTCGACCTCGAGGCGCGGGAGCAGGCGCAGCAGGCTCTCGGCGGCGATGGCCTGATGTCGCGGATCGCCGACGACACCACGCGCCGCCGTTTCGAGGACGCCTTGTTCGCCGAGCAGGAACTGGCGCAGGTCACGCTCGCCGCCATCGCCGACGGCGTCATCCGCACCGATGACCATGGCCGTATCATTTACTGCAACGAGGCGGCGCAACGCCTGTGCGGCATCTCGGTCGCGCGGGTGCGCGGCTGGCACTTCGACGAAGTGGTGAAGTTACATTGCGAGGGGCGCCGCGAGAGTGCCGGCGCGGATGCAGCCAGCCCGCTGCAACGGGCGCTGCAGCACGGCGCCGTCGAATCTCTCCCGCCGCAGACCGTGCTCGGTGCTGCCGATGGTTCGATGCTGCCGGTCGAAGGCTCGTTCACGCCGGTGCGCGACCGCGCCGGCAAGCTGCTTGGTTGCATCTTCGTGTTCCGCGATGTGTCGCAGACGCATGCGCTGGCGCGGCAGTTGCAGCACCAGTCCGAGCATGACCCGCTCACCGGCCTGCCCAACCGCGGCAGGTTCGAGCAGGAACTGGCCGCCAGGCTGAGCCTGGCGCAGGTGCGCGGGCAGGCGCACTCGGTGCTGTACCTGGATCTGGACCGCTTCACCCTGATCAACGACACCTGCGGCCACCAGGACGGCGATCGCCTGTTGCAGCTGGTGGCGCGCGAGCTGGGCCTGCGCCTGCGGCCCGGCGACGTGATGGCGCGCATCGGCGACGACAAGTTCGGCGTGATTCTCGACGGCTGCACGCCCGAGCGCGCCCTGCAGAAAGCCACGGCCCTGGTCGAGGCGGTGGACAGCGCGCGCTTCCAGATCGGCGAGCGCGTGTTCCAGCTCGGCCTGAGCGCCGGCGTCGCCGGCATCGACGCCGCCGCGGAGCATGCGCAGCAGGTGCTGATGCAGGCCGATACCGCCTGCTACGTCGCCAAGCGGCTCGGCGGCAACCGCGCCCAGATGTACCAGAGCAACGATCTGGAAGTGTCGCGCACCCGCAACGACATGGACTGGGTGGCGCGCATCGAGCAGGCGCTGGACGAGAACCGCATCGAGCTGTTCGCGCAGCGCATCGTGCCGCTCGATGGCATCAGCGCGCCCTGCTACGAGCTGCTGGTGCGCCTGCGCCAGCGCGACGGCAGCTTCGCCCCGCCCAACGACTTCCTGCCGCCGGCGCAGCGCTTCGGCCTGATGGACAAGATCGAGCGCAGCGTGGTGCGGCAGGCGCTGGACAAGATCGATCGCCTGCAGCGCTACGGCGGTGTCCACGAATTCGGCTATCTGTCGGTCAACCTGTCCGGGCCCAGCCTGTCCGACGAGGCGTTCACCGCCTTCCTGCTGCGCGAGCTGGAACGCTACGCCACGCCGCCGGAGCGGGTGCGTTTCGAGATCACGGAAACCGAGGCGCTGACCCACACCCCCGCGGCCAGGGATTTCATCGCCAACCTGCACCGCCTCGGCTACAAGATCCTGCTCGACGATTTCGGCACCGGCTTCACCTCCTTCGGCTACCTCAAGTCGCTCGGCGCCAACGGCCTCAAGGTCGACCAGTCGTTCACCAGCAACCTCGCCGAAGACGTCATCAACCAGACCATCGTCGAGTCGATCTGCAAGATCGGCAGCCGCCTCGGCCTGGAGATCATCGCCGAAGGGGTGGAGGACGAGGTGACGCTGCAGGCGCTGCGCTCACTCGGCGTGCGCCATGCGCAGGGCTGGCTGTTTCATCGGGCGGAGCCGCTGGAGCTGGTGTTGCCGCAAGCGGCGTAGGCCGGTACTGGAAAAGCGTCTCGCGCAAAGCTGCAGAGACGCAAAAGAAGCTCAATACAAAAGTTTTTTCTTTGCGTCTCCGCGGCTTTGCGCGAGAAATGCTTCTAGTCGTCCGCGATGTCCTCGCCCGGAAACAGCTGCTCGGTGAAGCCGAACTGCCGCATGTCGGTGATACGCATCGGATACAGGATGCCGTCGAGGTGGTCGCATTCGTGCTGCACCACCCGCGCGTGGAAATTGTCCACCTCGCGTTCGATGCGCGCGCCGTGCTGGTCATAGCCGCTGTAGCGCAGGCGCAGGTGGCGCGGCACCAGGCCGCGCATGCCGGGCACGCTGAGGCAGCCCTCCCAGCCGTCTTCCATCGCCCCGTCCAGCGGCGTCAGCTCGGGATTGCACAGCACCGTGTAGGGCACCTCTTCCGCGTCCGGATAGCGCGGATTGCGCCCCACGCCGAAGATCACCACGCGCAGCGGCACGCCGATCTGCGGCGCCGCCAGCCCGGCGCCGTTCAGCGACGCCATGGTGTCCTGCATGTCCTGCAACAGCGCTTCCAGCTCCGGCGTGCCGAAGCGCACGACCGGCGTGGAGACCTGCAACAGACGTGGATCGCCCATCTTCAGAACATCGCGTATCACGGCCGCTTCCTAGTTCAGTGGCTTGGGAATATGTTTCTTCGGCAGCGCCGACAGCTTGGTCACGTCCGAATCGCGCGACATGCCGTGCTCGCCCAGCCGTTCCAGGTAGCGTGCCCACCAGGATTCCTGGTTTGCCGCCAGCTCGCGCAGGATGTCCCAGGAATACAGGCCGGTGTCGTGGCCGTCGTCGAAGCGCAGGCGTACCGCATAGCGCCCCACCGGCTCCACCGCGCTGACGTTGACCTCGCGCTTGCCGCCCAGCAGCATCGGCTCGCCGCCGCCGTGGCCGCGCACCTCGGCCGAGGGTGAGTAGACGCGCAGGTATTCGCAGGGCAGCTGATAGCAGCTGCCGTCGGCATAGCCGACTTCCAGCAGGCGCGAGGCGCGGTGCAGAACCAGGCGGGTGGGGACGGGGGTGCTCATTGCAGCAGCATAGTACGGAACGCCGCGGCTGAGGAGTGAGGCCGCGCAGCCGCCGACCTCACTCCACGCCTCTTAAAGAATATATCGGCTCAGATCCTCGTTGCCCGCCAGCACCTTCAGCTTCTCATCGACGTAAGCGCCATCGATGGTCAGCGTGGTGCCGGACTTGTCCGGCGCATCGTAGGCCACCTCTTCCATCAGCCGTTCCATCACCGTATGCAGGCGCCGCGCGCCGATGTTCTCGGTGCTTTCGTTGACCTGCCAGGCGATTTCGGCGACGCGCTTGAGGCCGTCCGAGGCGAACTGTACGGTGACGCCCTCGGTGGCCAGCAGCGCCTTGTACTGCTCGGTCAGCGAATGCGCCGGCTCGTCGAGGATGCGCAGGAAGTCCGCCGCCTTCAGCGCGTCCAGCTCCACCCGGATCGGCAGGCGGCCCTGCAGCTCCGGGATCAGGTCGCTGGGCTTGGCCATGTGGAAGGCGCCGCTGGCGATGAACAGGATGTGGTCGGTCTTGATCGACCCGTACTTGGTGGAAATGGTGCAGCCCTCCACCAGCGGCAGCAGGTCGCGCTGCACGCCCTCGCGCGACACGTCGGCGCCGCTGTACTCGGCGCGCTTGCACACCTTGTCCAGCTCGTCGATGAAGACGATGCCGTTGTCCTCGGCGTTCTTCAGCGCCTCGATGCGGATCGCCTCCTCGTCCACCAGCTTGGCCGCTTCCTCGTCGAGCAGCAGCTTCTGCGCTTCCCTGATCTTCAGCTTGCGGGTCTTCTGCTGGGTCTGGCCGAGGTTCTTGAACATGCCCTGCAGCTGGCTGGTCATCTCCTCCATGCCGGGCGGCCCGACGATCTGCATCTGCGCCGGGTTGGACTGCAGGCGCACCTCGATCTCGGTCTCGTCCAGCTTGCCCTCGCGCAGGCGCTTGCGGAATACCTGGCGCGCGGCGGTGTTCTCGGACTCGCGCTGGGTCGAGGCCTCGCCGAAATCGCGCGGCGGCGGCAGCAGCGCATCCAGCACGCGCTCCTCGGCGGCGGTTTCGGCGCGCGGCCGCACCCGGATCACCGCCTGCTCGCGGGTCTGCTTCACCGCCGCGTCGACCAGCTCACGGATGATGGAATCGACATCGCGGCCGACATAGCCGACCTCGGTGAACTTGGTCGCCTCGACCTTGACGAAGGGCGCGTTGGCCAGCTTGGCCAGGCGCCGCGCGATCTCGGTCTTGCCGACGCCGGTGGGGCCGATCATCAGGATGTTCTTCGGCGTGATCTCGCCGCGGATTGCCTCCGGCGTCTGCTGCCGGCGCCAGCGGTTGCGCAGGGCGATGGCCACGGCGCGCTTGGCGGCCTGCTGGCCGACGATGTGGCGGTCAAGCTCCTGCACGATCTCGCGCGGAGTCATGGCAGCAGCGCCTTGTGCGGTCGCGGCGGGCGGGGGAGTGGAGAGTGCGTCGTTCATTCGGTTTCTCGGTAAGCTTTTGTAGGGTGGGTTAGCGCCGTAGGCGCGTAACCCACCGTCTCTGCTGGGTCCAGTCAGCGTAGGGTGGGTTTCGCTGCGCTCTACCCACCC
>JAMFRN010000181.1 GCA_026224805.1 Nevskia soli
GAGCTGTACGCGGCCCTGCTACCCTATGTTGCGGCGCTGCCGGTGACTACTCCCGGCTCCACCGTCCCCATCCTGCCTGCCAATCCCGCTGGTTCCACCGGCACCGGCACGGTCACACCGATCAATATCAACACCGCTCCCGAGCCGGTGCTGCTGTCGCTGGCCAGCAATATCACCAACACGGCGGCGGTGGAGAAATTCATCGCCGTGCGCAAGACCCAGCCGGCCACCGCCACCACCGAGATCAGCGGCACCGGTGAATTCGCCTTCATCCCCAGCAGCACCGTTGCCGGCACCGCCGGGGGGCAGGTCGCCATTAGCGTCAACAGTAATTATTTCGAGCTGCAGGCCGAGGTTTTCATTGGCAGCGGTCGCCTCGCGTTGTACAGTGTTCTCTACCGGCCGAGCAGCGGCGTATCCGTCGTGCTCGCTCATAGCACCAATACCGAATAATCAGCCGTCCTAGCCCGCCGCCTTACTGTGCGCGAAACCCTGTATATCCGCCTGCGTCAACCTTCCGGTGACGCGCCGACACCCTATGCCGTGGTCAGTACCGACGGCCTGGGTGGGGCGCCCGCCAGCGTGTTCGTGCGCGAGGCCCCCCTGCGCGAAGTGATCGCCCAAGCCGGCGGCCGCAAGCTGGTGGTGTTTGTGCCCGGAGCGGAAGTGCGGCTGACCCAGGTCAAGGTGCCGGCCAGGCAGCCGGCCAAGGTCCTGCAGGCCGCCCCGTTCGTGCTGGAGGACCAGCTTGCCGACGATGTCGAAACCCTGCACTTCGCCCTGGGGCCGCGGCAGCCGGATGGCGCCTTCCCGGTGGCAGTGGCCTCGCACTCGCACATGCAGGAGTGGCTGGCGCCGTTCCGCGAGCACAACGTCCTGCCCGAAGCTCTGATCCCCGAAACCCTGGCGCTGCCCTGGGACGAGGGCGGCCCCTGGACGGTTCTGCCCGAGCCCGATCACCTGACCGCCCGCACCGGCGCATTCAACGGCTTCAGCTGCGTGCCGGAGGATTTCGAGCTGTTCCTGCAACTGGCCGAGAACGGCAAGCCGCACCCGCTGCGGGTGCTGGTGCCGATGGGTTCGCAGATCGACTACACACCGTTGCAGCGCCCCCTGGAGCTGCTGCCCGGTTTCAAGCATCCCCTCGAGGCGATGGTGCGGCATCTGCGCCTGGCGCAGGCCATCAACCTGCTGCAGGGCGGCTACTCGCAGCGCGAGAGCCTGGACCGTTTCTGGCGCCCCTGGCGCTTTGCCGCGGGCCTGCTGGCGGTGGCCTTCGCGCTCGGCATCATCGTCAACACGGTCGAGGCGCTGCGCTTCAAGCATGCCGCGGCGGCGCAGCAGAGCGCCAATGAAATGCGCTTCAACGAGCTGTTCCCGGGCCAGCGTGTCGCCGCGGTGTCGCTCGGCACCCAGGTCGAGCAGCAAGCGCAGATCCTCAGTCACGGCAATGGCCAGGGCGGACCGCTGTCGCTGCTGCAGCAGGCCGCCGACAGCCTGGTCGCCACTCCGGGACTGACGCTGAACAACGCCGAATATCGCGAGGGCGCCCTGTTCCTCGATCTGAGCGGCACCGACCTGCAACTGCTGGAAAAGCTGCGCGGCTGGTATGCCAGCCATCGCTGCGCCGTGATGGACGTGCAATCGGCCGATTCCAGCGAAAGCGGCGCCAAGATCCGCCTCAAGCTGACCGCGGGCAAGTGCTCATGAAATCCCTGCGCGAACAGCTGGAACCGCAACTGGCGCAGCTCAATCGCCAGCTGGCGCCGCTGCGCGCGCGCTTCGAGGCGCTGCAGTCGCGTGAGCAACTGCTGGTCGCCGCGGCGAGCCTGGTGCTGGCCCTGGTGCTGATCTGGCTGCTGCTGTGGCAGCCCTTCGCCCTGGCCCGCAGCCACCGCGCCGACGAGCTGGAGTCGGCGCGCGCGATGGCGGTGCGCATCGAGCAGATCGGCGCGCAGCAGCAGGCGCGGCCCGCCAGCACGCTTGCCGTCGGCAACGACGTCTCACTGCTCTCCGCGGTGGATCAGGCGAGCAAGGACGGCGTTCTGGGCAAGCCGCTGTCGCGCATCAATCCGGACGGCGACAAGCAGGTGCGCGTGTGGATCGACGACGTATCGTTCGATGCGCTGCTGCGCTGGGTGGATGACCTGCAGTCTCACTACAACGTGCGCATCGACAACATCGCCGTCGAGCGGCGTCCGACAGCGGGGGCGGTCAGCGCCCGCCTGACCTTGACGCGCGCGCAATGAAAGCACGGACCCTGATCCTGATCGGCCTGCTGGTGTTCCTGTGGACCCTGCTGCTCACCGCTCCGGCCGCCACTCTCTACGCCTGGTTCGCTTCGCCAACCGCGCCGGTCCATTTCTACGGCGTGGAAGGCAGCGTCGATCAGGGCAAGATGCAAACCCTGGGCATCAACGGCCGGCCGCTGCTGCAAAACCTGCGCTGGAGCTTCCAGCCCTGGTGGCTGCCGCTCCTGCGTGCCAGCTTCCACGTCGATGGCGGCAACCAGGAACTCAACCTCAAGGGCCGCGCCGACCTGGTGTTCGGCGGGATCAATCTCGCCGGTATCCGCGGTGACGGCAGCATCAAGGCGCTGGCCGCCGTGGCGGGGTTTCCGTTCGTGCCGATGGATGGCCTGGCCCGTTTCGACATCGACGGCCTGAAGCTGCGCGGCGGCATCCCCCAATCCGCCAGTGGCATCGTGGAACTGCGCAGCCTGGCCTTCACCCTGGGCAAGAACCCGCTGCCGCTGGGCGATTTCAAGGGCACCATCAGCAACCAGCCGCCCGCCGCCGGCAGCGGCGGCGACGACAGCATCAAGGTGGCGATCGAAACCCTGTCCGGGCCGCTGGACGCCAGTGGCGAAATCCATCTGCAGGCCAATCGCAGCTACGACTACGACGTGCTGATCAAGGCCAAGCCTAACGCCGACCCGCAGCTGGTCAACATCTTGCAGGCCGGCGGCCTGGGCCAGCCGGATACACGCGGCTACTACCACTTGCGCAACCGGGGCAACCTGCCCGGCGCGCCGGGCCAATGAGCTGGGATTCGCATATCACGGTCGCCTGCGTGATCGAGCGCGAGGGGCGGTTCCTGCTGGTGGAGGAACGCGCTGGCGAGGACCTGGTGCTGAACCAGCCCGCCGGGCACTGGGACGAGGGCGAAACCCTCTACGCCGCCGCGCTGCGCGAAACGCTGGAAGAAAGCGCCTGGGAGGTAGAGCTGATCGCCCTGCTCGGCCTCTATGCCTACAAGCCGGCGCACCTCGATCACGGCTTCCTGCGCGTGGCCTTCGCCGCAAAAGCCCTGCGGCACCATCCGCAGCAGCCGCTCGACAGCGGCATCGAACGCGCCCTGTGGATGAGCCGCGACGAGCTGGCGGCCTGCGCCGAACGCCATCGCAGCCCGATGGTGCTGCGCGGAGTCGATGATTACCTGGCCGGCAAGCGCTATCCGCTCGATCTGGTCAACCATCTGTAATAATTGCCGCGTGACCAGTCCCTTTGACCGCAGTCCCTTGCAGGGCGCTCTTGTCCTGCTGGTCGGCGCCGCGCTTTACACGGTGCTGCTGCCGCAGGTGATCGGCCTGGGTACGGCGCTGCATGCCCCTGCGTTCCTGTCGTCCCTGATCGGCGACGAGCATGCGCGCTTCTGGCTCTGGTACGAACTGCTCCATACCCTTGTCGTCGTGCTGGTGAGCCTGCCGTTTGCCTGGGTGCTGTCGCGCCTGTACGCGCGGCGCCTGCTCCCCGTGGCCATGCTGGTCGCGGCGCCTTCGGTGATCTGGATGGGGCTGGATTATTTCAGCCTGCGCGAAGAGCTTCTCGATGTGCCGGCGCTGCTGAATACGTTCTACGCCATCGACACCGCCAAAGTAGCCCTCGCCGTGCCGCTGCTGAGTTTCCTGCTGCTGCCGCGCGCGGCGTCCACGGCGACGGGACAGCGAGCATGAGCACGGCTGCTGCGCATGTCGTGGTCGGCCTTTCCGGCGGCGTCGATTCCGCCGTTTGCGCGTGGCTGCTGAAGGAGCAGGGTTACCGTGTGTCGGCGCTGTTCATGGTCAACTGGACCGAGGACGAGGAGGGCTATTGCACCTCTGCCGAGGATTTCCAGTCGGCACGGGCGGTGTGCGAGGAACTGGACATTCCGCTGCACCGCGTCGATTTCTCCGCCGAATACCGTGCCCGCGTGTTCGATCATTTCCTCGCCGGTTATCGCGCCGGCAAGACGCCGAATCCCGACGTGCTGTGCAACCGCGAAGTGAAGTTCCAGCCGTTCCGCGAGCACGCCCTGCGGCTGGGCGCGGACTTCGTCGCCACCGGTCACTACGCGCGCATCGAACAGGCGGCCGACGGCCCGCGCCTGCTGCGCGCGGTCGACGACAACAAGGACCAAAGCTATTTCCTGGCGGCGGTGGCGCGCGAGCATTTCGAGCGCGTGCTGTTCCCCATCGGCGGCCTGACCAAGCCGATGGTGCGCGAGATCGCCCGCCGCGCCGGCCTGCCCAATCACCGCCGCAAGGATTCCACCGGCATCTGCTTCATCGGCGAGCGCGAATTCCGCGGCTTCCTGTCGCAGTATCTGCAACCCAACCCGGGGCCGATGGAAGACGACGCCGGCCGCGTCATCGGTGAGCATCGCGGGCTGATGTACTACACCCTCGGCCAGCGGCGCGGCCTGGCCCTCGGCGGCCAGCGCGGTGCGCGTGAGGCGCCCTGGTACGTGATCGGCAAGGATGCCGCGCGCAATACCCTGCTGGTCTCGCAGGCCGCCGATCATCCGCGGCTGATGTCGCGGCGCATCGCGGCGGCGCCGTTCCACTGGATCCGCCAGCCGGCCCAATTCGAACACCCACTGCAGGCGCGCATCCGCCATCGCCAGTCGCTGCAGCAATGCAGCGTGCGCGTGCTGGACAACGGCTCGGTTGTCGCCGATTTCGAGCAGCCGCAGCGCGCGGCCGCCGCCGGCCAGTACCTGGTGCTCTACGACGGCGCGGAATGCCTCGGCGGCGGCGAGATCGCCAGTGCGCAGAGCATTGAAGCGGACATCGAGGCCTAGCTGGAAGTCCCGTTCAACTGCTGGATGATCAGCGACCGTGTTGCGTTCCACATGTCCAGGCCGGTTTGCGTGTCCTGGTCGATCAGTAGCACCGCACCGTAATTCAACCCGTTGTCGAACCAGGGCGTACTGCCGTACAGGCCTGGATCGCTGAATTCCGGCCCCGGGCTGCCCGGGTACAACGACGTAGCGGAAATGAACACACCCAGCCCGTAGCCCGGATAGTCCGGCGCCGCACTGGAAGAAAACGGCGTGTAGGCCACCGGCAAGCCCGCGATCTGGTTGGTCGTCAGCACCGAAATCGCCGAGGCCGACAGCACCTGCGTGCCGTTGAAGGTGCCCCCACCCTGCACCATGCCCAGAAAAGTGGCGTAGTCCGCCACATCGCTCATCGCCCCGCCGGCGATGCGCGGGTTGGTCACCGTCGAGGCATCGCCGTAGCTGAAGCTGGAAATACCGCCTAGCGGCGCGGCGATGGCGCTGTTGAAGAAGGCCTGCCAATTCGCCGCACCCGCAATCAGCGTGGCGACGTAGCCCGCGACCTGATAATCCGCGCCGCCGTAGTTGAATTCCGCCCCGGGCTGGTACACCAGAGTGGCATTGGCAATGCTCTGCGCGCACTGTTGCAGGGTGGTGCCGGTTGGCTGATTCAGGCAACCGGGCTGGTTGTTGTTGAGCCCCGGCAGGCCCGAGGTGTGCGCCAGCAGCATGCGCATGGTAATGAGCGCCTTGTCGCTGGGCCAGGTGATGGGGTTGCCGGCGCTGTTCAGATAGGTGGCGATGGGCGTGTCGAGATTCAGCTTGCCCTGGTCGACCAGGGTCAGAATCGCCGCGGAGGACGGCAGCTTGCTGGCCGAGGCCAGCATTTCGACCGTCGACAGGCTCTGATTGCCGCCCGAGCGGGTATACAGCGTGCCGCTGCGGTTGAAGAGCAGGAAGCTGTAGCCGGCCACCGTGCCCGACGGCGGATTGCTGGAACTGGAGAGAAAGCCGTCAAGGGCGCTGCCCAGCGCGCTCCAGCTGTAGACCCGCACCGAAGTGCTGGCCTGGACGCTGCCGGCGCTGCTGCTAGCTTGCAGGGTATAGGTGGTGGTGACGGTGGGTGTCACCGGGTAGCTGCTGCGACTGCTGACATCGATGGCGCCGGGCTGCAGCAGCACTGTCGAGGCATTGCTGATCGACCAGCTCAGCGTCACCGTTGCACCACTATTGACCACGGCTGCACTGGCATTGAACCCGCCAATGGCGGGCGCCAGCGTACTTGTGCCACCACCGCTGCCACCGCCGCAGGCCGCCAGACACAGCGCCAACGCCAGCGTTTTCAATCCTTTGATGCGCTTCAACATGCACTGTCCTTGCTATAATTCGCGTCGCCGTGGCACGCCCAGCGCGTGTGTGTCCAGATCTTTATCAGGAGAAGAACCATGTCGGACAGCTTCAACGCCAAGTCCAGTCTCAAAGTCGGCGACAAATCCTATTCGTATTGCAGTCTCAAGGCCCTCGAGCCGCAGTTCAAGCTGTCCCGCCTGCCCTATTCTTACAAAATTCTCCTGGAAAACCTCGTCCGCCACGAAGACGGGGTCAACATCACCAAGGCCGATGTGGAAGCCCTGGCCGGCGCCGACCTGAGGAAGCTGCCGCAGAAGGAAATTGCCTTCATGCCGGCGCGCGTCGTGCTGCAGGATTTCACCGGTGTGCCCTGCGTGGTCGATTTCGCCGCCATGCGCGACGCCATGAAGAGCCTCGGCGGCGACGCCAAGAAAATCAACCCGCTGTGCCCAGCCGAGCTGGTCATCGACCATTCCGTGATGGTCGACCATTACGGCACCGCCGACGCGTTCGATCTGAACGCCAAGCTGGAATTCCAGCGCAACAAGGAACGCTACAGCTTCCTGCGCTGGGGCCAGGAAGCATTCGACAACTTCAAGGTGGTGCCGCCCGATACCGGCATCGTGCACCAGGTCAACATCGAGTTCCTGGCCCGTGTGGTGTTCGACAAGAACGGCCTGCTCTACCCGGACAGCTGCTTCGGCACCGACTCCCACACCACCATGGTCAACGGCATCGGCGTGCTCGGCTGGGGCGTGGGCGGCATCGAGGCCGAGGCCGCCATGCTCGGCCAGCCTTCCACCATGCTGATGCCGGACGTGATCGGCGTGCGCCTCAGCGGCAAGCTGCCCGAGGGTGCCACCGCCACCGACCTGGTGCTGACCATCACCGAAATGCTGCGCAAGCGCGGCGTGGTGGAGAAGTTCGTCGAATTCTTCGGCCCCGGCCTGGGCAACCTGGCGACCGCCGACCGCTGCACCATCGCCAACATGGCGCCGGAATACGGCGCCACCTGCGGCATCTTCCCGATCGACGGCGAAACCCTCAACTACCTGCGCCTGACCGGCCGCAGCGAGGACCAGATCGCGGTGGTCGAGGCTTACGCCAAGGCGCAGAGCCTGTGGTGGACCCCGGAAACCCCGGAAGCCGAATACACCGACGTGCTGCACCTGGACCTGGCCAGCATCCTGCCCTCCATGGCCGGCCCCAAGCGTCCGCAGGATCGCGTGCTGCTGACCGACGTGCGGCCGAACTTCAAGAAGGCCTTTGAAGGCGAGCAGAAGCTGCGCCCCTCCGCCGGCGCGGCCAAGGTCAGCGATGCCGGCCAGCAGTACGACCTGAAGGACGGCGCGGTAGTCATCGCCGCCATCACCTCCTGCACCAATACCTCCAACCCGGCGGTGCTGATCGCCGCCGGCCTGGTGGCGAAGAAGGCGCTGGCGCTGGGCCTGAAGACCAAGCCCTGGGTCAAGACTTCGCTGGCCCCCGGCTCCAAGGTGGTCACCGAGTACCTGAAGAAGGCCAACCTGCTGACCGAGCTGGACGCCGCCGGCTTCAACCTGGTGGGCTACGGCTGCACCACCTGCATCGGCAACTCCGGCCCGCTCAACGAGCCAATCGGCAAGGCCATCGGCGACAACAAGCTTTCGGTCGCCGCGGTGCTGTCCGGCAACCGCAACTTCGAGGGCCGCGTCCACCAGGACGTGCGCATGAACTACCTCGCCAGCCCGCCGCTGGTCGTCGCCTACGCCTTTGCCGGCACCGTCGACATGGACCTGGCCAAGGATGCCATCGGCACCGGCAAGGACGGCAAGCCGGTCTACCTGAAGGACATCTGGCCGACGCAGAAGGAAATCCAGGAAACCATCGCCAAGTCGCTCTCCGCCGAGCTGTTCAAGTCGAGCTACGGCGAAGTGTTCCTCGGCGACACGCGCTGGCAGTCGATCCAGGTGGCCAAGTCGGAGACCTATCCCTGGGATTCGAAGAGCACCTACGTGCAGAATCCGCCCTACTTCGACGGCATCACCAAGACCAAGCCGGGCATCCCCACCATCACCGGCGCGCGCTGCCTGGCGCTGCTGGCCGACTCCATCACCACCGACCACATCTCTCCCGCCGGCGACATCAAGAAGGACGGCCCGGCCGGCAAGTACCTCGAAGCCCACGGCGTGCACAAGGCCGACTTCAACAGCTTCGGCTCGCGCCGCGGCAACCATGAAATCATGATGCGCGGCACCTTTGCCAACACCCGCATCAAGAACCAGATGGTGCCGGGCGTGGAAGGCGGCATGACCAAGCACCTGCCCGATGGCGAGCAGATGTCGATCTACGACGCGGCGATGAAGTATCAGGCGGAGAAGATCCCGCTGGTGGTGTTGGCCGGCAAGGAATACGGCACCGGCTCCTCGCGCGACTGGGCGGCCAAGGGCACCATCCTGCTCGGCGTCAAGGCGGTGATCTCGGAAAGCTTCGAGCGCATCCACCGCGCCAACCTGGTCGGCATGGGCGTAGCCCCGCTGAACTTCGTCAATGGCGAGAACGCCGGCAGCCTGGGCCTGGATGGCACCGAGATGTTCGAGATCGTCGGCCTCAAGCACGGCGCCAAGGAAGTCACGGTGAACGCCAAGAAGGGCGATGGCAAGACCATCAGCTTCAAGGCGCGCGTCCGCATCGACACGCCGAAGGAGTGGGAGTACTACGAGAACGGCGGCGTGCTGCACTACATGCTGCGTCAGCTGGCCGCGTAAGACTGCCGCATAGTTGTCGGAAACAGGGGCGCTTCGGCGCCCCTGTTTTTTTATCCCCGCCTGCGCGGGGATGACGCAAGTTGATTTCTTACGCGAGGAATTCGCAAAGATAAGCCGCAGGCCCGCCGACCGCCTGCACGTCGAAGCCGCTGTTGGCGCCGATCTCGAAGTAAGTGCCGGCCGCAAAACTGGCCCAGGCGCCGCCGATGTTGGCGCGCAGCAGGCCGCTGATCACGGTCATGCGCTCCGCCGCGGCGGTATTGAAATGGTGCTGCTCACCGCCGGCAATGACGCCGACCGTGGCGCGTAGGCCGTTGCGCTCGAAGCCGATGGACTGGACCGCGCCGTTGAAGTAGCTGTTGTGTTTCAGCATGAAATAATGCCCTCTGAATCGTGGAAAACCCGGAGCATATCCGGGTCGGGCATCGTAGCCGCTGGCGGGCTTTTGCAAAAGTTTTGGGGGCGATTGCCAGTTCCGGCACGAAACTGGCGATAATGACCGCAAGGCATTTTTCAAGAATCCATTTTTTCGCCTGGCTCGGAGTAGTTCCCGGATGATCCGTCGTGTGGTGTTCAACCAGAAAGGTGGCGTCGGCAAGACCACCATCGTCTGCAATCTCGCCGCCATCGCGGCTTCGCGCGGCCTGCGCACCCTCGTGATCGACCTCGACACCCAGGGCAATGCCACCCAATACCTGCTCGGCGGCAAGCCCGGCAAGGCCGACCGCACCATCGGCGATTTCTTCGAATCGACCCTGGGCTTCTCGCTGCAGACGCCGCCTTTCGTCACCTACGCCACCAATACCCCGTTCGAAAACCTCGACGTGGTGGCCTCCGACACACGCCTGGAGGACCTGCAGGTCAAGCTGGAAGCCAAGCAGAAGGTGCAGAAACTGCGCCAGGCACTGGACAAGCTCAAGGGCTACGACGCGATCTTCATCGATACGCCGCCGGCGCTGAACTTCTACAGCCGCTCCGCCCTGATCGCGGCCAACCGCTGCCTGATCCCCTTCGACTGCGACGAATTCGCCCGCCAGGCCCTGTACACCCTGCTCGACAACCTGAAAGAGATTCGCGCCGATCACAACGACGACCTGGAGATCGAGGGCATCGTGGTCAACCAGTTCCAGGGCCGCGCCAAGCTGCCGGCGCGGGTGGTGGCGGAACTGCGCGAGGAAGGCCAGCCGGTGCTGGAGCAGACCCTGTCGAGTTCGGTGCGGGTCAAGGAATCCCACGAGCGGCACCTGCCGATGATCCAGCTCGAGCCGGGTCACCGCGTCACGCAGGAATACATCGCCCTCTACGACGCATTAGATTAACTACTTAAACTCGTGCTCCGGCGCGCAGAACCCGATGTTCAGCGCGCCCTCGCCGACGTTGATGCAGGCGGTGATGCTGGCGACGCTGGCGTAGACCGCCACCCCATACTCCTTTGCCACCGCCTTGAGTTCCTGGTAGCCGGGCAGTTTCTCCAGCTTTTCCAGGTCGCCGGCATAACTGACGCATAGCGTAGGGGCCAGCAGCCCGGCGCGGATGCGTTCACAGGCAAACTGGCACAAGCGCCGCGATCCCTCGTCAAAATGATGGATGCTGGCGATCGAAGCGGTCTCGTTGCGATGGGCGCGGATCAGGGGCTTGAAGTCGAGGGCGATGCCCACCGCGTACTTGAACCAGCCCACGCTCTTGTCGCCTTTCTTGTGAGCGCGGGAACGCAGGTGATAGAGATCGCTGGGCAGCCCGTACATGTACAGCGCCGGGATCAGGCTGTCGAGTCGTTCGCGGATGCGGTTGGGGGTATGCCCCTCGCCGATCATGCGCGCCGCCTCGGCTGCCAGCACGCCCTGGGCGGCGAACAGGTTCTGACTGTCGATCACGCGCAACGCGAACGGCCCCGGCATGCCGGCGCGGGCGCGCACCGGCTTGTATTCGGAAAGAATGCTCAGCGAGGCCTGGGTGGCGTTTTCGAAAATCGGGCTGCGCGAACTGGCGACGGTGAGGCAGAACACGAAGTCGTACTCGAGAACCAGGCGCTCCAGGAACAGATCCTTAATCTGCGCCACGCTGAGCGGCGCGGTTTCGGCGTGCGCCACGTTGGTCAGATGGCGGCGGTAAAACTCCAGCGTCGCCTCGGGATCGCGCCGATCGATGAACTCTTCCTTGCCGACGTGAATGGTGACCGGCAGGATGACGATCTTGTGCTGGCGACAGAAGTCCTGCGGCAGGTCACACGCCGAGTCCACTACAAGGCCAATTCTCATGCCCATCCTCCCCCGCTGCACAACAATTCCCCTGTCTTTGAGCTCAAGCAAGACGGAGAACGTGGCAATTAATCGCTTTTTGTCCCTTAATAATATCGCTTAATTGCTTGAAGCTTAAACCGTTTTTTTATACCGCTCCAGTTTCTTGGCCTCTTGCCACAGGATTTCCATGCGTTGCAGTCGCAGGGGATCACCCAGAACCGGCAGTTCGGATAAGCGTTCCTGGATATAGGCGTAGCGCCGGCTGAACTTGGCATTGGCTGCCGTCAGCGCTGCTGCCGCATCCACCCCCAGGTGGCGCGACAGGTTCACCACCATGAACAGCAGGTCGCCCAGTTCCTCCGCCCGGTTGGCGGCATCGGGAGCCTGCTGCAATTCCAGGATTTCCTCGGCCAGCTTGTCCCACAGGCCGGCGGGATCGGTCCAGTCGAAGCCCTCGGCCGCTGCGGCCAGTTGCAGGCGCAGGGCCTGGTCGAGAGGCTCGGTCATGAGTCCTGCCGGTCCAGCAGCTTCTGCCGCAGGTTCCACAGGATGCCGGCGGTGGCGCCCCAGATGCGGTGTCCGGCGTGGTTCAGCTCGAAGAACGGCACGTTGAAACCTTCCCGGCTCAGGATCTTGCGCTCGAAGGATTTTTCCGCCAGCAGCACGTCCAGGGGCAATTCGAAGGTCTCGGCGACTTCACCCGGGTCGATCACCGGGATGAAGGCCTCGCGCACCACGCCCACCACCGGGGTGATGCGGTAGCCGCTGAGGACCGGGTAATCGTCCAGGTAGCCAATCACGCGGACCAGGGCCGGATCGAGGCCGACTTCCTCATGCGCCTCACGCAGGGCGGTGGCGGTCAGGTTGGCATCACCCTCGTCGCGACCGCCGCCGGGAAAACTGATCTGGCCCTTGTGATTGCGCAGCGTCTCGGCGCGGCGGGTCAGCAGGATGGTGGCGCCGGCCGCGTGATCGAGCACCGGCACCAGCACCGCCGCCGCACGCATGCGGGCCAGCGATGCCGGCGTGATGAAGTGATCCAGCTTGAGCGGCAGTTCCAGCCGCGCTACCGGCCGCGTCGCTTCGTTGCTGCCGAGCAATAACTGCTGCAGACGTTCCAGCGCGGGAGCGGAGGCTCGCGGATCAGACAAACTAGCCACCCAGGCCGCGCGCCAGGTCGACGATGATGTCGTCGATATCTTCCAGGCCCACGGCAACGCGCACCAGGCTCTCGCTGATGCCGGCGGCCTGGCGCGCTTCGGCGCTGATGCGGCCATGCGTGGTGCTGGCCGGATGGGTGATGGTGCTGCGGGTGTCACCCAGGTTGGCGGTGATGGAGATCATTTTCACCGCGTCGATCACTTTCCATGCCGCCGCGCGCCCGCCCTTGACCTCGAAGGCGACGATGCCGCCGAAGCCCTTTTGCTGGCGTTTGGCCAGTTCGTGCTGGGGATGATCCGGCAATCCGGGGTAGTAGACGCGCTCGATCGCCGGCTGCTGTTGCAGCCACTGCGCCAGCTTCAGCGCCGCCTCGCAGTGGGCGCGCATGCGCAGGCCCAGGGTCTCCAGGCCCTTGAGGAAAACCCAGGCGTTGAACGGGCTCATGCAGGGCCCGGCGGTGCGCATGAAGCCGAACACGTCCTTGCCGACGCGTTCGGCATCGCCCAGCACGGCGCCGCCGACGCAACGGCCCTGCCCGTCCAGGTATTTCGTCGCCGAGTGGATCACCAGATCCGCGCCGAGCTGCAGCGGTTTCTGCAGCACCGGGGTGAGGAAGCAGTTATCCACCGCCAGCAGCGCGCCAGCCGCATGCGCCACGTCGGCCACGGCGCGGATATCTGCGATGTCGGTCAGCGGGTTGTTGGGGGTCTCGACAAACAGCAGCTTGGTGTTGGGACGGATCGCCGCCGCCCAGGCGCCGATATCGGCCGGATCGACATAGGTGGTGGTGATGCCGAAACGGCTGAAGACGTTATTGAGCAGGTTGATGGTCGAACCAAACAGCGTGCGCGACACCACCAGGTGGTCGCCCGCCTTGAGCAGGGCCAGCAGCATCGACATGATCGCCGCCATGCCGCTGGCGGTGGCTACGCAGCTGTCGGCGCCCTCCATGGCCGCCAGCCGCCTCTCGAACGCGTTCACGGTCGGATTGGTGAAGCGCGAGTAGATATTGCCGGGCTCCTGCCCGGTGAATACCGCGGCTGCCTGTGCCGCGCTGTCGAACACGAAGGAGGAAGTCAGATGCAGGGCGGCGGAGTGCTCGCGCTCGCCAGTGCGCGGCTCGGCGGCGCGCACACCGAGAGTGGCGCTGCCCCAGGCCGGATCGAATTCGTCAGTCATCGCTTCAACAGTCCTCATTGCAACAAAAAAGCCCGCAAGCAGGCGCTAAACGGGCTTTTTACGCCCTTTTAGCAGTATTTATTACGCGCCCCGCAAGCTGGCTACAAATCGGCGCGGTGTAACTTTACGTCCACAAACGACAAACAGCAATATCCGGACTGCCGCTGCTGGCGCCCGCAAGGCAGCGTGCCTTGCACCGGGCAATCAGCGGTTACTTGGCCCCGGGAGGCCCGACCAGTGCCCTGGCGCTATCCGCGCCGCTGCTGTTCGCGTCCGTGCAGTTGATGGCCTTGTGAACAGCCGAGCCGGTGACGGTATCCGACTCGCAAACCGGAGCGTCCTGATTTGCCGTTTTCTGCGCCGTAGTCCCCGGCGCAGACGCGGTGTCGGCACAACCCGTCATCACCAGGCAGGCCCAAAAGGCTCCCGTCAGCAGCAATCCTCTGTTAAGCATTTGCTTTGTACCCCCAATGAATTTGGACCAAGCTGGTAGCCTGCCACTTTGCTGTCACTTGTTCAATGAAAAAGTGCCAACTACGTACCAGTTGGTACAGTGCCGGATACCGACAGGTACAGCCGGCCTGGGGTGTAATCCTAACGGGCGTTATGCAGCTCGATCACCACATTGCCCGCCCGCACCCGCCGAGCTTCCCTGGCGGCGTCGGAACGGAACAGTTCGAGCTGGTTGAGATAGTCCTCGTTGATGTCCTGCGTCACGTACTCGCCGGTGAAGACCGAGGTGTCGAAACGCTGGATCTTCGAGTTCTTGTGGCGCACCGCTTCGATCAGGTCTTCCAGGTCCTGGTAGATCAGGCGGTCGGCGCCGAGCAGCTTCTCCAGCTCGGCGTGGCTGCGGCCATGGGCCACCAGCTCACTGGAGGTCGGCATGTCGATGCCGTAGACATTGGGATAGCGCACCGGCGGCGCGGCGGAGGCGAAATAGACCTTCTTCGCCCCGGCGTCGCGGGCCATCTGGATGATCTCTTTCGAGGTCGTGCCGCGGACGATGGAATCGTCCACCAGCAGCACGTTCTTGCCGCTGAATTCGAGGTCGATCGGGTTGAGCTTCTGCCGCACCGATTTCTTGCGCTGGGCCTGGCCCGGCATGATGAAGGTGCGGCCGATGTAGCGGTTCTTGACGAAGCCTTCGCGGTATTTCACGCCGAGGCGGATGGCCAGCTCGACGCCGGCCACGCGGCTGGTATCCGGAATCGGGATGACCACGTCGATGTCGTGATCCGGCCACTCGCGCAGGAGCTTGTCGGCCAGCTTCTCGCCCATGCGCAGGCGCGCCTTGTAGACGTAGATGCCATCCATCACCGAGTCTGGGCGGGCCAGGTAGACGTGCTCGAAGATGCAGGGCGAGTACACTGGGTTCTGCGCGCACTGGCGCTTGTGCAGCTTGCCGTCGAGGGTGATGTAGACCGCCTCGCCCGGGGCGATGTCGGCGATCAGCTCGAAGCCGGCGGCGTCCAGCGCCACCGACTCGGAGGCGATCATGTAATCGGTGCCGTAAGGCCCTTCGCGGCGGCCGTAGACCACTGGGCGGATGCCGAAGGGGTCGCGGAAGCCGACGATGCCGTAGCCGCTGATCAGGGCAACGCAGGCATAGGCGCCGCGGGCGCGCACATGGACCCGCGACACCGCTTCGAACACCTCGTTCGGCGTCACCCGCAGGGTGCCGCACATCATCAGTTCGTGGGCGAAGACGTTGAGCAGCACTTCCGAATCCGAATCGGTATTCAGGTGCCGGCGGTCCTCGACGAACAGCTCGTGCTTGAGCTGCTCGGCATTGGTCAGGTTGCCGTTGTGCGACAGGCAGATGCCGAACGGGGTGTTGGTATAGAGCGGCTGCGCCTCGGCCGAGGTACTGCAGCCAGCGGTCGGGTAGCGCACGTGGCCGACGCCCATGTTGCCGCGCAGGCGGATCATGGTGTCGTCGGAATGGAACACGTCGCGGACCAGGCCGTTGTCCTTGTGCAGGAACAGGCGGTCGCCCTCGTTGGTGATGATGCCCGCGGCGTCCTGCCCGCGGTGTTGCAACATGGTCAGAGCATCATAGAGTTCCTGATTGACCGGTTGCTTGGCGACGACGCCGGCTATGCCGCACATGGAATCATTTCTCTCGCTGGGAAACGGTGGCCTGGGGAGGAGCTTGCTGCGATTGCAAATATGCGAACCATCTGGCTGGAATCAAGCCCTGCACGTCTTTTGCAACTGGTTGAATTTGCGGAACTAAAATAGATTCGCGCCACCAGGACTCGCGTCCCGCCGCGGTCATCCCGGCCAGTATCACTAGGGCGACCACGATGAGGGCGCCGCGCAGCAGGCCGAAGCCGGAGCCGAGCATGCGGTCTACCGGCGCCAGGCCGACTCCGCGCACCGCCCAGCTGACCAACAGGATCAGCAGCCCCCCGGCCAGCAGGATCAGGAAAAACGGCACGGCATACCCGGCGGCAATGCGGATCGGCACGGAACTGATGGTCGGTTTGAAGCGTTCGGCGATTTCGGGCCCATAGCGCAGGGCCACGACAAAGGCGGCAACCCAGGTGGCAAGGCTCAGGGCCTCGCGGACAAAGCCCCGCAGAGCACCCATCAGCACGGAAATGAGGACGATCCCGACAAAAACGTAATCCACCCAGGTCATGCGCGATCGAATCCGCTGAAGCGGTAACGCAATTTTAACATTTCGCCGCGGACGCGGCGCGCCTTGAGTGCGAATTTACCTGTCGCAACCGAAACTTCCCCACGAAATGCCGGTTCTAAGCGTAAACTTCGATAATGGAGTCCCGCAGCCTTTTCATGCTCAAGCCCGCCCTCGTCCTCAGTCTGGTATTCGCGCTCACGGCCCTACCCGCCCTGTCGCAGAAGGATATCGACCTGCCCCAGCTCGGCAGCCCGGCCGACCTCAGTCTGTCGCCCGCCGAAGAGGCCAAGCTGGGCGCCGAAGTGGTTGCGGAGATGTACCAGTACGACTACATCGTCGACGATCCTGAAATCACCGAATACCTATCCAATATCGGCTGGAAACTAGCGGCGGCGGATACGGTCAACCCGATCCCGCCATCCTTCAATTTCTACCTGATCGCCGACAATCGCATCAACGCCTTCGCCCTGCCCGGCGGCTACGTCAACATCAACGCCGGCACCATCGTCGCCGCCCAGAACGAGAGCGAGCTGGCCGGGGTCATGGGCCACGAGGAATCGCACATCACGCAGCGCCACATGGCGCGTGCCGCGGGCGATACCCAGGTGGCCGACATCGCCACCTGGATCGGCGTGCTGGCGGCGATCATCGCCGGCTCCGCCAATCCTAACGTGGTGCTCGGGGCGATCTCCCTCGGCCAGGGCATCAACTACCAGCGCCAGGTGGCCTATTCCCGCGACGACGAGCGCGAAGCCGACCGCTTCGGCATCCGCAAGCTGGCGGGCGCCGGCTATGACCCGATGGCCATGGCCACCTTCTTCGGCAAGCTGTCGCAGCAGACCCGCCTGTACGGCAATCGCCTGCCGGAAATCCTGCTGACCCACCCGGTCAACACCGCGCGCATCGCCGACGCCACCGAACGCGCCGCCCAGTACGGTCCGCGCGTGGTCAAGGATTCGATCGAATTCGGCCTGATGCGCGCCCGCACGCGGGTGCTGGAAACCGATTCGCCGAACGAAGCGCAGGGCTACTTCGCCGGCGAGCTGCAAGCCGGGCACGACACGCCCGAGAATCACTACGGCTACGCCTACGCGCTGGCCAACGTCGATCAGAACCAGCAGGCCCTGGCGGCGCTGCAGCCGCTGATCGACGCCTATCCCAGGCAGCCCAACATCGCGCTGCTGCAGGCGCAGATCCTGATGCAGATGGGCAAGACCCAGGATGGGCTGAACGTCTACGCGCGCAATTTCGCCGCCTTTCCGCGCTATTCGCCCGGCATCCAGAAATATGGCGAAGCCCTGATCAACGCCGGCAAGCCGGATCAGGCGCGGCAGGTGTTGCTCAGCTATAACCAGGAGCAGGGTTCGCGCCCGGATACCTACCGCCTGCTCTCCGCCGCGGCCCGCGCCAGCGGCAACACCGCTGAGGCTCAATACCAACTTGCCAACTACCTGTACCAGCGCGGCGACCTGCGCGGCGCCATCGAACAGCTCAACGCAGGCCTGCGCGTGGCCAGCATCAACGACGATGACCGGGCCAAACTGCAGGCGCGGCGCAAGCAGCTGATCGACACCATCCCGAAAGAGCAGCTGCGGGCCCTGCAGCGGGGGTGAAAAAGCAGTGGTTAGTAGTTAGTAACAGCAGGCACAGATGCTTTAACTGACCACTAATCACTAATCACTGACCGCTGCTTCAAAGCTTCTCCTCCACCGGCACCACCGTTTCCCAGCGCTTGCACTTGGGGCATTGCCAGAACAGCATGCTCGGCTGCAAGCCGCAGCTGGTGCAGGTGTAGCGCGGCAGCGCCTGCAGGGATTTCTTGAGGGATTCGCGCATGGTCTGCAGCCACGGCGGCGCGCCCTCTTCGTTCACGCCGCCGTCCAGCCACAGCAGCATGCCCTGGCGGGTCGGTTTCCGCGCCAGGTGCTCGCCGAAGTAATCGCGCAGGTCCTGGCCCTGGGCCAGCAGCCAGCGTGCCTTGACCAGGGCCGGCGCCGGGGATTGGGTGAGCGAGGTTTCCGCCTCGTCGAGAAACTGCGCATAGCCGCGCTTGTCGCCCGTCGCCGCGTAACAGCGTTCCATCGCCGGAACCACCTCGGTAAAGAAGCGGCCGTCCTGCTGCATGGCGCGCCAATAGGCCTTGATGGCCGCGGCCCAGTCCTTGGCGGCTTCCGCCAATACCGCCTGGGCGATGCTGGCGCGCACGCATTCCGGGTTCTGCTCCAAGGCGTTTTGCAGGTCGTGCGAGGCCTTGGCGCTATCGCCGCCGTGCTGGGCAGTGTCGGCCAGCTCGCACCAGTACTGCGCGATGCGCATCGCCGAACTCTGCCCTTTTACCGATTGCAGGCGCCGCGCGGTTTCGATCGCCTGGGGCCAGTCCCGCGCCTGTTCGTAGAGATCGAGCAGCAGTTCCAGCGCACCGGACAACTGGGCGCTGGTGCCCTCCATGCCTTGCAGCAGGGATTCCGCGCGATCCAGCAAACCGGCCTTGAGATAGTCCTGCGCCAGCTCGATCCGCGCCGCATCGGCAATCTTCCGCGGCAGGTCGTTGCGCGCCAGAATGGCCTCATGTAACTGGATGGCGCGGTCGATTTCGCCGCGCTTGCGGAACAGGGCGCCCAGAGTGAGCTGCAGTTCAGCGGCCGGCTCGGCATCGGCGGCCCGGCTCAGGGCCGCGATGGCTTGGTCGGCATTGTCGTTGGCCAGGCTGTTGAGCCCGGCCAGGGTGTCTTCACGCGAAGCCGGCTCGCCGCCCGCGGCAGGGCGATTGCGCGCCCAGGCCAGACCCAGAGCCACTCCCAGCGGCAGCAGCAGCCAGGCGATGGTGCTGTCGAACATCAGCGAGGCGGCGTGAGGGGCAGATTACGCAGGTTTTTCAGCTCGGTCTCGGCGTCCCGCAGCTGGCGGCGCAGGCGGCGCGCCTCTCCGGACAGGCCCAGGATGCGCCCGGCGCAGAGCAGCAGGGTGAGCAGGGCCGCAAGCACGAAAGTGAAGACGATCAACACCACCAGGCGCACTTCCACCGCGCCGAACAGGTAGTTGAAGCTGACCGGGGTGGCGTTGAAGTAACCGAGGGCGGCGCCGGCGATGAACACCGCCAGCAGCACCATCACCACCACGATGCGCAGCATTACGGCGTCCCAGTGCCGGCGGCCGCAGCAGCTGCGTCTTCCTCCTGGCGGGTCAGGTTGACACGCTCGCGCATTTCCTTGCCGGGCTTGAAGTGCGGCACATGCTTGGCCGGAATGCCTACCGCTTCGCCGGTCTTGGGATTGCGCCCGACGCGCGCCGGACGGCTGTGCAGCGCGAAGCTGCCGAAGCCGCGGATTTCCACGCGCTCCTGCTGCGCCAGCGCATTGCTGACATGGTCGAGGACGAGTTTGACCGCAAGCTCCACATCCTTCTGCATCAGATGGGTTTGCTTGAGGGCGAGAGATTCGATCAGCTCAGACTTGGTCATGGGCTCAGCAAGACTTAAGCGATTGATTTTACAATAAAGAAAAAACCGGGCGCTTGCAAGTGGTTGTTTTTCCAAGCGCGGGCATTTGCGCTTGGAAAAACAACCATCCCCGCGTAGGCGGAAATCCAGTTTTTGCGGGTTTTCAAGGTGAATTTCACTAAATAAAGGCGTAGAAACTGGATTTCCGCCATCGCGGCAATGACGATGCTTGAAAGGGGCGTAATAAAAAAGGGCCGTGTTTCCACGGCCCTTTATTCAACAACTTACCGCCAGAGGATCAACGATCGTTGCCGCCGATCTGTTCCTTCAGCAGGTCGCCCAGGCTGGTCTTGCCAGTGGAGGCGTTGCGGCTGTACTCGGCCACAGTCTCTTCCTCTTCCTGGATTTCCTTGGCCTTGACGGACAGGGTAACGATGCGGTTCTTGCGGTCCACGCCGATGAAGCGCGCTTCCAGCGTGTCGCCTTCCTTCAGAACCTTGGTGGCATCCTCGACGCGATCGCGTGACAGGTCGCCGGCCTTGATGTAGGCCTCGACGCCGCCAGCCAGCTCGATGTTGGCGCCCTTGGCATCAACCGCCTTGACGATGCCCTTGACCATCGAACCTTTCTGGTTGTCGGCCAGGAACATGGTGAGCGGATCCTGCTGCATCTGCTTCACGCCCAGGGAGATGCGCTCGCGCGAGCCATCGATGGCCAGAACCACGGCCTCGACTTCCTGGCCCTTGCTGTAGCGGCGCACGGCCTGCTCGCCGGCTTCGTTCCAGTCCAGATCGGACAGGTGCACCAGACCGTCGATGCCGCCGTCCAGGCCGATGAAGATGCCGAAGTCGGTGATCGACTTGATGGCGCCATGGACGCGGTCGCCCTTCTGGAAGTTCTGCGCGAACTCTTCCCACGGATTCGGCTGGCACTGCTTCATACCCAGCGAAATGCGGCGGCGCTCTTCGTCGATGTCGAGGATCATGACTTCGACTTCGTCGCCGAGGTGAACCACCTTGCCCGGGTTGACGTTCTTGTTGGTCCAGTCCATTTCGGAAACGTGCACCAGACCCTCGACACCCGGCTCGATTTCGACGAACGCGCCGTAATCGGTGATGTTGGTGATCTTGCCGAACAGGCGGGTCTTTTCCGGGTAGCGGCGGGCGATGTCGACCCAGGGGTCGGCGCCCAGCTGCTTCAGGCCCAGCGACACGCGGCGACGCTCGCGGTCGTACTTCAGGACCTTGACTTCGATCTCGGTGCCGACGGTGACCACTTCCGCCGGATCCTTGATGCGCTTCCAGGTCATGTCGGTGATGTGCAGCAGGCCGTCGATGCCGCCGAGGTCCACGAACGCGCCGTATTCGACCAGGTTCTTGACCACGCCGCGGAGGATCGCGCCTTCCTGCAGCTTTTCCAGCAGCATGTCGCGCTCGGCGCTGTACTCGGCTTCGAGCACTTCGCGGCGGGAGACGACGACGTTGTTGCGCAGGCGGTCGAGCTTGATGACCTTGAACTCGAGCGGCTTGCCTTCCAGGTAGGCGGTGTCGCGCACCGGACGGACGTCGACCAGCGAGCCCGGCAGGAACGCGCGGACATTACCGATATCGACGGTGAAGCCGCCCTTGACCTTGCCGGTGATCGTGCCGATGACCGTTTCCTTGCCCTCGAACGCCTTGGTGAGGCGGTCCCAGGTGCGGATGCGTTCAGCCTTTTCCTTGCTGAAACGGGTTTCGCCAAAACCGTCCTCAACCGTCTCCAGGGCTACTTCGATGCGGTCGCCGACGGCTACCGTGGCTTCCGCGCCATCGATCTGGAATTCCTGGATGGGGATGACGCCTTCGGACTTGAGGCCCGCGTCGACAATCACGACGTCCGGCTTCACTTCCAGCACGATCGCGCTGACGATGGTGCCGGGCTGCATGGACTGGCCGCCCTTCAGGCTTTGTTCAAACAGTTCAGCAAAACTCTCGATCATTCAAAACACTCTTGGTTGGTTGACAACTTCCTGGCGGCGTCCTGCTACCGGGGTCCGATTACGAATGGGCGGCATCCTTGCAACCCAAATCCTTTGCTGCCAAATCCTTACTGCAGAATTCTTGATCCAAATCCCCGAACGGCGCTGAACGGTATGAAATCAACGGGAAATGCCGCGATCACGCAGCAAACACCCGACTTCCGCCAGAACTTCGTCCGGTTTCATCTGCGTGGAATCCACGACTATGGCGTCGGCGGCTGGGGCAAGCGGCGCTATGGCTCGCTTGCGGTCGCGTTCGTCGCGGGCGCGTACTTCATCACACAGGTCTAACAGTTTAGCATTTACACCAGCTTGGCTCAACTGACGCCAGCGCCGCTCAGCCCTGGCCTCGGCACTGGCATCGAGGAAGATTTTCAGCCTCGCATCGGGGAATATCACCGTGCCCATGTCGCGGCCATCGCCTACCAGCCCGGGAGCCTGGCGGAAGTCCCGCTGACGCTGCAGCAGGGCCGCCCGCACCGGCTCGGCCGAAGCGATGTGCGAGGCCAGGCCGCCGGTCGATTCGGCGCGGATTGCGCTGGTCCAGTCCTCGCCATCGACCAGGATCGCCTCGTCCGCTTCAGTGGTGCCGACGAAGCGGATATCAAGGCCCGGCGCCAGTGCCGCCACGGCTTCGGGCCGCTCGTGGGAAATCCCGGCCCGCTGCGCGGCCAGGGCCAGGATGCGATAGAGGGCGCCGCTGTCGAGCCGGTGCCAGCCCAGTTCGTGCGCCAGCCAGCGCGTCACCATGCCCTTGCCGACGCCGCTGGGGCCGTCCACGGCAATGACCGGCGGCAGAGCGCTCATGCTCAGCCCTGCACCACGATGTTCAATCCGGCCGACGCAGCCAGATCGGCGAAGCCGGGGAAAGAGGTATTGACGTTGGCGCAGTCGAGGATACGGATCGGCTGTTCCGCCCGCAGCGCGGCGACGGCGAAGGACATGGCGATGCGGTGATCCCCTTTCGAGTCCACCGTGGCGCCCTGCATGCGGCCGCCGGTAATGCGCGCGCCGTCCGGCTGCGCCAGCGCCGAGATGCCCAGGGCCTGCAGGCCATCGCACATGGCCTGGATGCGGTCGCTCTCCTTGACCCGCAGCTCGGCGGCCCCGGTGACGACGGTTTCACCCCGGGCGCAGGCGGCGGCAACGAAAATCGCGGGAAATTCGTCGATGGCATTGGCGACCAAGACGTGATCCACGTCGATGCCGTGCAGCCGCCGGCCGCGCACGCGCAGGTCCGCCACCGGCTCGCCGCCGAAATGGCGCTGATTCAGCAGATCGATGTCGGCGCCCATGCGGCGCAGGATCTCGATCACGCCGGTACGGGTGGGATTGATGCCGACATCGCTGAGCAGCAGCTCCGAGCCCGGCACGATGGCCGCGCCGAGCATGAAAAAGGTGGCCGAGGAAATATCCGCCGGCACCTCGACGTCGCTGGCGCGCAGCGCCTGTCCGCTCACCACCGCCGCCCTGCCCGGCGCGGCATCGACCTGGACGCCGAAGGCGCGCAGCATGCGCTCGGTGTGATCGCGCGAAGGCTCCGGCTCGAATACCTCGGTGCGCCCCTTGGCGTACAGGCCCGCCAGCAGGATGCCGGACTTGACCTGGGCGCTGGCCACCGGCGACTTGTAGCTGATGCCGCCGAGGCCGCCCGCAGCGGCCTGGATGCGCAGCGGCGCGGTATTGCGCGCGGTGGTTTCGATCTGCGCGCCCATCTGCCGCAGCGGATCGACGATGCGCCGCATCGGCCGCCGCGACAGCGACTCGTCGCCGATCAGGGTGCTGGGGAAATTCTGGGCCGCCAGCAGGCCGGTCATCAGCCGCATCGAAGTGCCGGAGTTGCCCAGATCGAGCGCCTGCGCCGGCTCACGCAGGCCATGCAGGCCGACGCCGTGGACGCGCAGATGGGTTTCCGCCAGCTGGTCGATGCGCACCCCCATGGCACGGAACGCCTTCATGGTGCTCAGGCAGTCCTCGCCGGTGAGGAAGCCGCGCACTTCCGACTGGCCCTCGGCCAGTGAAGCCAGCATCACCGCGCGGTGCGAGATCGATTTGTCGCCGGGCACGCGAACCGTGCCGGAAAACGAGCCGCCGGGATGGACGATGAAGGTGACTTCGGACATAGGGAATTCTGGCTGAAACAGGAAATCGGTTGCGAACTTTCGGGCGCGGCAGCTTAGTCCATTTCCCGTTGCGTCGCGATCACAGCAATCGTCATCCCGGCGAAAGCCGGGGTTGCGCAGCGGGCGAACTTCCTGGGTACCGGCTTGTGCCGGTACGACGCAAGGTTCACTCGATCCGCGCCAAATGCCTTTCGCGGGCCGCGCGGGCGCGCTCGAAAATGCCGAGCAGGGCGTCCCAGCGCTGTTGTTCGATCAGCTCGTGCAGTTCCTGCAGCTCGGCGATCTGCCGGCGCAACAGTTCCGCCACCGGCTGCGCGTTGGCGCGCAGGATGTCGTGCCACATGCGCGGGCTGCTGGAGGCGATGCGGGTGAAATCGCGGAAGCCGCCGCCGGCATTGGGAAACAGGTCGGCCTCGGCGCCTTCGAGCCGCCCCAGCATGTCGACGAAGCTGTAAGCCAGCAGGTGCGGCAGATGCGAGGTGGCGGCGAAAATCTGGTCGTGGCGCTGCGGCTCCATGGTCACCACGCGCGCGCCGGTGGCCTGCCACAGCCAGGCCACCTGCCCTTGCGCCGCTTCGTCCTGGCGCTCATGCGGCGTCAGGATCACGCGGTGGCCGCGGAACAGTTCAGCGTGCGAATGGGCCACGCCGCTCTTTTCGGTGCCGGCGATGGGATGCGCCGGCACGAAGCGCGGCGGCAGGTCGCCGAACACTTCCCGCGCCGCCGCCAGCACCGACTGCTTGGTGCTGCCAACGTCGGTGATGATCATCTCCGGCTTCAACGCCGGGGCGCAGGCGCGCAGGGCCGCGCCGGTGGCCAGCACCGGCACCGCGATCAGCACCACGTCGGCGCCCTTCACCGCCTGCTCGGCGCTGGTCGCGGCAATCTCGATCACGCCCAGGGTCTGCGCCTGGCGCACCTGCTCGGGATCGGTATCGAAGCCTGCGATGGAACCGACCGCACCAGCGGCGCGCAGGGCCCGCGCCAGCGAGCCGCCGATCAGGCCGAGGCCGATGACGGCCAGACGGCGGATTGGCGCGTGTCCGTGTCCGCTCACGGAGCCGCCGTGAGCAGCGTGGAAGGGCCCCACGCGCAGCGTGGGGATCCTAGCGTCGCGAGTCGGCGCAGGCATGAGAACAGGCCATGCCTCTCAAAATTACACGAGCGGCGTCTCATGCCTGCAGTGCTTTCCTGAGCGAGGCGAGGAAGCGGTCATTCTCCGCCTCGGTGCCGATGCTGACGCGCAGGAAATTCGGCAGCAGGTAGGAGCCCATCGGCCGCACGATCACGCCCTGTTCCAGCAGCGCCTGGTGGATCGGTGCGGAAGGCCGGCCGAAATCCACCGTGACGAAGTTCGCCTGGGTCGGCAGGACCCGCAGACCCATGTCCTGCAGCGCCTTGGCGACGCGCGTGCGCTCCTGCGTATTGAGCTGCACGCAGCGGGCGACATGCTCGTTGTCTTCCAGCGCCAGCTCCGCCGCCAGCAGGGCCAGCGAGCCGTTGTTGAAGGGCTGGCGCACGCGATGCAGCAGGTCGGTCAATGCCGGATGTGCGACGCCGTAGCCGATGCGCAGCGCGGCGATGCCATGCACCTTGGAGAAGGTGCGCGTGATCATCAGGTTGGGATAGCGTCGCATCAGCCCATCGCTGTCGATACGCTGCGCCGGGTCCTGGAAATGGTGGTAAGCCTCGTCCAGCACCACCACTGTGTGCGACGGCACCTGCTCCATGAAGCGCTCGAAGGCACCGGCTTCGATCCAGGTTCCGGTCGGGTTGTTGGGGGTGGCGATGAAGATCACCGCCACATCCGGGCGCAACATGCGCAGCATGGCGTCGAGGTCGTCGCCGTAGGGCATGTCGCTGTCGGCGGCGAGCGCCGGCACCACGATGGCCTCGGCGCCCTGCGCCAGCGTCACCAGCGGGTAGACGGCGAAGGCGTACTTGGAATACATCGCTGCGCGGCCCGGACCGAGAAACACGCGGGCGACCAGGTCGAGCAGGGTGTTGGAGCCGTTGCACAGGGTGATCGATTCCGATCCGACGCCATGCAATGCCGCCAGCTTGGCCTTGAGACGGAAGCCGCCGTCGTCCGGATACAGCGCCAGGTTGCCTTCCGAGGCTGCAGCGAGCGCCGCTTTCACTTTCGGGCTGGGGCCGAGCGGGTTCTCGTTGGAGGCCAGCTTGATGGCATTGCTCACGCCCAGGCGGCGCTGCAATTCTTCCACCGGCATGCCCGGCTCATAGGGGTGCAGCTCTTTTACGCCGGGGGCGACGAATTCGAGGAACGGCAAAGTCTCTTTGCTACCACTCATCACATCACCGCCCGCGGATAGGAGCCGAGTATTTTGAAGAAGGCGGAGCGCTTGCGCACTTCCTCCAAAGCCTGCGCCACATGCGCTTCGGAGCCATGGCCTTCCAGATCGAGGAAGAAATTGTAGTCCCACACGCCGCGGCGGCTGGGACGCGACTCGATCTTGCTCAGGTTGATGCTGGCGGCGGCGAACGGCTCGAGCAGGCGGAACAGCGCCCCGGCTTCGCCGCCGCTCAACGCCGAGCAGACCAGCGAGGTGCGGTCGGCCCCGGTGGCTTCCGGATTCTGCCGGCCGATCACCAGGAAGCGCGTGGTGTTGTTGGGGTCGTCCTCGACGTTGGCGGCGAGCACGCGCAGGCCGTACAGCTCGCCGGCGGCGGCGCTGGCGATGGCCGCGCCCTGCCCGCTCAACGCCCCCCGCTTGGCGGCGGCGCCATTGCTGGCCATGGGCTCGCGCGCCGCGCCGGGCAGGCGCGTGTCGAGCCAGCGCCGGCACTGGGCGAAGGACTGCGGGTGGGCATAGATCACCTGCACATCCTCGAAGCTCTCATGCCGCGTCAGCAGCTGGTGATGCACCGGCAGCCACACTTCGCCGCAGATCGACAACGGCGTGTTGGCCAGCAGGTCGAGCGTGCTGGTGACCACGCCCTCGGTCGAATTCTCGATCGGCACCACACCATAGGCGGCGATGCCGGATTCCACGTCGCGGAAGATCTCGTCGATCGCCGATACCGCGCGCGCCGCCACCTGGTGGCCGAAATGCTTGTACACCGCGGCCTGGGTGTAAGTGCCCTCGGGGCCGAGGTAGCTCACCGACAGCGGCGATTCCAGCGCCAGGCAGGCCGACATGATCTCGCGCATCAGGTGCGCCATCATCTCGTCCGGCAGCGGCCCCTGATTGCGCGCCATGGCGCGCTTCAACACCTCGGCCTCGCGCGCCGGGCGGTAATGATCGCCGACCGCACCGCCGTTTCTTTCCTTGATCTCGCGCACCTGCTCGGCCACCCGGGCGCGCTGCGAAATCAGCGCCTGCAGCTCGGTATCGATGGCGTCGATCTGCGCGCGGGCCTTGCCCAGTTCCTCATTGCCGTTGGACATGATCGTTCTCTACGAAATGATGACGCGCGTCGCCAGCACGCCCTTGATCCTGGCGATATCCGCGACCAGCTCGGCCGGAATCACCTGGTCCACATCGACCAGGGTATAAGCCAGCTCGCCGCGCGACTTGTTGAGCAGATCGGCGATATTGATATGGTGCTGCGCCAGCGCGGTGGTGATCTGGCCCACCATGTTCGGCACGTTGGCGTTGACGATGGCCAAGCGCTGCTTGCCCTGCGGCAGCGGCATCACCGCCTCGGGGAAATTCACCGAGTTGCGCACATTGCCGGATTCGAGGAATTCACGCAGCTGGTCGGCCACCATGATGGCGCAGTTATCCTCCGCCTCGCCGGTCGATGCGCCCAGGTGCGGCGTGGCGATGACCTTCGGGTTGCCCTTGAACTTGCTGCTGGGGAAATCGCAGGCGTAGGCGCGCAGGCTGCCATCGGCCAGGGCCGCCAGCACCGCATCCTCGTCGACGATTTCGGCACGGGCGAAATTCAGCACCACCCCGGGCTTCTTCATCAAGCGGATGCGCTCGGCATTGATCAGCTTGCGCGTCGCGTCGAGCAGCGGCACATGCACCGAGATGAACTGCGACTTCGACACCAGGTCGTCCACCGACAGCGCCTGGCGCACGCCGGAATTGAGCTGCCAGGCGTTGTGCACGGTCATCGCCGGATCGAAGCCCCAGACTTCCATGCCCAACTCCAGCGCGGCATTGGCGACTTTCACGCCGATGGCGCCAAGGCCGATCACGCCCAGGGTGCGGCCCGGCAGTTCGAAGCCGACGTAATTCTTCTTGCCGTCCTCGACCAGCTTGTGCAGCTCGTTGTCGTCGCCGGACAGGCCGCGCACGAACTCCAGCGCCGGCGCGATATTGCGCGCCACTACCAGCATCGAGGCCAGCACCAGCTCTTTCACCGCGTTGGCGTTGGCGCCGGGCGCGTTGAACACCGGCACGCCGCGCGCCGACATCGCAGCCACCGGGATGTTGTTGGTGCCGGCGCCGGCGCGACCGATGGCCTTCACCGAAGCCGGGATCTCGGCCTTGTGCAGATCGGCCGAGCGCACCAGCAACGCATCCGGGTTCTGGATGTCCGAGGCCACCTCGTAACGGTCGCGCGGCAGCCGCTCCAGGCCGTAGACGGAGATGTTGTTGAGAGTCTTGACCTTGAACATCGGGGATTCCTGGGGCTGTCTGAAGATCGAATCGCGCAAGGGGCGCTATTGTGCCGGTCCGCGCACCGGGAGCGAAATCTCAGGGGGCGGGCACAGACCCGGGCACGGGACCATTTGGGGTCCCGATGGCCGGCTCCCCCCGCTGTCCGGCGGGATGCGGCCGTGCCGCCGCGAGCCGCGGCAGCAGTTCCTCGACCCGCGCGACCACGACCAGCTGATCGAACTGCGCCTGGCGCAGGAAGCCCTGCTCCACCATGGTGCGCAGGAAGGCCAGCAGGTTATCGTAATAACCGTCGATATTGAGGAAGGCGCAGGGCTTGCTGTGGATGCCGAGCTGGGTCCAGGTGAACATCTCGACGATTTCGTCCAGCGTGCCGATACCGCCCGGCAACGCGACGAAGCCCTCGGAAAGCTCGTTCATGCGCGCCTTGCGCTCATGCATGCTGTTGACGATCTGCAGCTCGGACAGGCCGCCGTGGACGATTTCCCGGGTGGCCAGGGCGCCCGGAATGATGCCGACGACCTTGCCGCCGGCTTCCAGGGCGGCGTTCGCCACCACGCCCATCAGGCCGCTGTGGCTGCCGCCGTAGACCACGGTGCAGGCGGCTTGGGCCAGTGTACGGCCCAAAACCTCCGCCGCCAGCCGGAATGCCGGATTCGAGCCTGGGTTGGAACCGCAGTACACCGCAACGGAACGCATGGGGATCTCAAGACCTCCGCAGCGGGCGTTTATGCCCGCGTGCGCGCGAATTCCTTCATGTAATCGACCAGCGCCTGCACTCCGGCTTCGGGCATGGCGTTGTAGATGCTGGCGCGCATGCCGCCGACCGAACGATGGCCCTTCAAGCCCGGCAGGCCGGCCTTGACGGCGCCCTTGAGGAAATCGGCGTCCAGTTCCGGATTGGCCAGGGTGAACACCACGTTCATCCAGGAGCGGTCCGGCTTGGCCACCGGGTTGCGGTAGAACGACTGGCTGTCGATCAGGTCGTACAGCAGCGCCGCCTTGCGCTGGTTGCGCTCGCCCACCTTGACCAGTCCGCCCTCGCTCTTGAGCCACTTGAACACCAGGCCGGACACGTACCAGGCGAAGCACGGCGGCGTGTTCAGCATCGACTCGTTGTCGGCCATCTGCTTGTAGTCGAATACCGACGGCGTCGCCGGCAGGGCCTGACCCAGCAGATCCTCGCGCACGATGACGAAGGTGATGCCGGCCGCTCCGGCGTTTTTCTGCGCGCCGGCGTAGATCAGGCCGAATTTCGACACATCCAGAGGACGCGACAAGAAGGTGGAGGAGAAATCGGCCACCAGCGGCACATGCCCCACTTCCGGAACCCAGCCGAATTCCACGCCCTCAATGGTCTCGTTGGGGGTGTAGTAGACGTAGGCGGCATCCGGATCGAGCTTCCAGGTAGAACGCTCGGGAATGTGGTTGAACTTGCTTTCCGCCGGCTTGGCAGCGGTGTTGGCCTTGCCGTAGCGCGCCACTTCCTTGATCGCCTTGACGCTCCAGGAGCCGGTGACGACGTAATCGGCGCTGCTCTTGCCGCGCAGCAGGTTCATCGGCACCGCCGCGAACTGCCCCATGGCGCCGCCCTGCATGAACAGCACCTTGTAATTCGACGGAACGCCGAGCAACTCGCGCAGGTCCTTCTCGGCCTCGGCGGCGATGGACATGAAGTCCTTGTCGCGATGGCTCATCTCCATCACCGACATGCCGCTGCCGTGCCAGTCGAGCAGCTCGGACTGGACTTGCTGCAGCACGCTCAAAGGCAGCGTGGCAGGACCGGCGCTGAAGTTGAATACTCTACTCATTTCAGTCAATTACCAGATAAAGTTAAAGTAGATCAGAGTGCGGTTCGTCCTGAACAAGACCGCGCCATCCATGGCGCGGACTGTTCAAACAAGAAAGACGTCATTCGGGTGCAGACTCTTGAGTTCCATCGCCCGCTCCTTCGATCGGACCTTCGCCCGGCTCGGCCTCGACTTCCGGCGTCATGCGGTCAAGGCTGACCAGGCGGTCGCCGTCGGTCGGCCGCGCTACACGCACGCCCTGGGTATTACGGCCCAGCGTCTTGATTTCCTTGGCCGCGACGCGGATCAGGCGGCCGCCGTCGGAGATCAACATGATGTCGTGGGTGTCGTCCACTTCCACCGCACCGATGAGGTCGCCGGTCTTGTCGGACAGCGCCTGGGCGATGACGCCCTGGCCGCCACGGCCACGCAGCGGGAAGCCGTCGATCGGGGTGCGCTTGCCATAGCCCTGTTCGGACACGGTGAGGATGTCGCCCTGGCGCGCAACAATCAGCGCGATGACATGCGCAACGACGGACGCCGTGGCAGTGCTTTCAGTCTCGGCCTCGGCTTCAATCTCCGCCTCACCGTCAACGGCCACTGCCTCTTCGTCTTCCGCCGCGCCGGACTTGAGCAGGCGCATGCCGCGCACGCCGGTGGCGCCGCGGCCCATCGAACGCACATCCTTTTCGTTGAAGCGGATGACGCGGCCACCGTCCGAGAACAGCAGGATGTCGTTTTCGCCGTTGGTCAGCGCCACGCCGACCAGGGCATCGTCGACGCGCAGGTCCACGGCGATGATGCCGGCCGCGCGCGGGCGCGAGAAATCCACCAGCGGGGTCTTCTTCACTGTGCCGCGGCGCGTCGCCATGAACACATGGTGGCCGGTGTCGAAACTCTTCACCGGCAGCACCGTGGTGATGCGCTCGCCCTCTTCCAGCGGCAACAGGTTGACGAAGGGCTTGCCGCGCGAGCCGGAGCCGCCGGCCGGCAGCTCGAACACGCGCAGCCAGTAGAGCCGGCCGCGGCTGGAGAAGCACAGCAGCCAGTCGTGCGTATGCGCGGACCACAGGCCCTGCACGTAGTCGTCGTCCTTGGTGGTGGCGGCGGTCTTGCCGCGGCCGCCGCGATGCTGCACCTGGTACTCGGACTGCGGCTGCGATTTGACGTAGCCCTGGTGCGACAGGGTCACGATCATTTCCTGCGGCGCGATCAGGTCCTCGCGGTTGATGTTGAGGGCGAACTCGCTGATCTCGGTGCGGCGGGCGTCGCCGTACTGTTCCTTGATCGCCAGCAACTCCTCGCGGATCACTTCCAGCAGACGCGCTTCCGAACCGAGGATTTCCAGGTAGCCGAGGATCGATTCCAGCAGTTCGCGGAATTCCTCGTGGATCTTGTCCTGCTCCAGGCCGGTGAGGCGCTGCAGGCGCAGTTCCAGGATGGCCTGGGCCTGGGCCTCGGATAGGCGATAGCCGCCTTCCACCAAGCCATAGCCGGCCGGCAGGTCGAGCGGGCGCGAGGAATCGGCGCCGGCGCGCTCCAGCATCGCGCCGACCTGTCCCGGCAGCCAGATGCGGCCGATCAGTCCGGCCTTGGCTTCGGCCGGGCCGGGCGAACGGCGGATCAGGGCGATGACTTCGTCGATATTGGCCAGGGCAACGGTCTGGCCTTCCAGGATATGCGCCCGTTCGCGGGCCTTGCGCAGCAGGTACTGGGTGCGCCGCGTCACCACTTCACGGCGGTGGCGAAGGAAGATTTCCAGCAGGGCCTTGAGACCCAGGGTCTTGGGCTGGCCGCCGTCGAGTGCGACCATGTTCATGCTGAACGCGGTCTGCAGCTGGGTGTGCTGGTACAGGTTGTTGAGCAGCACCTCGGCGTTCTCGCCGCGGCGCAGCTCGATCACCACGCGCATGCCGTCTTTATCGGACTCGTCGCGCAGGCCGTCGGAGGCGATGCCCTCGACGCGCTTGTCCTTGACCAGGTCGACGATCTGCTGCAGCAGGCGCGCCTTGTTGACCTGGTATGGCAGCTCCGTGACGATGATCGATTCGCGCTCGCTGCCGCCCCGCTCGAAGGTCTCGATGTGGGTGCGCGCGCGCAGCACGATGCGGCCGCGGCCATGGGTATAGGCATCGACCAGCCCGCTGGCGTCGACGATCAGGCCGGCGGTGGGGAAATCCGGCGCCGGCACCAGCTTCATCAGCGCGGCCAGGTCCAGGTCCGGGTTATCGATCAGCGCGATGCAGGCGTCCAGCACCTCGCTCAGGTTGTGCGGCGGGATGTTGGTGGCCATGCCCACGGCGATTCCGGAGGAGCCGTTGACCAGCAGCTGCGGGATACGCGTCGGCAGGACCGAGGGCTCGGTTTCCTTCTCGTCGTAGTTGGGGACGAAATCGACCGTTTCGGAGTCGATGTCGGCCAGCATCTCCGAGGTCAGGCGCGCCATGCGGCACTCGGTGTAACGCATCGCCGCCGCCATGTCGCCGTCGACCGAGCCGAAGTTGCCCTGGCCGTCGATCAGCGGGTAGCGCATGGAGAATTCCTGCGCCATGCGCACCAGCGCATCGTAGGCGGCGGTATCGCCATGCGGATGGTATTTGCCGATGACGTCGCCGACCACGCGCGCGCACTTGATGTACGAGCGGTTCCAGACGTTATTCAGCTGCTGCTGGGCGAAGAGGATGCGGCGGTGTACCGGCTTGAGGCCGTCGCGGGCATCGGGGAGGGCGCGTCCCACGATCACGCTCATGGCGTAATCGAGGTAGGAGCGCTTCATCTCGTCTTCGAGATTGACTGAGAGTACTTCTTTGGCGAATTCGGTCATGCGCAATCAGTTGGCCGCAGCAAGCGCAGCGGTATGCGGACGCGGGATTTTTTTGATCCCTCGATTTTAACACAGCGGCAACAATTCACCCGGTCCGGAACCGGCTCAAATCCAGGGGTCTGGATCCGGCAAGGACACCGCCCCGCCCTGTCAATAGGGCCTGCCATTGTGGGGGGCAGGCGGGAGACCTGGGCCGGGCTTGCGCCGGCCCTGCCCGCGGCCGCTCCGGCCGCCATCGGCCCCCGGGGGCGTCAGGTCAGCTTTTTCAGCAACTCGGCCTTTTTGGCGTCGAATTCGGCATCGGTGAGGATGCCCTTGGTCTTGAGATCGTGCAGCTTCTCCAGCGTCGCGACCACGTCGTCGGCCTTGACCGTCTCCGCCACGGCCGCCGCCGGAGCGGCGCCGCCGCTCAGGCCTTTTTGCAGGTTCTGCGCCAGCACCTGGCCCAGCGCCACGCCCGCGCCCAGCCCCATCGCGTCGCCGGCGATGCCGCTGCCGCCCGCGCCCTCGGCCATCTTCGGAATGGCCTGCGCCGTCTGGTACTGCATGAACTTGCCCATGTCGTTGCCGACCATGCCCATGCCGATGCGCTGGTCGAGAATCTTCTGCAACTCGTCCGGCAGCGACAGGCTCTGCACCGTCAGCGAGTCCAGCTTCAGGCCCAGAGCGGCGAACGAAGGCGTCAGCGCATCGTTCAGCACCTTGGCGAACATGTTCTGGTTGGCGGCCAGGTCGAGGAAGGCGATGCCGGAAGCGGCCACGCCGTTGGCCATCTCCTGCAATACCAGCCCGCGCAACTGCCCGTCCAGATCCGCCATGCGGTAGACGTCGCGGGTGCCCGAGATCTGGGAATGGAACAGCTTGGGATCGGCGATCTGGTACGAATAGTTGCCGAAGGCGCGCACCCGCACCGCGCCAAATTCCTTGTCGCGCAGCGTCACCGGCTGAGCCGTGCCCCAGCGCTGATCCAGGCGCTGGCGGCTGCTGAAGAAATACACATCGCTCTTGAACGGCGAGCGGAACAGTTTGTCCCAGTTCTTCAGGTCAGTCAGCAGCGGCAGCGTATTGGTGCTGAGGGTGTAGCGGCCGGGCCCGAAGGCATCGGCGAGCTTGCCCTCGTTGACGAATATCGCGAACTGCGACTCGCGCACCGTCAGCGAACCGCCGTTCATAATCTCGCGGTCCTGCATCGGGAAGCGCCAGGCCAGCACCTCGTCTCCATCCTCGGTCCATTCGAGGATCTCGATGAATTGTTTCTTGATGAAGTCCATCAGGGCCATGGCTCGTTCCTAATCAGGAGCGGAAATTCCGCGTCAGGGCGATGAAGATAGCATAGCGCCGGGCACCATCAGGAGGCTTGCAACAGTCCGGCGAATCACAAGGAGAATTGGGTCACATATCAAGGTATTGCAGAAACGTTTCGACGACCGGTGCATTGCCGCATGGCCTACAATCCCCTTGTCATGAAGACGCTGTAAGGATCTTCGACATAGCCCGCGAACGGCCCGCAGAACTGGAAGCCGAAGCTGGCGTAAAGGCTGCGGGCCGGCGCGAACGCCTCTGCCGACCCGGTCTCCAGGCTCAACCGCCGATAGGAGCGGCGCCCGGCCTCTTCAAGAATATGACGCATCAGGGCCGCCGCCACGCCCTTCCGCAGATGTGCGGAGGCCGTGCGCATCGACTTGATCTCACCGTGGCCGGCATCCAGTTCCTTGATGGCGCTGCAACCCATCAGTTCAGTGCCCTGCCACACGCTCCAGAAGGTAATTTCCGGCTGGCGCAAGGCATCCAGATCGAGCGCGTGAATGCTTTCCGGCGGGGAATACAGCGTCATGCTATGCAAGTGCTCATGCAGCAGCCGGGCAATCTCCGGGCCGCTCAGGTCATCGATGCGAATGTCCATATGTCGCCGCCCTCATCGCCCTGGTTCAGCCATGGCCCTGCTGCCGCATAACCATGGCGGGACTATCGCTTAGGGAGTCTTGCCGGGCAGGATCAATGACAACTCCGTCAAAGACGAAGAATAGAAAGCCGGGGCCGGTCGCTTCGGCGAAAGCACCCTGCGCGCCTGCTATCGCGCATGTAACGGCACAGAAACCCCAAGCCTCGATAAGCGTGGCTGCGAATCGAGGGACTGTTAATCTCTCCATGCGCCTCTCAAGCCCGAATTCGCGTGTCTTGCTGGCAGCGACACTCGCAGTTCGGCTGATGGACGAACTGTCCCACGCCCATTGCCAGGCCCCAGTCGTCATATTCAATGTGCCCACCACCTGAGAGCGTGCCCTAACAGAGCAACCATCCAGACTCAGGAAACTGACCATTCCGGGCTGCGGACCGTGCGACCGGACAGCATTCCTGAAGCCCCAGGCCACATCGTTCGAGGCATCGAGCTCGCGTAATGCATCCTCGCTTTGTTCCACAAAATCGAGGAACGCCACGCGATCACGCCGCTTTTTACTCAGATTGCGGAAGAACTCCATTTCTCAGGTTCCGATATACAGCTTCATTCGGCGACAATTGACAGCAGCCAAGCGTTGGCTGGAGCGGCGTCTGACTGGGCGCATGCTGATGCCACTCGGCGCCGAATGACAGCTGCAAGCTGGCTGGCCCACATTGAATAGGCGTCTGCTCCCGGATGAAAACCGTCCGAGGCCATCAGTTCCACCTGCAGTGGAAAGTCGATGGGGACAAATTCGCAGCGCTCACTCTGTCCCACCCAGTGGCGCAACATCCGATTGAGCCGCCTCGCCCTCCCGCCCAGATACCAGCGCAGCGGCTGTGGCAAAGCCGGGAACCCGTGCATGGGCGGGAGGCTGGAGAGAAGGATGTGGCGAGCCTGGAATTTTTGCTCGAGCAATTCAACCAGCCGGCGCTGGGTGGCCAGCCATAGCTCTGGCCTGGTTCCACCGGTGACATCGTTGACTCCAGTGGAAGTGACGGCAACATCGAAGCGCTCACCCGGCTCCGTTTCAAGCTGTTGCAGAACCTCGTGCGCCGTCAGGCCGCTTTTGGCAACCAGCTTCCACGAAACGCGAAAGTAAGGCGCAAGCGCCGACACCAGCTGACCCGAAAGGGCTTCGGACTGCGTGGCTACACCGACGCCCGCCGCCGCCGAATCGCCTAGGATCAGCAGGCTCAATGAAGGTCCGGCGCCATCGACCCCCTGGCGCTGCCCCGCGGGCTCCGGCAGGCGTGGCGTCACGCGCCGAACGTAGCGGCCCTGCGTTAACAGAACCGGGCCCAGCCCGATTGTTGCGAATTGATATCCCATAGGAATCTTGTGCTTTCAAGGTACCTGACGACCAGGCGGGCTGACCACCAGATGGTTTTTAGTACCAGCCGCAATATTCACGCCGGACGTGCCTCCGGATGGACGGGCAGATCATCGGCGAGCCCCAGCCACGGCAACCTGGAGCTTGCGCGCGTGTGATCCTTCGGCGGCAGATTCTCCGGATGTTCCAGCGAACACGTCGTCACATCCATTTTGGCAGGCTGCCGGGTGGAGTGGAATGTCAGCGGTGTGCCGCACTGCGGGCAGAAAGTGCGTGTGCCGTGTCCGGATGACCTGAAACTGGCCGGGCTTCCTGAAACAAAACGGAATTCGCTTGCCGGCACTGTGAACCAGGCGACCAGGGGGGCGCCGCTGGTACGACGACAAATCGAGCAATGGCAATAGGTTTCCTGGGAGGGAACGCCGCCGGCCTCGTATCGAACAACGCCGCAGAAGCAATGACCTTTCAGCACTCTATGATCTCCCTGGCTTTTCGTTACGCCCGGCGCCGTCACCGAAGCGCCGGACCGGGCACCGACGCCCCATGAGCCCTGCTCTTCAAAAAAGCCGCGCGCGCGCCGGGGCGCCTGCAAGGATTCCGCAGCTGTTCGATTGGATCAGGCAGGGTCGCGGGGCGAAACATCGCGCACTGTACGGCAATGATAACGCCCCGATACGGATTTAACGCCGGACCTGCTTCCTCGGCAAGCGGCAACCCCGCTCAACCCGCTCCCGGCAGCCCCAGCGCCACGGCCACCCTCTCGATCGACTTGCGATAGCTCTCGGGCTGGAAGTCGTCGCGGTTCTTCACCTGGGCGTACAACTCGTCCACCGCTGCGCGCAGATTGGCGGAGACCTGCTGCGCACCGCGCTCGGACAGTGCAGTGGTCAGCACCGATACCGCCATGGCGGTCTGCTCGGCATCGCTGAAGTCGCCGGCATGGTCGCCGCGGGCATCGCCGACGATGCTCTTCAGCAGCTTGCGAGCTGCTCGTCGCTGAGGCTCAGGCTGCGCACCTGCGGCACGATGCTGCCGTCGAGCGTGGCCAGCATGGCCTTGGCCGCGCTGCGCACCTCGGCGGGGCCGCGCTGTCCTGCTTCCTGCAGCGCCACCCATTGCTCATGCCACTTGCGTCCGGCGCCGGCGTCGCTTACCTCCAGCCAGCGGATCAGCATCACCAGTTGCGAATCGGCCAGCGGTACCGCACCAGCCGGCAAGCCGCCGCTGCGCTGCGGGCGGGCGCGGTCGGCTTTGACCAGGGAGTGGTGGCAGGCGTTGCAGTCGAAGAAGGCCAGTTCGGGGAACATGCCGTTGCCGAAGCGCGGCCCGTCCAGGTTCTCCAGCAGCTTGCGGGCGCCTTCGGCCTGGCCGGCGGCCCAGTTGCGCGCCGGGTCCTGCGCGCCCTTGCGCTGGATATAGCCGGCATCGACATGCCAGTGCGGCGGTTCCAGCACGCCGAAGGTATCCAGTTCGAAC
>JAMFRN010000182.1 GCA_026224805.1 Nevskia soli
GGATTCGAACCAGTGACCCCTGCCTTCGGAGGGCAGTACTCTATCCAGCTGAGCTACGGGCGCTTATTTTGCCGCGCAAGGATACCTGTGAACGGCATCGCGGACAATGAAATCCCCGTCGCGGGCCGCATTTGCGGGTAACCCCCCGCCCGGCGCCTCAGGCCGCTTGCAGGATCTGCGGCGGCGCCGCTTCCCGCTCCGGGAAGCGGAACCCGAACCCCCGCGGCAGCACATTTTGCCCAACGCGTCCATCCGGCAACTGTTATGGCCGCGCGGAGAGGCAGCTGTACACCGGGCGCCGAGCCGGCCTGCGGTATGATGCGCGCCCTCTTGCGCGCCGGTCATGCCGGCCCGGAATGCGGCAATGGATCGGAGTTTCTTCAAGGGTTTCTGGGCGGTCTTCGGCGCCTTCGTGATCTGGGGGCTGTTCCCGCTCTACTGGCACCAGCTGAAGCAGGTGCCGTCGATGCAGATCGTGGCGCACCGGGTGGTCTGGTGCGGCATCCTGGTGGTCGGCTACCTGCTGCTCCGCCACGGCTCCGGCTGGCTGCGCCTGGCGCTGGGCCGGCCGCGCGTGCCGCTGATGCTCGGCGCCAGCAGCATCCTGATCAGCATCAACTGGGGCCTGTATATCTGGGCGGTGAACAACGGCCATGTGGTCGAGTCCAGCCTGGGCTATTTCATCAATCCCCTGGTCAACGTGCTGCTCGGCGTGCTGCTGCTGCACGAGAAGCTCAACACGGCGCAGCGCGTCGCGGTGGCCTGCGCCGCCCTCGGCGTGGCCTGGCTGACCTGGCAGCTGGGCGCGCCGCCCTGGATCGCGCTGGGGCTGGCGCTGTCCTTCGGCAGCTACGGCCTGATCCGCAAGATCGCCGCGGTGGAAGCGATTCCGGGCCTGGGCGTGGAGGGCGTATTCCTGTTCCTGCCGGCCCTGGCCTACCTGCTGTGGACCCACCACCAAGGCGAGGGCGTGTTCGGCCACCTGCCGCCGTTGCAGAACCTGATGCTGGTGGCCGGCGGCGCGCTGACCGCGCTGCCGCTGATCTGGTTCGCCTACGGCGCGCGGCGCATTCCGTATTCCCTGGTCGGCATCGTCCAGTACGTCGGGCCGACGCTGCAGTTGCTCACCGGCGTATTCCTGTTCGGCGAGCCGTTCACCCGGGTGCAGGCGCTCGGCTTCGGCATGATCTGGGCGGCGCTGGCGATCTACGCGGTCGACGGGCTGTGGCGTTCACGGCGGCCCGCGCCGTTGCCGGCGGTGACTTCGATGGCGGCGCCGGCACCGGCCAAGCCGGAATAGACCTGCCGTGCCATCCTGTCATTCTGAGCGCAGCGAAGGATCTGGCCCTGCGCTAAAGCCAGATCCTTCGCTGCGCTCAGAATGACAGTTGGGGTTAGGTTTCACTCATCCTTAAGCCCCAGCAGGACCAGTAGTCTCTTCAAGGCGCCGCGGTTGGCCTCGACCGCCGCCTTGCCCGCCTGACCCATCCGCTCACGCTGCGTGGCGTCACCGAACAGGACGCCCAGCTGGTCGGCCAGCCCCGCGGCATCGGCAACGGCAACCGCGGCCTGCCGCTCCAGCAGCAGGTCGCGGGCGGCGATGAAGTTGTGCATATGCGGTCCGAACAGGACCGGCAGGCCCAGCGCCGCCGGTTCCAGCACGTTGTGCCCGCCCACCGCGACCAGGCTGCCGCCGACGAAGGCCACATCGGCGGCGGCGAAGTAGACAAACATCTCACCCATGCTGTCGCCGAGGAACACCTGGGTGCGCACATCGGGCAGGGCCTGGCTGCGGCGTACTCCCACTAGGCCGCTGCGCTCGACCAACCGGGCCACCTCGTCGAAGCGCTGCGGATGGCGCGGCACCAGGACCAAGGCGCTATCCGGCCAGTGCTTCATCAACTCGCGGTGGGCGTCGAGCGCGGCCTGCTCCTCGCCCTCATGGGTGCTGGCGGCGATCCATACCGGGCGCGCGGCACCGAGGGCATCGCGCAGCTCCCGGCCGCGATCGAGCTGTTCCCGCGGCACCGTCAGGTCGAACTTGATGTTACCCATCACGCTGACCCGCGGCGCGCCGAGGCTGCGGAAGCGCTCGGCATCGGCCTCGCTCTGCGCCGCCACCTCGCTGCAGTCGGCCAGCACGCCGGCGATGGAGCGGCGCAGGCGGCCGTAGCCGCGGAACGAGCGCGGCGACAGCCGCGCATTGGCCAGCAGCAGCGGCAGGCCGCGCCGGCGGATGGCGCGGAACAGGTTGGGCCACAGCTCGGTTTCCATCACCACCACCTGGCGCGGCCGGGCGCGCGACAGGAAGCGCGCCACCGAGCCGGGCAGATCATAGGGGGCGTAGCTGTGCCGCACGCGCCGACCGAGGACGGCACTGACCCGCTCCGAGCCGGTGGGCGTTGTGGTGGTGACCCAGACGCGGCCCTCGCCGTGCTGGCGGATCAGCTGTTCGATCAGGGGCAGCGCCGCCACACTTTCACCCACCGATACAGCATGCACCCACACCGCCACGCCCTCGCCGGCCGGCTCGACCAGGCCGAAGCGCTCGCCGATGCGGCGGCGGTACTCCGGCTGCAGCCGGCTCTTCCACAGCAGGCGCAGCAGCACCAGGGGGGTGATGAGGTA
>JAMFRN010000183.1 GCA_026224805.1 Nevskia soli
ACCCAGATGGTGGAGATGCACATCTCCGAGATCGGCTTCTGCAGCGGCCATTCCGCCTCCGGCATCTGGATCGACCGCCACGGCCGCACCACCGTGCCGGGCCTGTATGCCGCCGGCGATGCCGCATCGGTGCCGCACAACTACATGCTCGGCGCCTTCGTCTACGGCGCCATTTGCGGCGAGAGCGCGGTGGGCGATATTGCTCAGGGCCATTCCGGCGCGGTGGATGAGGATGAAGTTACCGCCGAACTGGCGCGGGTGAACCTGCCGCTGCAGGTCGCCGACGGCATTCCGCCGGCGCAGATGGAATACAAGATCCGCCGCCTGGTCAACGACTATCTCCAGCCGCCCAAGATCACCCGCAAGATGCAGCTCGGCCTGCAGCGCTTCGGCGAAATCCGCGAGGAACTGCCGCTGCTGTCGGCGGCCGATCCGCACGAGCGCCTGCGTGCGCTGGAAGTGCATTCCATCCTGGATTGCGCCGAGATGGCAGCGCACGCCTCGCTGTACCGCCAGGAAAGCCGCTGGGGCTTGTATCACCTGTACGTCGACCATCCCGCACGCGACGACGAAAACTGGTTCGCCCACACAATGTTGTACAAGGACGCGCGCGGCCGCATGGCCAGCCGCAAGCGGCCGGTCGAGCCTTACATCATTCCCATCGACGAGCGCGAACGCGAGGCCTACCGGCGCCTGCGTGTGGAAGGCGCCGCCGCGCACTGAGGATAGCCATGCCCATCACCATCAACCGCAGCTCCGTGCCGGTCGTCATCGACGAGGAAAAGTGCATCGCCGACAAGGGCTGCCGCACCTGCATCGAGGTCTGCCCGCTCGATGTGCTGACCATCAATCCGCACAACGGCAAGGCGCATATGCGCTACGACGAATGCTGGTACTGCCTGCCCTGTGAAAAGGACTGCCCGACCGATGCGGTGACGGTCAACATCCCCTACCTGCTGCGTTGATCATGTCCGTCTCCTCCCAATCCGCCGGCCTCGAAAACTTGCAGGCCTTGCTCGATTCTCCCGATGCGGCGGTGCGCCTGGTGGTGCTGCGCGAGGTGGCCGATGCCTGCACGCCGGAGTTGCTGCCGGTGATTGAGCGCGCTCTGGGCGATGCCGAAGCCGAGGTGCGCCTGGAGGCCGTCACCGCGCTTGATGCCATCGGCGGCGCGGAAGCGGTGGCACCGCTGATCCGCGCCCTCGGCGACGCCGATGAGGAAGTGCGGGATCTGGCCGCCAAGGCCCTGGCCGAAAACCAGTCGCCGGAGGGCGCGCCGGCCCTGCTCGATGCGCTGGCCCGCAGCGTGGATGTCTGGACCATCGCCGCCCTGCTGGAAGCCCTCAAACCCCTGCGCAGCGCGAACGCCCTGCAGCCCGCCTTGCATTGGCTCGAACATGCCGACGCCGCGGTACGCGCTGCAGCCGTAGGCGTGATCGGCTACCTGCGCCTGCCGCAAGCAGTGCCGGAGTTGCTGCAACTGGCCGCCGCCGATACGTCTCCCGCCGTTCGCTTGGCTGCGCTACGCGCCCTGGTGTCCGCGCCACAGGAGGCGGTGGCGCAGGCCGCGCTCAAGTCCCTGGGCGATGCCGAGTGGACCATTCGCGCCGAGGCTGCCGCCATCCTCGGCAGGCTGCGCCATGCCGCGGCGGCCGATACCCTGACCGGCCTGGCCGATTTCGATGCGCAGTGGCAGGTGCGCGAGCAGGCGGTGGAAGCGCTGGGGGTGCTGCAGCACAAGCCGGCAGTGTCCGCCATCGGCCGCTGCCTTGAAGCTTCGGTCAGCAACCTGCGCAAAGCTGCGGTGATTGCCCTGGGCAAGATCGGCGGTCGATCGGTACGCCTGCTGCTGGCTACGGTGCGCAACGATCCGGATGCCCAGGTGCGCAAGCTGGCGGGGCAACTGTTGGAACGCCTGGAACAGGGGGCCGCAGGCGGTTGAGGTGCATCCGGCTTGCGGGCTTGAACCGGCGCCTATGTGCCCTATCAGACAGTGGGCGGCAGCGGCGCGCATTTATGATCGTGTCCTCCATCAGGCGAACTCATCGCCGTCATTGGCGAAAACCGGCACGGAGGCCGCGATCGGTGAACGGGCTCTCCCGCCGAAAGTTTCTTGGCATGTCCGCCGCCACGGCCGGAGCAACGATGTTCACTTCGCTGCCGCTGGTCCTGCGCCAGGCGCTGGCGGAGCCGGCTGCAGGCAATTCATTGTCCTCGGTGCGGCACGTGGTGGTACTGACGCAGGAGAACCGTTCCTTCGATCATTATTTCGGCAGCCTCAACGGGGTGCGCGGCTTCGGCGATCGTACCGCGCTGTTGTTGCGTAACGGCAACCCGGTATTCAAACAGCCGAACCGGTCGGGTTATCAATTGCCGTTTCACCTCGATACTTCCGTCAGCAGCGCCCAGTGCGTGGGCGATCTCGATCATTCCTGGAGGGGCACCCACAGAGCTTGGAACAATGGCAGGCAGGACCAGTGGATCGAAGCCAAGGGTGCGTTGACGATGGGTTACTTCACTCGCGCCGATCTTCCGTTCCATTACGCGCTGGCCGACGCCTATACGATTTGCGATCACTATCATTGCTCCGCGATGGCGCCGACTCATCCCAACCGCCTCTACCTGATGAGCGGCATGATCGATCCGGGAGGCAGCGGCGGTCCGGTGACCGGCAACGGCGAGTCAGATTTGTCCTGGACCACCTATCCGGAGCGGCTGCAGAGCGCGGGCGTGAGCTGGAAGGTCTATCAGAACGCCGACGACAACTACGACGATAACGCCCTGGCCTGGTTCAACCAGTATCAGGATGCCCAGCCCGGTACGCCGCTATACGATCGCGGCATCGGATCGGTGCCATCGGTGAGCGGTTCCACAGTTGCCGATATCGCGGCGGCAATCAGGGGTGATGTGCTCGATGGCAGGCTGCCGCAGGTATCATGGATCGTCGGGCCCGCCACCTATTCCGAGCACCCCAACTATGGACCCGCCAATGGCGCCGATTTCATCGGCCGGGTACTCGATGCGCTGACCGCCGATCCTGAAGTGTGGGCTTCCACCGTGCTATTCATCAACTACGATGAAAACGACGGCTACTTCGATCACCTGCAAGCCCCGGTGCCGCCGCCGGGTACCGCGGACGAATTCGTCGACGGTGCGCCGATCGGCCTGGGGCCGCGCGTGCCGATGCTGGTGGTTTCTCCTTGGAGCCGCGGCGGTTATGTCTGCTCGCAGGTGTTCGATCACACTTCGGTGATCCGTTTCATCGAGACCTGGACCGGTGTGCGGGAGCCGAATATCTCGGCCTGGCGCCGCCAGGTCTGCGGCGATCTCACCGCCGCATTTGATTTCAGTCGTGTGACGACCGCGGTTGCGGCGCTGCCCGACACAGCGAAACTGATGGCTGAAGCGGTGCGGCAATGTGCCACGCTGCCGTCGCCGACAGCGCCGACGATCCAGTCCATGCCGGCCCAGGAACCCGGAACCAGGCCGGCGCGGCCGCTGCCGTACCAGCCGAACGCGACCTCCCGGGTGGATGCCGACGGGCTTTTCCGGATCAGCATGAGCAACAGCGGCACCGATTCGGTCCACTACGCGATCCATCCTAACAACTATCGCAGCGACGGTCCCAGGCAGTACGACGTAGCGGCGAACGGTTCCATCGAAGACAAATTCCACGCCGAGATGCATGGCGGCGGCAACTACGACCTGTCCGCCTATGGGCCCAATGGCTTCCTGCGCCGGTTCATCGGCAACATCGATGGCGCCGACGGCGAACTCGAA
>JAMFRN010000184.1 GCA_026224805.1 Nevskia soli
ACACCGGCCTCACCTACATCCCGGCGCACGAGATGGCGGGCTACTACAACGACAGGGGCATCGATCCCAAGACCTACGACATGGAACGCGACGGCCCCATGGGCATCCACGCCTTCTATGACGACGTGCCGAAAAGCGCCGGCAGCAGCTCCCTGCTCGCCTGGAACCCGGTCACGCAGAAAAAAGCCTGGGAGATTCCCCTGCCCGGCGCCACCAACGGCGGCGTCATGAGCACCCACGGCGGCCTGGTGTTCCAGGGCCAGTCCGACGGCAGGTTCGTCGCCCGCGACGACACCACCGGCGCCGTCCTGTGGAGCGCCGACATGGGCGTCGGCACCCAGGCCCCGCCGATCACCTACAGCATCGGCGGCAAGCAGTACGTTTCCATCCTCGCCGGCTGGGCCGGCGGCCAGATGCTGCTCGGCTCGCTCAGCGCCCAGCACGGCTGGGTCGGCCGCGATCATCCGCGCCGCCTGTTGACCTACGTGCTGGACGGCAGCGCCACCCTGCCGCCCTCGCCGCCGCCGTCGCAGCCGGTGCCGGTGGATGATCCCGCCTTCAAGGTCGATCCCGCCATGGCCGCCAAGGGCCGCGAGCTGTACCAGCACTGCCTGATCTGTCACGGCACCGCCGCCGTCGCCGGCGGCTTCGCCCCGGACCTGCGCGCCTCGCAGATCCCGCTATCGGCCGAAGCCTTCGCCGCCGTGGTCAAGAACGGTGGTCTGCAAAGCAAGGGCATGCCGCCGTTCCCGGAACTCACCGACGAACAGCTCACCGACCTGCGCCACTTCATCCGCGAGCGTGCGCGCTACAAGCCCACTATTGGCGAGCAGCTTGCCACTGCCTGGCACTTCATCGTGCTGATGATCAAGATGAAGCTGATGGCCTGGGGCTGGATCAAGCCGTAACTGCTTTTTCTTTCATCGCAGATTGCTTTCCCTCCGCCGATCTTCAGTTCCCCCTCTCCCCACGCAGTGGGGAGAGGGCCGGGAGGGGCGCTTTTCAGCACGCGGGATGTGCTGAGCGCAGCGAAGCGCATCAATCGCGGCCTCACTGCCGTCATCCCGAGTCCCTCGGCTTCGCCCGGGATAAACGTAGCGAAGGATCCGGCCTCACCCTTCCTGAAACCGACTGGCCCGATATCCCGTGCCCGCGCCGGCATGGCCGGCGCAACGCAGCGCAACACTAAGCTGCCGATCTTTACCCGGGCAACTGCCAACTACCTCACACCACTGCTGTCGGTACTACGTAGAACTCCCGCTTCCATGCCATGATTCGCAGCGGATCATCCGATCCGTACCGAGCAAGGACAGTCATGAAGAAAACAGCACTGTTACTCGCCCTCACCCTCGGCGCCTGCGTCCCCGTGTCCTTCATCGTCCAGCAGGACCCGACCCAGGTGCCGCAAAAATCCCAGCCCGTCGCCATCGTCGTCGACGAGTCCAGCATCGAGGCGCGCAAGCTGCTGCCCGTGCTGCAGCAGCAGATGACCGCGCAAGGGATCGACGTCGTCGCCGACCAGCAATCCGCTGCCTGGGTGTTGAACTTCACCGTGCAGAATCAGTTCGACACCACCGAAACCAAGAACGGCACAGCCATCGCCCCCGGCTCCACCGTGCAGCTCAACCTGGTCTCCGCCGACGACTTCCACGCCGGCCGCAACAAGCCTGTGTGGAGCGCTTCCTCCAACAGCAATCCGAACGCGCTCAACGACCGTGCCCAGGACATCATCAAGATCATGGTGCAGCACTACGGCCAGAACTTTGTCGGCGGCGGCATCCCGCCCTGAGTCCAATGGCACTTACTTAGGTGCCATCTAAAAGGCGACCGTATCGCCGAATCTGGTGTTGAGCTTGAGCACGTAGGATGTGCGGAGCGCAGCGAAGCGCATCAAGCGCGTGCCAAAGTTTCAGAGTGGCAGGGCCAGATCATTCGCTACGTTTTCCCGGGCGAAGCCGAGGGACTCAGGAAGACAAAACGGCATCACCCCAGCGTCTTCACCCAGGCCAGCGTCTCCTCGAACAACCGCGCCCCCATCGCAGCATCCAGCGCCTCCACGCCAGGTACCGCCGGCCGGCACTTCTCGTAATACAGCCCGCCCGTCAATTCCGGCGCCGTGGCGCAATGAATCTGCGTCTGCGCTCCTTCCTCCGGCGTCAACAGGAAGAAGTCCTCCAACGGAGCCAGCCCATTGCGCACCGCCTCGACCACGCGGTTGCCCGCCAGCCCCTTGCTGGCGATGTTGGTAAACACGGCTCCAGGATGCAGGCAATACGCCTGCACCTTCGAGCTGCCGGCGAAGCGCCGCTGGATCTCAAAAGTCGCATGCACCAGCGCCAGCTTGGACAGTCCGTAGGCGACCCAGGAATTGTAGGGACGCGGCCCCTCGAACAGCCCAGCGTTGGTGCCCTTGCGGTGCAGCATCGACACCACGTTGACCACCCGCGCCTCGCCGCTTTGCCGCGCGGTTTCCTGCAGCAGTGGCAACAGCAGGTGGGTCAGGTGCGAGGTGCCGAGGTAGTTGGTGCGCCAGTGAATTTCGAAGCCGTCGGCGGACAGCTGCGGCTCTTTCCATTGCGACAGCAGGTCGAGATGCACGCCGGCGTTGTTGATCAGCGCATCGAGCCGCATGCCGTGCGTGGTGCGGTACCAATCGACGAAGCGCGCCACCGAGTCGGCCTGGCACAGGTCCAGCGCCTGCGCGGTGACTTGCGGGCGTGTGCCGGCCGCCCGTGCTAGCAAAGCATCGCGCAGTGCTTGCGGGTTGGAGCGGGTGGTGACGGTGATCGATGCGCCCCAGCCTGCCAGTATCCGCGCGGTCTCGAAACCGATCGAGCCCGGAGAGGCCCCGGTAACGATGAAGTGCCTGCCGCGCAGGTCGACCGGTTCGGCGTAGGGCGCGGCGGCGAACAACGCGCGAAGGCGTCGGGACAGCGGCCGCTGGGATGGCGGCGGGCTTGCGGATGTCATCGGCTCATCAGGGGCGGCGGTGGAGTCGCCCGCATCATCCCCGCAAACGAGGCCGGGCGTACCGTCCGCCCGGACGATAAGGACGCAGGCCTAGGCCCTAGTTGCGCGCCACGGTGCGCATGGCCGCCGTGGTGGCCGCGCTGGCATAGAGCGCCGACTTGCGCATCACCGAGTCGACGAAGTTACGCGTCTCCGCGGGCGCATTGCGCTGTACCCAGCGCGCCGCCTGCTCGGCGCTCCAGGCCTGCGCCTCGGCCGGCAGCCGCTGGTCGATAAAGTCCGGGCCGCAGTTGTAGGCCGCGACCATCAGGATCAGCCGCGGCATCGGCGCATCGATGTAGGAAAAATGGTCCTGCAAGGCGCCCAGGTAAGCCACGCCGAGCTGGATGTTGGTGGCCGGATCGCGCAGTTCGGCCAGCGTCGGCTTGCGGTCGGTGCCGTGCATGAAGCGGTAGCCTTCGCGCGCGCCGGATGCCGGGATCAGCTGCATCAGCCCGCGCGCGCCGGCTACCGACACCGCGTCGCTGCGGCAGCCCGATTCGACCTCGATCACGGCGGCAACGAATACCGGCTGGATATGGAACAGGTCCGCCGCCGCCCAGGCGATGCGATAGATGTCGGCGCTGCACGGGCCGCCCGCATAACGCACCGCCTCGGCCTCGATCTCGCCGAACGCGTGCGGCGCCGCATGCACCTCCCGGTTGACCGCCGGCCCCTGCAGCGGCGGCATGATCGGCGGCGTGGCAAGCTGCGCTGTCGCGACCTGCGCCGCGGCGGTCCGCGTCGCGGCAACTGGCACCGCCGCGATTTGCGGCCGCGCCGCTGCGCCGGCGTTGCGGCGGGGCTGCACGGCTGACGCTACGTTCGCGGCCGCTGCGGCCACTGGCGCCGCCGCATAGACGGCCCCCGGCATTCCCTGCCAGGCCGGGCCGTGCGAGGTCGGGGGTGGCGTTGCCGCCGTGGCGATCGTTACCGGCCGCGCCTTTTGCACGACGTTTGCCGCTGTCCTCGCATCCGGACGCCGAGCAATGATGGTACTCTTGAGTACTATAATGGGTGTGGTGACGGGGGCGCGATACGGCTGCACTTCGCAGCCGGAAAGACAGAGCGCGCAGATTACAGCAGCGAGTACGCAACATGCGTCCCGCACCATGATCCGGTGACGGCCCTTCATCCTGAGCTCCTCCCAACGTTCTTCTAGAAATTCTTTTGTGATGTTTTTATGTCATTGCTTGTACACGCTGTGGCCGATCATCGCAACGCCCTAAAAGGGTAGTGCGTGCGGTTGCACAGCCATGCATGCCTTTGCTGCCATGCAGCAAAGGCGGCGCGGATTACGCCCACCCGATCGGCTTCGGATCGCTCATAAGTAAGGGCCTGACATCCATCACTTTGATCGCTGCGTTGCAGTCCAAAATCGCGTCAGGCAAGGCGGCAGGCCCCGGCCATGGTAAATCCATGGCCGGGGCCGACAACGCAGCCTGGCGCGTCCGCTGTTACAAAGGCGGGGGGGGCGCAACCCTTCGGGACGGGGCCATTTTTGCGCATTGCTGCGCCAGCCAGGACGCACCATGGAATCACCATGGCACGCCCTGTCCGGCTTGCACTGCGCAAAAATGACCTCCGTCGCAGCGACCAAAGTGATGGATGTCAGGCCCCTGGGCGCAAAAAAAGAAAGGCCGGCGCAAGGCCGGCCTTTCCCGTTACGGCAAACCGCTTACCAGAGGCTGACGCGCTTCTCCGGCGGCAGGTACATCTTGTCGCCTTCCTTGATGCCGAAGGCATCGTAGAACGAGGCCTGGTTCATCTCCGGCACGGTGCCGCGAACCGCCGACGGCGAATGCGGATCGGATTTGAGACGCACGATCACTTCGTTATCGCGCGCCTTGCCGCGCCACACCTGCGCCCAGCCGCCGTAGAAGCGCTGGTCGCCGGTCAGGCCGTCGATCGTCGCCGCTTCCTTGCCGCCCAGCGACAGCTTGTAGGCCTTGTAGGAGATGGCGATGCCGGAGTTGTCGGCGATGTTCTCGCCCAGGGTCAGCTCGCCGTTGACGTGATAGCCGGGCACCGGCTCGAACGCCGCGTACTGCTCCACCAGCGCATGAGTCTTGGCCTTGAACTTGTCGAGGTCGGCCTGGGTGAACCAGCCCGGCGCATTGAGCAGGTTGCCGTTGCCGTCGTACTGGCTGCCCTGGTCGTCGAAGCCGTGGCTGATCTCATGGCCGATGACGCCGCCGATGCCGCCGTAATTCACCGCGTCGTCGGCCTTCGGGTTGAAGAACGGCGGCTGCAGGATGGCGGCCGGGAACACGATCTCGTTCATCTCCGGGTTGTAGTAGGCGTTGACCGTCTGCGGCGTCATGTCCCACTCGTCGCGGTCGATCGGCGTGCCCAGCTTGTTGAGGTTGCGGTTGTATTCGAAGGTCTCGGCGGCGATCACGTCGCCGACCAGGTCACCCTTGGTCACCTGCAGCGCGCTGTAGTCGCGCCACTTCACCGGGTAGCCGATTTTCGGCGTGAACTTGGCCAGCTTTTCCTTGGCCTTCTGCTTGGTCTCGGGGCTCATCCAGTCGAGCGTGTCGATGTCGGCGGTGTAGGCGGCGAGCAGGTTCTTCACCAGCTGGTCCATGCGTGCCTTGGACTCGGGCGGGAAGTACTTGGCCACGTAGATCTTGCCCAGGCCTTCGCCGACGGATTTCTCCACCACGCCGATGCCGCGCTTCCAGCGCGGCCTGTTCTGCGGGATGCCGCGCAGGGCGGTGCCATAGAAGGCGAAGTGCTCGTCGACGAAGCCCTTGCTCAGGTAGGGGGCGAAGTCGTTCAGCACGCGCCAGCGGAAATACGCTTTCCATACCGGCAGCGGAGTCTTCTGCAGCAGCTTGCCCAGGCCGCTGATATAGCTCGGCTGGCTCACCACCAGGTAGTCGGTCTTGCCGTCCACGCCGGAATCGGTGAGATAGGCCTTCCAGTCGTAGCCGGGGGCGAGCGCGGCGAGCTTGGGGAACTCGACCTTGTTATAGGTCTTTACCGGATCGCGGTTCTCGACCTTGGTCCACTGTATCTTGGCCAGCTCGGTTTCCAGCCCGACGATGTCCTTGGCGTCCTTGGTCGCGGCCTTGTCGCCGGCCAGGGTCAGCATCTTCTCGACGTGCGCGCCGTACTGGGTGCGCGCCTGCTTCATCTTGTCGTCGTCGAGCAGGTAGTAGTCGCGGTCCGGCATGCCCAAGCCGTCCTGGCCGATGTCGAATACGTACTTGGTGGAATCCTTGGCGTCCTGGTGCACGCCCGGGGTATAGGGCGCGGCAACGCCGATCTGGTTGAGGTGCGCGATCAGCCCGGCGATTTCCTTCTTGTCCTTGAGCGCGTCGATCTTGGCGAACTCGGCGTCCAGCGGCTTCAGGCCCAGTTGTTCCAGCGCCGGCTCGTCCATGAAGGTGGAGTAGAGGTCGGCGATCTTCTGCTGGTCCGGATCCTTGGGGTCGGCGGACTTCTGCAAGTCCTCGACGATGTCGCGCAGCTGCGCCTGCGAATCGTCGATCAGCTTGTCGAAGGAGCCATAGCGCCCCTTGTCGGCCGGGATCTCGGTGGTCGCCAGCCACTTGCCGTTGATGTGCTTGTAGAAGTCGTCCTGCGGGCGGACGCTGTCATCGATGTATTGCAGGTCGATGCCGGATACCAGTGCCGGCGCGGCAGGCGCGGCGGCCTCCGTCTGCGGAGCCTCCGGCGGCTTGCTGCAGCCGGCTACAAGACAGGCGCAAGCCGCGCCCAAAAGCAGTTTATTCATCGTATGCCTCTGAATTTGTTTGGATGATATTGATTACATCAGACAGCCGATCATAGCAGGAGGCAAAAAGCCGCCGGCCGGGCTTTACCCATAACCAGATGGGATGCCGGGGGCACCAAAAAGGTTTAAACCGAGGCGGCGATCAGCCCGATGGAGGCCCAATAAGTCGACAGGATCAGCGCCTGCGCTCCGCGGTAAGGACCGGCGAACTTGCGCAGCGCCAGCGCGGAATCCGACACCACGAACAGCAGCGCCCCGGCCACGGCCAGCACAGCCGGCCGGCCGCCCAGAGTTTGCAGCCGCAGCGCCGCCGCCAGGGTCATGCCCAGCAGCACCACGCAGTACACAGCGATCGGGATGCGCAGCGTGCCGGCGCGCGGCAACAGCCAGGCGCACAGGCCCAGGCCGTAGACCAGCGGCAGCAGGGTCCAGGCCGGAGGCCAGGCCAGGCTCACTCCCTTGAGAAAGGCGACGACGAACCCCACATGAGCCAGCAGGAAGCTGCCCAGCCCGCCAGCGAACCAGCCGTCACCCTCGAACATCAGGCAGATGTCGCCGAGCATCGACAGCGCCAGGGCGATGACCACCCACTGCCGGTAGCCGGCGCCGGAAGCGGGCGCCAGACTCAGCGCCGCCGCCAGGATCAGGATGGTGGTGAGCGGCTTGAGCAGGTAGAAGGCCGGATGGCGACGTTCCTCCCATTCTGCTGCGATGGCCAGCAGGGCGGAAACGGCGGCTGCGGCGAAGAGGGCGGCTGTTATCATTTCGCCAGCTTAGCAGCCGTTTCCAGGCTGCTTTGAGGCCGCTTTCTGGCCGCTTAAAAGAAAACGCCCGGATGGTCCGGGCGGGGCGCATGCGCCAAAGGTGAGAAGGGCTGTTCTCGTGACCCGAAACTACGCCCGATTTATGAAGTACAGATGACGGAGCCGGACATGATTGAGAAGATCGTCAAGAGCGATGCCGAATGGCGCGCCCTGCTGACCCCCGAGCAATACCAGGTGACCCGCCACGGCGGCACCGAATGCGCTTTCAGCGGCCAGCTGTGGGACGACCACCGCGACGGCGTGTTCCATTGCGTCTGTTGCGGCGCCGGCCTGTTCGATTCGAACACCAAGTTCGAGTCCGGCACCGGCTGGCCCAGCTTCTTCCGGCCGGTCGATGCCGAGTCGGTGGCTTCGCTGGAGGACCGCAGCCACGGCATGCGCCGCATCGAGGTGCGCTGCGCCCGCTGCGATGCCCACCTGGGGCATGTCTTTCCGGATGGGCCCAAGCCGACGGGAGCGCGTTATTGCATCAATTCGGCGGCGCTGAATTTCGTGGGCAGAACCAAAGCTTGAATCTACCTGTCATTCTGAGCGTAGCGAAGAATCTGGCCGCCCAACTATCACTAGCACCCAGGCCAGATCCTTCGCTACGCTCAGAATGACAATCGATCACTGAGCATTGCACATGCGCGTTCACTGGCTGCAACACGCCGACTTCGAAGACCTCGGCTGCATCGCCCCCTGGCTGGCTGCCAACGGTCATCAGGTATCCGGCACGCGTCTGTACGCCGGCGAAACGCCGCCCGACAGCGCGGCGTTTGACGCCCTCATCGTCATGGGCGGCCCGATGAACATCTACGAATACGACCGCTACCCCTGGCTGCGCGGCGAGAAGCGGCTGATCCGCGCCGCCGTCGATGCCGGCAAGCGCGTGCTCGGCGTCTGCCTCGGCGCGCAACTCCTGGCGGACGTGCTGGGCGGCCCGGTGACGCGCAACGCCGACAGCGAAATCGGCTGGTTCCCCATGAACCTCACCGCGGCGGGGCGCGAATCGGCGCTGTTCGCCGACCTGCCGCAAAGCTTCACCGGCTTTCACTGGCATGGCGATACCTACGCCCTGCCGCCGGGCGCTGAATGCCTGGCGACCAGCGAAGGCTGCGCGCAGCAGGCCTTCGTTGTCGGCCGGCAGGTGCTGGGTCTGCAATTCCATCTGGAAGTGACGCGCGTCAACGCCGAGGAATGGTTCCGCCATGAGCGGCCGCAGCCGGCGCGCTATGTGCAGACGCCCGAGCACATCTTGGCAGAGCAAGACAGCTTCGAGGAAAACAACCGCTGGATGCGGGCGGTGCTGGGGCGCTTCTTCAACGATTAGGTCCGTGTGATCAAGCGCAACCTATAGGTCGGCTCAAGCCTTTCCCGAGTAGCCCGCTCTGCGGGCGTATCGAGGGGCGTAGCGGAGCCGACAGCGCACTCCCATCCTGCCGCCGCATGTCGGTTCCGGGCGCAAGCGCCCTTGAACCGACCTACGTCTCAGGCCGCTGAAGGCGCGACCTTGCCCCTGACCCTGACCGGAACACGCTCTTTGGCGGCATCGGTGTTGCGGCGTGTGCGCTGGCGCTTGCTGCGCAGCGGCTGCTTCTGCCCCAGCTCGTTGACGTAGCGGTGCAGCGTCTCAGTCGCTTCGGCGCGGCCGTCGCGGGCGTGGTCGCCCATGTTGGAGCGGTAGTAGTCGTAGTTACCCATGAAGCGGTCGATGTCGCTCGGCGTCAGCCGGTGGCGGTAACCGCGCATGCCCACACCCATGCGCTCGATCATGTAGGCATTGAGGCGTTGCTCGAAGGCTTCCTCCGGTACCGCCAGAATCGGCTTGCCGAAATGGATCGCCTCGCCGATCAGCTGGTTGCCGGCGGTGGACAGCACGGCCTTGCAGCTCGCCAGGTCGCGGATGAAGCCCTCGTTGCTGGGCGCGCGGAAGTCCAGATTCTCCACCTTGCCGCGGAACGGGGTGCCGTAGACCACCACCGGCAGATCGAGCAGGCGCAGGGCGCGGTCGATATGCGGCAGGTACTGGTGCTCGCCCTTGTTGAAATAGGCCATCAGGAACTCGCCGTCGCTTGGCTGCACCTGCAGCACTTCCGGCCGCAGCATCGGCCCGACGATGTGCATGTTCGGATAGGCGGCTTCCGCCGGATAGAAGCTGGAGATGAGGATGCGCTCGGGGATGCCCATCAGGGCGCGATAGCCGATGGCGTCGCGCATGCCGAGCAGGCGCAGGTCCGGCGGAAAGTGCGGCTTGCAGTAGGCGATGATACCGACGTGGTCGTAGCTGATGCGCGGGATCTTCAGCTTCTGCGCCGCGCGGTGGGTCCAGGCCTCGGAGTCGGAGATCACCAGGTCGATGCCGCGCTCGCGGAATTCCCGCTCCACCAGGGCCGAGCCCTCGCCGCCGAACAGCAGGTCGGCCATCGGCGAGAAATTGCGTGAAATGGTGCGCTGGAACGAATGGCCGCCGCGCTCGTTGTAGGCGTAGCCGATGATCGGGATGCGCACCGTTGGGAATTTCGGCGCCAGCACCTCGTAGGCGTCGCCGCCGGCGAAGACCGTCACCTCATGCTCGGCCATCAGCGAAGGCAGCACCGCACCGCTGCGCATGGCGTGGCCGCGCCCGTAACCCATCACCCCATATGCGATCCGCATGGCTCGCCGCTCCGCGGCGCCTTGGCGCCGTTAGTCCAGGAAACAGTCGCTATTGCGGCAATTATCCGAAGCTAATGTGACAAACCGGTGGAATGTCGCCGAATCGTCATGTTGGCGAATCCGGCTATGATGGCTTTCAAACCCCTTACGCGCCTTTTTCATGGACTTCTTGCTCAACCCGGACCTCTGGGCGGCATTTTTCACGCTGGCCGGTCTGGAAATCGTGCTGGGCGTGGACAACATCATTTTCCTCTCCATCAGCGCCTCCAAGCTGCCGCTGGAGCAGCAGGCGCGGGCGCGTACCATTGGCCTGGCCGGCGCAATGGTCACGCGCATCCTGCTGCTGCTGTCACTGGCCTTCCTGGCGCGCATGACCGCGCCCTGGCTGACCATCTTCGGCCAGGAACTGTCCGGCCGCGATTTCGTGTTGCTGCTCGGCGGCCTGTTCCTGATGGGCAAGAGCACGCTGGAGATCCACGAGCAGCTGGAAGGCGCCGCCGAAGCCGCCGCTGGCGCCCCGGCGCCGCGGCGTGCCAGCTTCTACGGGGTCATCACCCAGATCATGATTCTCGACGTGGTGTTCTCGCTGGATTCGGTCATCACGGCCGTGGGCATGACCAAGAATATTCCGGTGATGGTGGCGGCGATCGTGTCGGCGGTGATCGTCATGATGTTCTTTGCCGGCGCGGTGGCGCGGTTCGTCGACGAACATCCGACCATCCGCACGCTGGCGCTGGCGTTCCTGATCCTGATCGGCATGTCGCTGGTGGCGGAGAGCTTCGATTTCCATGTGCCGAAGGGCTATATCTATTTCGCCATGGCGTTTTCGGCGGCGGTGGAGTTGATCAATTTGCAGATGGTGAAGCGGCGCAGGAAGGCGGTTGGGAAATAGCGCGTTCCTGCCGTGCTCCCTCTCCCCACGCAGTGGGGAGAGGGCTGGGGGGGCGCTTTTACGTGAACGGCACCTCGGTCCGTTCGCCCCGAGTGCCCGCGCAACGGGCGTATCGAGGGGCAAGGCAGATCTATCTCCATCGTCATTCCCGCGCAGGCGGGAATCCAGTTTTAGTGATGTAGGATGTGCTGAGCGTTAGCGAAGCGCATCAATCGCGGCCTTCTTTCCGTCTCGCTCTGAGGCTTTGGTGTGCGCGCTTGCGCGCGACCATTGGAGTCGCAGATTGAAAGTGCGGTTCCGCCTTGAAGGCGGGTATCTTTGTCTCGCCAAAGAAAAGATACGAAAAGAAAGGCGACCCGATGTCTGCGCCGGACGGGGAGGAACGTCAACAGCCAAAGCAGCATCAGCCGCCGCACCCTGGCCGGCACGGCGGCTTCAAGCTCAGCTTTTCCCGGCGCAGGCCGTTTTGCGCTGATCCGCAAGTAAAACCTGCGGGCCTGCCCGTCTTTGCGCGGTACAATGCTTCGATGCAATTTGAAGCTCCGAATCCTGAAGTTGTGTCGTTGGTCGCGGCACTGAATCCTGCGCAGAAAGAAGCGGTCACGGCGCCGCCCGAGCACCGGCTGGTGCTGGCGGGGGCCGGCTCGGGCAAGACACGCGTTCTGACCCATCGCATCGCCTGGCTGATCGCGGTGGAGAATGTGTCGCCGCATTCGATCCTGGCGGTGACCTTCACCAACAAGGCGGCGGCGGAGATGCGCGGGCGCATCGAGCAGCTGATCAATGTGCCGGTGCGCACCATGTGGGTCGGCACCTTCCACGGCATCGCGCACCGCATGCTGCGCCTGCACTGGAAAGAGGCGCGGCTGCCGCAGAATTTCCAGATTCTCGACGCGGACGACCAGCAGCGGCTGGTCAAGCGGGTGCTGCGCAGCCTCGATCTGCCCGACGACAAGTGGCCGCCGAAGCTGGTGACCGGCTTCATCAATGGCCAGAAGGAAGAGGGCCGGCGTCCCGAGGGTCTGCAGGACCAGGGCGATTTCGCGCAGCGGCAACTGGCGCGGGTCTACAGCGCCTACCAGCAACAGTGCGAGGCCAACGGCCTGGTCGATTTCGCCGAGCTGCTGTTGCGCGCGCATGAGCTGTGCCGCGACAACGCGGCGATCCAGGCGCATTACCGCAACCGCTTCCGCCACATCCTGGTCGACGAGTTCCAGGACACCAACACCCTGCAATACGCCTGGCTGCGCGTGCTGGCCGGCGAGCGCGGCGTGCTGTTCGCGGTGGGCGACGACGACCAGTCGATCTATAGCTGGCGCGGCGCGAAAGTCGAGCACATGATGCGCCTGTCGAAGGATTTCGAGGGGCTGGAGGTGATCCGCCTGGAGCAGAACTACCGCTCCACCGGCACCATCCTCAAGGCTGCCAACGGCCTCATCTCGAAGAACAACGGCCGCCTCGGAAAAAACCTGTGGACCGAGGATGGCGAGGGCGAGGCGATCCAGCTCTACGCAGCCTTCAACGAATACGACGAGGCCGAGTTCGTCGTCAACAAGATGAAGTCGCATCTCGACGGCCGCTGCCGCTACGTTGACCTGGCGGTGCTGTACCGCTCCAATGCGCAGTCGCGCGTGCTGGAAGAATCGCTGATCCGCAACCGCATTCCCTACCGCATCTACGGCGGCCTGCGCTTCTTCGAGCGCATGGAAGTGAAGGATGCGCTGGCCTACCTGCGCCTCACCACCAGCCGCGACGACGACAACAGCTTCGAGCGCGCGGTGAATACGCCGGCGCGCGGCATCGGCGCCACCACGCTGGAGCGGCTGCGCGCGCTGGCCCGCGAACAGGGTGTTTCGCTGTGGAAGGTGGCGCAGGGCGCGGGCGCGGCCCTCGGCCGCAGCCATGGCAACCTGAAGCAGTTCCTCGACCTGATCGACGGGCTGGCCAAGGACATCCAGGACGAGCCGCTGTCGAAGATGATGGAGACCGCCATCGAGCGCTCCGGCCTGCGCGAGCACTACAAGAAGGAAAAGGGCGAACAGGCCGAATCGCGCCTGGAGAACCTGGACGAACTGATCAACGCCGCGCGCGGGTTCGAGCGGCCCGCCGAGGACGAGGGCATCGCGCCGCTCGATTCCTTCCTGGCCCACGCCGCGCTGGAATCGGGCGAGCGGCAGGCCGGCGAGGGCGAGGACTGCGTGCAGCTGATGACGCTGCATTCGGCCAAGGGCCTGGAGTTCCCCATCGTGTTCCTGGTCGGCATGGAGAACGGCCTGTTCCCGCATCAGCGCGCGGTGGAGGAAGGCAGTCTCGAAGAGGAGCGCCGCCTCTGTTATGTCGGCATCACCCGTGCGCGCAAGCAGCTCTATCTGAGTTATGCCGAGGTGCGGCGCGTCCATGGCGTCGAGCAGATCGGCTCGCCCTCGATGTTCGTGCGGGAAATCCCGCCCGAGTACATCGTCGAGACGCGGCCGCGTGCCGGCATCCTACGGCCGACCTTCGCACCGTCCTCGCGTTCCTACGGCTCAGGTGGCGGCTACAGCCCGGGCAGCAGCTACCCCAGCCGCGGCGGCAACCGCTACGACAGCGCGCCCTCGCGCACCGCCACCTCGGCGGCCACCGCCAACGAAGTGCCGGGCGGCTACAAGCTGGGCGCGCGCGTGCGCCACGCCAAGTTCGGCGAAGGCACCATCCTCACCTTCGACGGCGATGGCGACCGCATGCGCGTCGAAGTGCGCTTCCGCGAGGCCGGCACCAAGTGGCTGATGCTGGCGCAGGCGAAGCTGGAAGCGCTGTAATCACGCCATGAACAAGGCCGAGTGGATTTTGCTGTTGGCGGTGATCGGCGTGCTGGTCGGGCCGTTCGTTACGATCAAGCTGCTGGGAACGTTCCGCAAGGGCGACAAGCTGCCGCCGGCGCAGCCGTACAAGGATGACGAGGACGATTAGTTTCTTGTCATCCTGAGCGCAGCGAAGGGTCTGGCCGCGCAACAGGGTGAAAGTGACGAGGCCAGATTCTTCGCTGCGCTCAGGATGACAGAGGCAAAAAGCAGCGCGGAGCCCGGCGAAACTATCCCGCCTTCACCTTCACCAGCATCCCCTTGATGCCGTTGTCGTCGAGCCTCTGCAGGATTTCCTGCGCCTTGGGCAGGCTGGCCTGCGGGCCGATGCGCACGCGGAACCAGGACTCGCTCTGGTCGATGGTCACCTGCTCGATCTTCGACTCGACGCCCAGCAGGGCCAGGCTGGCGCGGCTGCGCTCGGCCTCGTCGCGGGTCTTGTAGGCGCCCACCTGGATCAGGTACTGGCCCGGCTCGGCGATCTCCGGCGTGGTCGGCTTGCCGGACTTGGCGGACGCGGCGGCGTCCTCGCGCGGGATTACCACCTCGTAGCTCGGCAGCATCTCGTAGAAGGCGTATTTGGAGGGCTGCTTCGGCGGCAGCGGAATCGGCTTCTGCGATCCCGCCGCCACGGCAGCCGGTGTCGCCGCACTGGCGATCAGCGGCGAGGTTTTGGCCGGGCGGTTGATCCAGACCCAGCCGGCGGCGCACAGGCCCAGGGACAGGCCGATGATCAAGCCCACCACCAGCCCGGATGAGCC
>JAMFRN010000185.1 GCA_026224805.1 Nevskia soli
CCGAACAGCCATGGAATCCAGCCAGAACACATTTTTGACGCAACTGCTCGGGATCGCACGCAGCGGCCTCGGAGCGCCGGTGTTGCTGATGCTGATTCTGGCGATGATGGTGGTGCCACTGGCGCCGTTCGCCCTGGATTTGCTGTTCACCTTCAATATCGCGCTGGCCATCGTCATTTTGTTGGCGGTCATTTATGTGATGCGCCCGCTGGAATTCTCCTCGTTCCCGACGGTGCTGCTGGTGGTGACCCTGTTGCGCCTGGCCCTGAACGTGGCGTCGGCACGCGTCGTCCTGTTGCACGGCCATGAGGGCGCGAACGCGGCCGGACGGGTGATCCAGGCCTTCGGCGAGTTCGTGGTCGGCGGCAATTACGCGGTGGGTTTCGTCATCTTCGTGATCCTGACCATCATCAATTTCATGGTGGTCACCAAGGGCGCCGAGCGTGTTTCGGAAGTTTCCGCGCGCTTTGTGCTGGATGCGCTGCCGGGCAAGCAGATGGCGATCGACGCCGACCTCAATGCCGGATTGTTGACGCGCGAACAGGCCAAGGCGCGGCGTGAGGAAGTGCGCGAGGAGGCGGATTTCTACGGCTCCATGGATGGCGCCTCCAAGTTCGTGCGCGGCGACGCCATGGCGGGCATCCTGATCCTGGCCATCAACATCGTCGGCGGCTTGCTGGTCGGAACCCTGCAACATGGCCTGCCGCTGACCGTCGCGCTGAAGAACTACACCTTGCTGACCATCGGCGACGGGCTGGTGGCTCAGGTGCCGTCGCTGCTGCTGTCGACCTCGGTGGCGATCCTGGTGACGCGCATTTCGCGCTCATCCGATATGAGCCAGCAGCTCACGGCGCAGGTGTTCGGCCATCCGCGCGTGTTGTCGGTTACCGCGGTCGTGATGGGGCTGATCGGCTTGATTCCGGGCATGCCCAACTTGGTATTCCTGATGCTTGCGGCAGCCTGCGGCGGCCTGGCCTGGATGCGGCACAGGAACAAAGGGATTCGCGCCGCCAAGCCCCCCGCAAGTGCGCCGCCACCGCCGCAAAAAGAACTGTCCTGGGATGATGTGGCGCAGCAGGACGCGCTTGGGCTGGAAGTCGGTTACCGCCTGATTCCCCTGGTGGACGTGCGCCAAGGCGGCGAGCTGATGGCGCGCATCAAGGGCGTGCGCAAGAAGCTGACCCAGGACCTGGGCTTCCTGATCCAGCCGGTGCACATCCGCGACAACCTCGAACTTGCCCCCAATGCCTACCGCGTGCTGCTGCATGGCGTGCCGCTGGCCAGCGCAGTGATCCATCCGGACCGCGATCTGGCGCTGAACTCGGGCCGTGTTTACGGCACCCTCAACGGCATCGCCGGCAAGGACCCCGCCTTCGGGCTCGACGCGGTGTGGATCGAGCGCGGCACCCGCGATCATGCGCAGACCCTGGGCTACACCGTGGTCGATGCGTCCACGGTGATTGCCACGCACCTGTCGCAGCTGGTCAAGGAACACGCGGCGGAACTGCTCGGCCACGACGAAGCGCAGCAGCTTCTCAACGCTCTGGCCAAGTCGGCGCCGAAGCTGGTCGAGGACCTGGTGCCGAAGCTGCTTCCGCTGTCGGCCTTCGTCCGCGTCCTGCGCATCCTGCTCAACGATCGCGTCACCATCCGCAATCTGCGCGGTATTGCCGAAGCGCTGGCCGATGCGGCACCGCGGAGTCAGGATCCCGTCGCCCTGGCGGGCGCGGTGCGCATCGCACTGCGCCGCCAGATCGTGCAGGACATCGGCGGCGGCGAAGCGGAGCTGCCGGTTTTGACGCTGAGCGCCGGGCTGGAACGCGTGTTGCAGGACAGCGTCGCCAGTGGAGCGGCGGCGGTGGAACCAGGCCTAGCCGAACGCATGCAGCAATCGATCATGCAGGGCGCGCAGCGCCAGGCCAAGACCGGGCAACCAGTAGTGCTGCTGGTGCCGGCGACGCTGAGGCCGCTATTGGCCAGATTTACGCGACAGAGCGTGCCCGAATTGCACGTGCTGGCATACGACGAGGTGCCGGACGATCGGCGAATACGCATGGTAGGAGCGATCGCATGAAAAGGAATGACGGAGCAGTGAGCCAATGAAAATAAAACGATTCGTTGCCAAAAGCATGCGTGATGCGATTCGCCAGGTGAGGGATGAACAGGGACCCGATGCGGTGATCCTGTCCAATCGCCGTGTGCCGGGCGGAGTCGAAGTGGTGGCCGCAACCGACTACGATGCTGCGCTGGCGCACCAGGCGCTTCGGCAATTCAGCTCGCCCGATCCACAACCTCCTCCAGAAAAGCCGAAGAAGCTGAACGCGCCCGGCCGTCCCGTCGAAGGTGCCTCAGTTGCCGCGTCACCTTCCGCGTTGCCGGCGGCAGCGGCCACATCCGGCGAACTGGCATTGATGCAGCGCGAACTGGGCAGCATGCGCAAGCTGCTCGAAGAACAGCTGGCGGGCATGCACTGGAACGAACTGAAACGCATCCAGCCGCACCGCGTAGCGGTACTGCGTACCCTGGATCAGCTTGGTCTGGCCGCCGAATTGGCGAACTCCATTGCCGATGAAATGCCGCTCAAGCTTGAGGCTGAAGCGGCGCAGACGCTGCCTCTGAGTCTGCTGGCGCGGCGCATTCCGATCGGCCCGCAGGATCCGATACTCGATGGCGGCGTGGTGGCGCTGGTCGGCCCTACCGGTGTCGGCAAGACCACCACCATCGCCAAACTGGCCGCGCGCTTCGCGCAGCACAACCGTGCGCGCGACATCGCCCTGGTGACGCTCGATCACTACCGCATCGGCGCCCAGGAGCAACTGTTCAGCTATGGCCGCCTGCTCGGTGTGCCGGTGCATAGCGTCGCGCCAAACCAGGATCTCGGCGCCGTGCTCGATCAGTTGTCCGACCGGAAGCTGGTGCTGGTCGATACCGCCGGCATGAGCCAGCGCGACCGTACGCTGGCGCAGCAGATTGATCGTCTGGGCAAGCTCGGTCCGCGTCTGCGCAGCTACGTCGTGCTCGCCGCCAATGCCTCCGGCCCCGACGAAGTGGTGCGCCGCTTCGCCTCGCTGAAGCCTTCAGGATGCGTGTTGACCAAGCTGGACGAAGCCAGTTGCATCGGCGCTCCCTTGTCGGCAGTGATTGGCAACGTTCTGCCTTTGAGCTATGTCGCCTACGGTCAACGCGTTCCTGAAGATCTGCATCTGGCCCATGCAGACCGCCTGGTTCTTTGCGCCGTGCAACTCGCCCGCGCCGCCGTCAAAGCGGTGGACGATCAGAGCGTGGCCCAACGGCTTGCCAATCCCGTTCCAATTTCGGCGTCTTCCATCCATGCATGATCCATATCCCAACCAGGCCAGCGGCTTGCGCCTGCTCAAACCGGCCCAGCCGGTCCGCGTGCTGGCCGTCACCAGCGGCAAGGGCGGCGTCGGCAAAACCACCGTCTCGGTGAATCTCGCCGTGGCAATGGCCATGGCCGGCAAGAAAGTGATGCTGCTGGATGGTGATCTTGGCCTAGCCAACATCGATGTCATGCTGGGGCTGCAGCCGAGCCGCAATCTGGCGCACGTACTCGAGGGTAAGTGCAGCCTCGAAGACACCCTGCTCGAAGGGCCTGCCGGAGTCATGGTGGTGCCCGCCTCCAGTGGCAAGCAGCACATGGCGGAGCTGTCGCAGGTGCAGCATGCCGGCCTGGTGCAAGCATTCAGCGAACTGAGCCGGCCGCTGGACACCCTCATCGTTGATACCGCTGCCGGAATCGCCGGCTCGGTCATCACCTTCAGCCAGGCCAGCCAGCAGGTGATCGTGGTGGTGACCAACGATCCGGCTTCGCTAACGGATGCCTACGCTCTGATCAAGGTATTGAATCGGGACCATGGCATCCGCCGCATCCAGGTTCTCGCCAACATGGCGACGAATGCCAGCGAGGTGCGCGAGATCTATGAGAATCTACGGCGTGTCGCCGAGAAATTCCTCGACGTCACGCTGAGCTTCATGGGCAGCGTGCCGGAGGATGAATGGTTGAAACGCGCGGTGCGGCATCAGCGCGCGGTGGTCCAAGCCTATCCTAACAGCGCGGCGGCCAAGGCTTTCCACCAGCTTGCTGCGAAGGCCGATTGCTGGAGCCTGCCGCAGGGCGCGCGCGGCAATCTCGAATTCTTCGTCGAGCGGCTGGTGCATCGTCCCGCTGCGGGGATTCCCGCGTGAGCGCGCAACCGCAGTTTTTTTGTCCGCCACCGCAGGATGACGCGGCGCTGGTGCAGCGGCATGCCGAACTGGTGCGGCGCATCGCTCATCACATGGCTGCACGGTTACCGGCCAGCGTAGACGTCACCGATTTGATCCAGGCCGGATTAATCGGCCTGCTCGAAGCCGGGCGAAACTATAGCGGCGCGCATGGCGCTTCGTTCGAGACCTACGCCGGCATCCGTATCCGCGGTGCCATGCTCGACGAACTGCGCCGGGGCGACTGGGCCCCGCGTTCGGTGCACCGGCGCTTGCGCGAGATCAGCGCGGCGATACGCTCCATCGAACAGGAAGCCGGCCGCGAGGCCCGCGACACCGAAGTTGCGCTGCGCCTGGGTATCACCCTGGACGAATATCACAGTAGCGTCAGCGATGCCTCGCGCTGCCAGGTGTTTTCCAGCAGCGCCCACGACGACCAGAGTTCCGATCTGGACAGCCCGGCCGAAGGCGGACCGCAACAGGATCTGGAGCGCAGCGAATTTCAGCGCGAGATGGCGGAAGCGATCCAGTCGCTGCCGCAGCGTGAAAAGCTGGTGCTGTCCATGTACTACGACGACGAGATGAACCTGCGCGAGATCGGCGCGGTGCTCGAGGTTAGCGAGAGCCGCGTGTGCCAGATTCATGGCCAGGCCCTGCTGCGCCTACGCGCGCGACTCGGCGAATACGCCGCTGACGGCGGTTCGGCATGAATCGGCTTTCGGCATTCAACCATTGGCCTCAACATTGCACGGCCTGGAGATAGGAATTGGACAAGAACATCAGGATACTCATCGTCGACGATTTCTCGACCATGCGTCGCATCGTCAAGAATCTGTTGCACGATCTCGGCTACGCCAACACCACCGAGGCCGATGATGGCAAGACCGCCTGGGCCACGCTGCAGAGCGGCTCCTTCGATTTGGTCGTCACCGACTGGAACATGCCGGGCATGACCGGCCTGGATCTGCTCAAGAACATCCGTTCCGATGCCCGCCTATCGGCCTTGAAGGTGCTTATGGTCACGGCGGAGGCGCAGCGGGACCAGATCATCGAAGCGGCCAAGGCCGGGGTCAACGGTTACGTCATCAAGCCGTTCACCGCCATCACGCTGAAGGAGAAGCTGGAAAAAATCGCCCAGCGCGGCGTCGGTGCCACAGCATGAACGCCGCGGAGCCGGGCGCCGAGCACGACAGCGGCCTGTACGCCGGCGTGGTGCGGCTGACCCGCACACTGCACGAGAATCTGCGCGAACTGAGCCTCGACGGCCGTCTGACGCGCTTCGCGGGCAACGACATTCCGGATGCCTGTGTGCGGCTGGACTATGTGGTGAAGATGACCGAAGACGCCGCCCATCGCACGCTCGATCTGGTGGATGACGGGCGCGCCATCGCCGACGGGCTGGCGGACGTTGCCGCCCATCTGGACAAGCTGCGGC
>JAMFRN010000186.1 GCA_026224805.1 Nevskia soli
CGATGCGCCTGTCATCACCCTGCACCAGCTGCTCAACCACACCGCGGGCCTGAGCTACCCCTTCAAGGAGCCGGCGGACGCGCCCTATCATCGCGACGGCGTTGCCGACGGCATTGGCCACTCCGGCGATCTGACGCTGGCGGAGAACGTGCGGCGCATCGCCGGCGCCCCGTTGAGCTTCGCTCCCGGTTCGGCCTGGCGTTACTCGCTGGCGCTGGACGTGCTCGGCGCGGTGATCGAGCAGGCCAGCGGCGAAACCCTGCCGCAGGCGGTGGAGCGCCTGGTGACCGGGCCATTGCGCATGCGCGACACCGGCTTCAGAGTGGTGGACCAGAGCCGCCTGGCGGCCGCTTACGCCAACACCGCTACGCAGCCCGAACTGATGACCGAGGGCTACAAGATTCCCTTCGGCGAGGACGCCAGCCTAGTGTATTCGCCGGCCCGCGCCTTCGATCCGCAGGCCTTCCCCTCCGGCGGCGCCGGCATGGTCGGCTCGGCGCCGGACATGCTGCGCTTCCTCGACACCATTCGCGGCGGCGGCGGCACCATCCTGCCGCCGGCCGCCACGGCGCAGATGATGCGCAACCAGACCGGCGCCCTGCTGCTGGAGGAGGTGGGTCCCGGCTGGAGCTTCGGCTATGGCGGCGCGGTGCTGGTCGATCCGGCCGCCGCGCAAACGCCCCAGTCTCCCGGCACCTGGCGCTGGGGCGGCGTGTACGGGCATAGCTGGTTCGTCGATCCGCAGCAGGAGCTGAGTGTGGTGGCACTGACCAACACCGCCCTGGAAGGCATTTTCGGCCAGTTCACGCTGGACGTGCGCAACGCAGTCTACAGCTGAAGGTAGAGCCGGCGCGGCAAAAATTGCGTCAAGGCGGGGTGTCGGTGGATGCTAGCGAAACCGCTCCTCCACCGCCCCTCGCCTTGACCATGCTCGACGTTGATTTCGTGCGCTCGCAGTTTCCCGCCTTCGCCGAGCCTTCCCTGTCGCGGCAGGCCTTCTTCGAGAATGCCGGCGGCTCCTATGCCTGCCGCCAGGTGATCGACCGGCTCGGCGAGTACTACCGCCGGCTCAAGGTGCAGCCCTATTACCCCTACCCCGCTTCGCAGGAAGCCGGGGAATGGATGGATGCCTCCCATCTCCGCGTGGCCGAATACCTCAACGTCGGCAGCGACGAAATCCATTTCGGGCCTTCGACCTCGCAGAACAGCTACGTCCTGGCGCAGGCCCTGCGCAAGCTGCTGCGGCCGGGCGACGAAATCATCGTCACCAACCAGGATCACGAGGCCAATAACGGCGTCTGGCGCCGCCTGGCCACGGACGGCGTGATCCTGCGGGAATGGCAGGTCGATCCGCGCAGCGGCACGCTCGACCCCGCGGCGCTGGACGGCCTGCTCAGCGAGCGGACCCGCCTGCTGGCCTTCCCGCAGTGCTCCAACATCGTCACCCACATCAACCCGGTCGCCCTGATCACGGCCAAGGCCCGCGCCGCCGGCGCCATCACCGTGGTGGACAGCGTGGCCTACGCCCCGCACGGCCTGCCCGACGTCACGGCGCTGGGCGCGGACGTCCTGCTGTTCTCCCTCTACAAGACCTTCGGCCCGCACCTGGGCGCGATGACGGTGCGCCAGCCGCTGCTGCAGCGGCTGGGCAATGAGGCGCACTATTTCAACGGCGCCTACAACCGCAAGCGCCTGGTCCCCGCCGGCCCCGATCACGCGCAGGTGGCCGCCGCGCGCGGCGTGGCCGAATACTTCGATGCACTCGACGCCCACCACGGCGGCGGCGACTCCGCCGGCCGGCCGCAACGTGTACGGCAACTGCTGCGCGAAGCCGAGCGGCCGCTGCTGGCCCGCCTGCTGGACTACCTGGAAAGCCGCAAGGACCTGCGCCTACTCGGCCCGGCCGATGCCGGCCAGCGCGCCGCCACCGTCGCCTTCGTGCCGCTGCGCCACCACCCCGCCGACCTGGTTTCGGCCCTGGCCCGTCACGGCATCATGGCCGCCGCCGGCAATTTCTACGCGGTGCGCCTGCTGGAAGCTTTGGGCGTCGATGCGGAACGCGGCGTGCTACGGCTGTCCTTCCTGCACTACACCTCGGCGGAGGAGATCGAGCAGCTGATCGCCGCGCTCGACGTCGTGCTGGAATAGCTATTGATGAAGGGATTGCTCTGCAGCGTGGCGCCGGCACTTCCTCGCCCAGCCCAGAAAAATCAATAGCACCGCAACTTCGGCCCATACCTCACCGGCGCGCGAAAGCGGCCTGTGGACGACGGGGGAAACCGCGTATATCAGATCCAGGATCGAATGCAATATCGCCACCAGCAGCAGAGAGCCGCTAATGCGATAGATCAGCCCGAATATGCACCCGAACACGAATAACTCTAAAAAGCGCTGCAGGCTGTAGTTGAGTGCGCTTTCGGAGCCATAGTGATAGAGCGCAAAGATTGTGCTGGCCAACAGGATTGCGCCGAACCGGCCCAGCTTTTCCTCCAACAGGTTCTGCAGGATCGCGCGATAAACCAGTTCCTCGCGCAATCCGACCACGAAACTGGTCAGGGCGAACACCACGCGGATCGTAAAACCCGGCCTGTCGTCATTGCCGAACACCACCGGCACCAGCAGCAGGGCCGCAATGCCGAAATGCAGGGACGGCATGCGTACAGCCTCACGCTGGAGACTACGCCTGTGAATCAGCGGCCGGAACAAGCTCCAATAGAGCGGGATGGTAAGCAGGCGGGCTGCCGTGGTGTACAGCTCCAGTTCAATGCCGGAAAAATAACGAGGGAAGCACAAGCGCGTAACGAGCGCATAGGCGGTCTCGATCGACCCTAGCAGCAACAGCCGTCCCAGCATCGCAGGCCAGCTGGCTGGAACTATCGCCCGCATTCGCCTGCCTCCCTCACAACGGCCACGGCTCAGGCACCTGCCCCGACAGCGCTTCGATCAGCTCCTGGCGGAAATCAGGATCGTCCCATTCCTTGATGGCCTGCGCCGCGATGTCATTGGCTTCGTCCTTGCGGTGGTTCTGCACCAGCAGGGCCACCAGCAGGCCGGTCTTGTTGGCCAGGGTCTTCCGGGCGAAAGCTTGTTCTTCGTGGGTGCGGTCGGAAACGGCGGCGAGCTGCATCACCACGCGATACTGGTCGAGGATGCCTTGCAGGGCTTTCCGCGGCTCCAGGTATTTGCCGCACAGTGCGTAATCCCTGGCCCGCACCAGTGAAGGCTGGGCGATGTCGTAGACCTGGGAGGCGATTTCGTTGCGGTTGGCGTCGAGCCAGACGAACAGCTCGCGCGTCGCCGCGTCCTCCCCCAGCGCCCTGTCGATGGCCACGACCTCGTTGAAATAACCGCGCGCGCCGTCGCCGCGCCGCACATGATCGGCGGCGGCATCGCGCTCCGCCCGCAGCTTGTCCAGCGCCGGCGGATAGACCCGGCCCAGCGCCTTCCAGTCGTTCAGCGCGTAGGACAGCCGCACCCCGTACAGGCCCTGGGCGTAGTCCAGGGCGTGCTCGTGGAACCAGACCAGCTTGGCCAGCGCCTGCTCATAGCGGTTCGCCGCGGTATCCGCCCGCGCCTCGCCGAGAATCGCCACGGGATCGGGCTGCGCCGGCGGGGTCCAGCCGGCCGCCGCGAGCAGCGGCGCGGCGCCGAGCAGGACGGCGGCAAGCGGAATTCTCATGGCGGCAAGGATAAGTCACTGCCGCCATGAGCACTCAGGCGTTTAGCCGCCGCTTTTTTCCTTGGCCACCAGATACAGCACCAGCTCGATGGTCTGCGCATAGCCCCCGGCGGAGCCGGCCGTGAGACGGTACTTGCCGTTGACGATCAGGGTCGGCGTGCTATCCACCTGCTCGGCCAGCATCTGGGCATCGGACTGCCGAATCTGCGAATCGACGGTAAACGACTTGGCCATGGCCAGGAAGTCTTCGGTCTTCACGCCGTAGGCGGTATAGAAATGGGCGACATCCTCGATGGTCGGCATCTGCGGCAGCAGGTGGTGGGTGAGCTTGTCGGTGATCGCCAGGCTGCCCTTGCCCCATACCGCGTCGTACATCGCATCGTGGCTTTTCTCGGCGACGCCGAGATTCTGCGCCGCCAGGAAGGCGCGCTGGAACACCGGCCAATCCTCGGAAGGATTGAAAGCCGCCGGCAAGTAGGCCACCTTGGCCTCGGGCGGCAGGGCCGCCTTGAGCTTGTCGAAGGTCGGCTGGAACGCGTTACAGGCCGGGCAGGCATAGGAAAACACATCGAGCACTTCGATCTTGCCCGGCGTGGAAGTGGGCTGGGCCGGCTGCAGGCGGAAGTAATTCCTGCCTTCCACCCACTTCGCGCCATCCTGCGCGCTGGCGGCGCCGGCAACAGCGAACAGGGCCAATACGACGATGAAGCGCTTGAGCATCGCAATCTCCACAGGAAAGGAATACAGCGGGATTTGCCGCATCGTGCCACGTCTTGCCGCGCCGCATGATCGATGCGGCAGCCGGAATGCGGGCTTCGACCGGGGAACCGGCCAGGAAGTTGCAGCGCAGGCCGACATTTGGGACGGAGCCGGGCCACCATCCCCGGCTTCCCCATACGCCCGTTCGGCCCGCCCGGACTTATTTTGGTGGCCCGGCCAACCTTACAATGCGCATCCAGTGCCCAAGCCGGATGCCCGGCGGCGGCGCCACAATACCGACCGGTTGAACAGAGCGCCCTTCTTGAACGTCCTCGAAACCGACCGCCTGATCCTGCGCCGGCTCAACGCCGAAGACGCCCCCTTCATCCTCGAATTGCTCAACGATCCCGGCTGGCTGCGCTTCATCGGGGACAAGGGCGTGAGAACCCTGGACGATGCGCGGAACTACATCCGTAACGGACCGGCCGACATGTATGCCCGCCTCGGCCACGGCCTGTACCTGGCCTCGCTGAAGGACGGCGGCGCCCCGATCGGCCTATGCGGGCTGATCAAGCGGGATGGGCTGGACGATGTGGATATCGGCTTTGCCTTCCTGCCGCAATACCGCGGCCGCGGCTACGCGCTCGAAGCAGCGGCAGCCACCCTGGCGTATGGCCGGAATACCCTCGGCCTGAAGCGCATCGTGGCCATCGCCGCGCCGGATAACGAGGCTTCGGCCAGGCTGCTCGAGCAGATCGGCCTGCGCGACGAAGGCCGGATACAGCTTGCGCATCGCGAGCAGCCGCTGAGGCTGTTCGCGACAGCCGGCTGACGGTCGGCGCGTCCAAACACGGTACAATTCCGCACAAACTGCGGGGCGATTCATTCATCGGGGGAAGGGTAATGCGGTTGAAGGCATTTTTGGCGGCAGCCGGCGCTGCGTCGGCCTTGCTGTTGGCGGCTTGCGGCGGTTCCGGCAGCCAGGGAGCCTCGGGATCAACCGGATCTTCCGGCGGCCAGGCGGCCAGTTCCACCAGCAGTTCTTCCGGTTCTTCCACTTCATCCAGCTCTTCCGGATCCTCGGGATCTTCCAGCTCCTCCGGTTCTTCCGGCGCTTCCAGTTCCTCGAGTTCCTCCGGCTCGTCGGGCAGCACTTCCAGTGGCGTCTTTTCGGGGGCTGCGCCGCCCGCGATCCTGACCCTGCCGGCCGGTTCGCAGGGCTTTGTCCGCACCGTCGACGGACGCATGGTGCTGTATGTCGTCCCCAATCCGGCGCCGACGACGCCGGTGCCCCTGATGCTGGTGCTCGATTACCTGGGCGGCAACCCCACCTTCATGGCCAACTTCATCTACGCCGGGGCGCATGCGGCCCAGGGCGAAGTCCTGGCCTTCCCCGCTCATCAGGGAGAGAGCTGGGCCAACGGCCTGGGCGGCACCGGCAATCCGCAGGTCGATATCAGCTTCCTCACCGACGTGATCACCGATGCCACCACCAATATGCCGGTGGATCCGTCGAAAGTTTCCATGACCGGTTATTCCGAAGGCGGCTTCATGGCCGATCTGTTCGCCTGCACCAGCCCGAAGCTGCTGGTCGGCTTTGGCATGGTCGCCGCGGCGCAGCTGAAGTTCACCCTGTGCGAGACCGGCACGCCGCTGAAAATGGAGATTTTTTCCGGCACCGATGACGGCCAGGTACCCTATAACGGCCTCGGCGAACTGCAACCGGAGACGACCACCCTGTCACAGTGGGAAACGACCGACGCTTGCAGCGGACAGGAAGTCGCCACCACCCTGCCGATCGTGGTCAACGACGGCACCAGCGTGATCCAGCACCAGATTCCGGGCTGTAACGCCATCCTCTACGAGATCGTCAACGGCGGCCACAACTGGCCCGGCTCCGAGGTCACACTGTCCACCCTCCTGCTCGGCACCACCTCGCAGAATATCGACGCCACGCAGACGCAATGGGATTTCTTCGCCGGCAACTGAATGACGGCCTGATCGGGCGGCGAATCGCCGCAACCTAGCGGGCGGCTTCAGCCAGGGTGTAGTCGAAGTCGTAGAAATGCTTGCCGTCGGCAATGCGGATGCTCATCGTGCCGGATAGCCCAAGCAGCTCGTCGGTGGCGGAATCCGGCACCACGGTGATGCTCTGTTGCGCGGCGCCGCGGTCAAGGGTTCCACTGTGCTGCAACACAAAGCTAC
>JAMFRN010000187.1 GCA_026224805.1 Nevskia soli
GCAGGATTTCCGGCGCGAAATCGCCGAACGCGCTGCTGCGTCCGGGCTCGTCGGCGATCGCCGCGGCCAGCGCCAGATTCGCGCTGCCGACGGCCACGCTCGCGCTTCGGCCGAGCTTCAGCGCCGTCCACAGCTTCGGATCGGCCCAGATCGTCCCGCGCGCCGGCACGCCGTCTGCGCTGCGTGAAACGGCGTACGGTTCGTCCGCGATCCGCAGATGTCCGCGCAGCGGGTAGCCTTCGACGACGGCCTTGATCGAGGCCAGCTGCGTGGCATCGCCCACGGCGACCACGCTGAGGAAATCGACCACCGGCAGCACGCGCAGGCCGCGGCTTTCGAGCGTGGCGATGAACTGCGGATCGAAGGGATCGTGCGCGCTGATGAGGGCGTCGGCGCCGAGCGCATCGCCGCTGCCGCGTTCGACCGCCTGCGCGACGCGGTCGCTGAACAGCCCGACCGCGACTGCCGCTGCACACGCCACCGCGAGCGCGAGCGCGAGTACGCGCAGCTCGCCCGCGCGCCACCCGCGCCGCAGCCGGCGCAGCGCATAGGCGAGCGCGGGCGCCCGGCGGCTTCGGGCCGCGTTCGGTGCCGCAGGGGGGGCCGCGTTCAGTGCAGGCGCCCGTCGGCCAGCTGCAGCTGGCGGCCGCAGCGGCGCGCGAGCTCGGCGTCGTGCGTCACCAGCACCAGCGTGGTGCCGTGCTCGCGGTTCAACGCGAACAGCAGATCGGCGACGCGCGCACCGGTCGCGGCGTCGAGGTTGCCGGTCGGCTCATCGGCAAACAGGACCTCGGGCTCGGCGGCGAACGCGCGCGCCAGCGCCACGCGCTGCTGTTCGCCGCCAGACAGCTGGTAAGGATAGTGTCCGCTGCGGTGGTCGAGGCCCACCTGCGCGAGCGTCGCCAGTGCGAGCGCGCGGGCGTCCGCGCGACCGGCGAGCTCTGCCGGCAGCATCACGTTTTCCAACGCGGTCAGCCCGGCGAGCAGCTGGAACGACTGGAACACGAAGCCGACGCGCCCGGCGCGCAGACGGGCGCGTCCATCCTCGTCCAGCCTGGTCAGCGATTCCCCGGCCAGGCGGATCTCGCCGGCGCTGGGCAGGTCGAGCCCGGCGAGCAGCGACAGCAGGGTGGTCTTGCCGGAGCCGGAGGCGCCGACGATGGCCACCGACTCGCCGGCGCCGACGCGCAGGGACAGGCCGTCGAGTATCGCCAGAACCGTGCTGCCGTCGGCAGAATCGGCGGCACCGCTGGTGTTAATCTGCTTCACCAGCCCATCGGCGAAGACGGCTTCCTCAGCAAGCGCCGCGACTCCACTCATATCTGCCTGTGCATTCATGAAAGCGACATATCCGGTACGAGTATTGATGCTGCTGTGCGGCCTGCTGTTCTGCGCCAGTGCCGGCGCGGCGAGCAAGACCATCCTGGTGTGGGGCGACAGTATCAGCGCGGGCTTCGGCCTGGACGCGAATACCGGCTGGGTACATCTATTGGAGCAACGCCTGCAATCTCAAGGCCTGGGCTATGCCGTGGTCAACGCCTCGGTGTCCGGCGAGACCACCGCCGGCGGCCTGTCGCGCCTGCCCGCCGCCTTGGACAAGTACCATCCTGACATTGTTCTGATCGAATTGGGCGGCAACGACGGCCTTCGCGCGCAGCCGCTGGATGCGATGCGCGCCAACCTGGAGAAAATGCTCGATCTAAGCGCGGCCGCGCGGGCCCGGCCGGTGCTGTTCGAGATGTACATTCCGCGCAATTACGGCCCGGTCTACGCCGACCGCTTCACCAAGGTGTTCGACCAGGTGGCGCAGCAGCGGCAGGTGCCGATGGTGCCGTTTTTCCTGGCCGGCCTGGTGGGCGAGCAGGACCGCTGGTTCCAGGACGACGGCATCCACCCCAATGCCCAAGCCCAGCCGCAGCTGCTGGAGGCGGTGTGGCCGACCCTGGCGCCGCTGTTGCAACATTCGACGCATCCGTAATCGCGCGACAAGCGTAATGCGCTATAGGCCACTCCCGGCTATAGCGCAAAGTTCCGCAGCATGAAAATCGCGGTCATCGGCAGCGGCATTTCCGGCCTCGGCGCCGCCTATTTCCTGGCGCGCAAGCACCATGTGGTGCTGTTCGAGCAGGACCGCCGTGCCGGCGGCCATACCAATACCGTGACGGTGCCGACACCCAAGGGCCCGCTGGCGATCGACACCGGCTTCATCGTCTGCAACCCGGTCAATTACCCGAATTTCTACCCGTTTCTGGACGAGCTGGGGGTCGCGCGCCAGAACACCGACATGTCGCTCGGTGTGTCGGTGGAGGATGGCCGGGTGGAGTGGGCCGGCGACGAGCGCCTGACCCGGATTTTCTCGCAGCCTTCGCTGATGTTTTCGCCGACCCACATCGGCATGCTGCTGTCGGTGCTGCGCTTCAACCGGCAGGTCAAGCGGCTGCTGGCTGCAGACGCCCTGCCGGACATCACGCTGGGCGAGTTCCTGGAGCGCAACCACTACCCGATGGCCCTGCGCGTGCGCTATGTCGCCGCCATGGCCGGGCCGATCTGGAGCACCTCCACCCGCGGCGTCATGGAGTTCCCCTTCCCCGCCTTCGCCCGCTTCTTCGAATCGCATGGCCTGCTCAGCGTCTCCGACCAGCCGCAGTGGCAGACCGTGACCGGCGGTTCCAACAGCTATGTCGAAAAGGCGCTGGCGCGGTTCGGCGGGGAATTGCGCCTGAATGCCAAAGTTACCTGCCTGCAGCGCGAAGCAGGGGGCGTGATGGTCACTACCCCGCACGGCGCCGAGAGCTACGACGCGGTGGTCTGCGCCACCCATTCCGACCAGGCCCTGAAGATGCTGCCCGAAGCCAGCGAAGCGGAATGCAGTCTGCTCGCCAATGTGCCTTTCGCCGCCAATACCGCCTACCTGCATACCGACGAGTCGCTGATGCCCAAACGCCGGCGCGCCTGGTCAAGCTGGAATGCGATCCTGGCCCGCGATGCGCTCAGCGACGAGCCGATCGGCGTGAGCTACTGGATGAACCAGCTGCAGAAGCTGGATACGCCGACGCAATACTTCGTCTCGCTCAACCCGCCGCGGCCGCCGCGGCCGGAAACGGTGCTGTACCAGCCCCATTACGAGCACCCCCTGTACACGCCGGCCACCATCCAGGCGCAGCAGCGCCTGCCGCAGGTCCAGGGGCACAACCGCATCTGGTGGTCCGGCGCCTGGACCGCCTATGGCTTCCACGAGGACGGCTTCAAGTCCGGGCTGCGCGCGGTTGCGGGCATCGACAGTAGATGCCTTCCGCCCTGGGCCAATGGACTCGGGCACGAAGTGCATCGGGCTCCCGCCCGGGCGCCCGCACTGCAGATGCCCGTGCCAGGACTGGCGGAGCCGGCCTAGCCTCGCCCCATGGACGGCGACAGTCGCTTTTCCGGCCGCGTTTCCGGATGGGCCCCGGCACAGCGGCGCTCGCCTCGGCCTGAGGCACTGCATACTGCGGCCATGCTCGCGTCCGAAGCCGCCTGCTTTTATTCCTGCCGGGTGATGCACCGGCGGCTGGTGGCGCCGTTCTACCACTTCGTTTACCGCGTGTTCTACCTGCTGCTGGATATCGACCGCATCGACGCGGTGGCGCGGGGTCCGCGGCTGTTCTCGCACAACCGCTTCAACCTGCTGGCCTTTCACGACCGCGACCACGGCGATGGCAGCGGCGCGCTACGTCCCTGGGCGGAGCAGGTCCTGGGCGGCGGCGGCATCGACCTGGCCGGAGGCCGCATCCGCCTGCTGGCCATGCCGCGCCTGCTCGGCCATGCCTTCAATCCGATCAGCCTGTGGTACTGCGAGCACCGCGACGGCTCATTGCGGGCGATCATCGCCGAGGTCAGGAATACCTTCGGCGAGAAGCACTGCTACCTGCTCAGCGCTGGCGGCGCGGCGATGCCCTACGAGGGGCAGTACGAGAAGGACAAGTGTTTCCACGTCTCGCCGTTCTTCGACCTGGTGGGGCGCTACCGCTTCACCCTGGGAGAACCGGGGGAGCGCTTGCGCGTGGCGATTCACGAAACCCGCGAGGGCCGGGGCATCCTCGACGCCACCGTGGCGGGCCAGCGGGTGGTGCTGCGCGACGGGGCGATTCTCAAGCTGGTAGCGCTGATGCCCTTGATGACCCTCAAGGTGGTCTCGGGCATCCACTGGGAAGCACTGAAGATCTGGCTGCGCGGCGGGAAATTCCACCGCAAGCCGGAGCCGCCGCAGCTTGGGGTGAGTTGAGCCGGCCGATCCACTGGGTCGTACTCCCCGCTCGCGCGAGTGGGGACTCTTGAGGTCATTGCGGCATCGCCGCCCCGGGGGATAACGCATAATCCTTCCAGGGCTCGCCCCCTCATTGGGAACCAAACGCGGCATCCAGGCTTCAAAAAGATGCGTATAAGGAAATATGGCCATGCCCGTTCGGGCAAAGGCCGAATCACGGGGCGCGAGGCAATGAAAGATCAAGATTTCGACAGGGATAATTCACTGGGCCGCATCATGAACCGTGACGGCTTTTCACCGGACTTGCCAACAACACTGGCCAACCGTGGCGACGGCCGCGGCGTATCGCTGGGCCTGAAGCTGCTGATGTACATGATCTCCGATATCCGCTTCGGCTCGCTCGACGTGACCCTGCCCAATGGCAGCGTGCGCCAGTTCGCCGGCTCCCAGCCGGGGCCGCATGCCGTCTGGCACATCAAGAACGACGGCCTGATCCGCCATGTGCTGACCGCGGGCGAGGTCGGCATCGGCGACTCCTATATGGACGACTGCTGGGACTCGCCGGAACTGGCGCGCCTGCTGCAGGTGCTGCACATGAACGAGCCCTACTACAAGGGCCCGTTCGAGGCGAACTGGCTGGGCCGGGTCTACGGCTGGTGGCAGCACAAGCGCCGCGCCAATACCAAGCGCACCGCGCGCAAGAACATCGAATATCACTACGACCTCGGCAACGAGTTCTACAAGATGTGGCTGGACGACACCATGGCCTACTCGTCCGGTATGTACATCCAGCCGAGCGAAACGCTGATGGATGCGCAGATCAACAAATTCCGGCTGATGTACGAGCGCCTCGACCTTGGCTCGCAGCACAGCCTGCTGGAGATCGGCTCCGGCTGGGGCGGCTTCGCCATCTACGCGGCGCAGCATTCCGGCTGCCGCGTGCACTCCATCACCCTGTCGCAGGAGCAGTTGGCCGAGGCGCGCATCCGCGCCGAGAAAGCCGGCGTGTCCGACCGCGTGACCTTCGAGCTGCGCGACTACCGCGACGTCACGGAGCAATACGACCGCGTGGTGTCGATCGAGATGTACGAGGCGGTGGGCGAGGAATACTGGCCGGGCTACTTCGCCACCATCGCCCGTGCGCTCAAGCCGGGCGGCCGCGCCGCAATCCAGGGCATCACCATCAACCCCTCGGCTTTCGACAACTACCGCCGCAAGCGCGATTTCGTGCAGAAGTACATTTTCCCGGGCGGCATGCTGTGCCCGCCGGGCCGCTTCGAGGACCTGGCCCGCGCCGCCGGCCTGACGCCGGCCAACGCCAGCTTCTACGCCAACGATTACGCCGACACCCTGGCGCAGTGGAATCGCAACGTGCTCTGCGCGCGCGAAGCCATCGCCAAGCAGTTTGGCGAGCGCTTCCTGCGCATGTGGCGCTACTATCTGGCCTACTGCGAATGCGGCTTCCGGGTCGGCACCGTCGACCTGATGCAGATCACGCTGCACAAGGCGTGAAAAAGCAGTTTCCAGTAAAAACAGTTTCCTGTTTCCAGAAAGTCCAGGGTTTGCCTTTTCTGCTCTAGAAACCGGAAACTGGAAACTGGAAACTTGTCCGGACGAAGCAAGGATCACGACTCTGAAGCTGGTCTTCGCTCTGGCCTTCCTCGCCATTCTCGGCGCCACCACCTGGGCGTCGTTGCAGATGCCGTTCTGGAAAGTGCCGCAGGCGGTGGTAGGGCATCCCTGGTTCATCGCCACCCTGGTCGATACCTACCTGGCCTTCTTCACTTTCTGGGTATGGGTGGCGTACAAGGAAACGTCCAACCTGGCGCGACTGCTGTGGCTGGTATTGATCTTCGCCCTGGGCAACATCGCCATCGCCGGCTACATGCTGCTGCAGCTGGTCCGCCTGCCGCCGGGAGCCGGCCCCGCGGAACTGCTGTTGCGCCGCAAATGAACCAGCCGGCGCCCGCACTGCGGAGCTGGTGGAAGCGCCACGTCATCGATCTCATCGTGGCCCAGCTCAGGCAGGGCATCACGCCGGAGAAAATCGCCCTGACCGTGACCCTGGGCATCGTGCTGGCGATGTTCCCGATTCTCGGCTCAACCACCCTGCTGTGCGCCGGCGCGGCGCTGTGGCTGCGCCTGAACCAGCCGCTCATCCAGCTGGTGAATTACCTCTGCTACCCGCTGCAATTCCTGATGCTGATCCCGCTGTACCGCGCCGGCGAATGGCTCGGCGCGCCGCACCTGAGCCTGTCGATCCCGCAGCTGATGGAACGCTTCAAGGCCGGGCCGCTGCAATTCATCGCCGACTTCGCCGGGGTCGCCCTCGGCGGCGTCGGCGCCTGGTGCCTGGGCGCGCCGCTGGTGGGCGCGGTGCTCTACTTCATGCTGCGGCCGCCGCTGCGGCTGCTCGCCGCGCGTACTGTGGGAATCCGCAAGATCCCTAGACGTAGCTGAGCCACCAGTAATCCTTGTGCCGGCTCTTGTAGCCGGCATACCAGCGGCACAGCGGATAGAGGATCAGGATGGCCAGCGCCCACGCCACATAGAGCCGCAGCAGGCTGGGCTCGTAACCCGCCGGCAGCGAAGGAGTGAGGAAGGACGGGTACGCGCCGACGCCGTAGACCATCTTGGCGGCGATCCAGGCGCTCAGGTGCAGCAGGGGCAGGTGCAGCAGGTAGAAGAAGAACGGTACCCGGCCGAACACGCTGACCGGCCGCACCCAGGCGCCGCGCTGCCGCTCCAGCCAGGGCAGCAGCAACAGCATCGGCCCCAGGGTCATCAGCAGGTACAACAGGGAGGGCGGGTACTTGGTGACGTTAAGCACGCCCAGCGCGGTATACAGGGCGCCGCGCGGATTCTCATGCCAGAGCTGGGACTCGCCGTAGAGATTGCTCAGGCGCAGCAGCAGGAACAGGGCGATGGCCGCCAGCCCCAGCCGCCGCATCCAGAGGTCGCGCTGTTCGGGCGGCAGTTCCAGCAGTTCGCCGAAGCAGTAGCCCAGGGCCATCACGCCGACCCAGGGCACCAGGGGATAGCCCAGCGCCACCGTGTAGCCCGAGGCGCCGAACTGCGCGATATGGAATTCGTGCAGCCCTGCCCACAGCCAGCCCCAGCCCGCGCCGTAGGCGGCGAAGTCCTGGAAGTGCAGGCCGTCCAGCGTGTTGTGCCCGAACACCAGCAGCAGGCCGAACGCGGCGATGGCGCGCCGGGGCAGGAACAGCAGTACCGCCAGCAGCGCCATGCACCAGCCCAGCGCCCAGATCACCTGCAGCACCAGGCCGTTGAAGTCGAAGCGCCAGCAGAAGCTGACCACGGTCATTTCCAGCAGCACCAGCCACAGGCCGCGGCTGATCAGGAAGCGCTGCAACTGGCCGCGCGTGGCGCCGGTATTGCGGGCATAGAGCCAGGCGCTGGTGCCGGCCAGGAACATGAAGGTGGGGGCGCAGAAATGGGTGATCCAGCGGGTCAGGAACAGCGCAGCCGAGGCTTTGCTCAGGTCGGCCGGATCGTAAGGCGTGGGGTCCCAGAAATCGCGCGCGTGGTCGATGGCCATGATGATCATGACGATGCCGCGCATCAGATCGATCGAGCCGATACGGCTGGCGACCCGCACTTCACTGCTGCTGCCCGCACTGTCCGCTGTACCGACGATGCTCGCTGCGCTCATTTACTCCCCCTGTGGCCTGCCGCATCCAGCCTGTTGGATGCGGCAGGGAGCGATGGCGTTTAGATCGCGGCCGGATTCTCAGGCGTAAGCCTGCTCCAGCTCCTCCAGCGCTTCGCCGGTATAGACCGCCAGGCGCTGCATGTGCGGCAGGGTGTCGCGGCAGCCGGTGTAGCCGAAATTGAGCGTGCCGGCATAGCTGACGCAGGTGATGTTCAGTGCCTGGCCGTGGCTGAGCAGGGAGATGGGATACATCGCCTCCAGCCGCGCCCCGGCGAAATACAGCGGCTTCCCCGGCCCCGGTACATTGGAGATGGTGACGTTGAACATCGGCCGGCCGCGCCCGCCCAGGCCGGTCATCAGGCTGAGGATGAAGGGCCCCATGAAGGCGGAGGTGTAGTTGTTGAGGCTGGTCTTGCGCAGGCCCTGCAGATGCTCCTTGGCGCGCACGGTGGAGACGCGGATCTTCTCCAGGCGCTCGCGCGGATCGGCCACGTCGGTGGCCAAGTTGGCGAGGATGAAGCTGATGGCGGTGCCGACGCTGTCGTCGCCCTGCGGCCGGATCGACACCGGCAGGCCGGCGGTGAGCGGCTCCGCCGGCAACTCGCCGGACTCGTCGAGGAAGCGGCGCAGGGCGCCGGCGCAGATCGCCAGCACGATGTCGTTGAGCGTGACCTTGGCCTTCTTCGCCAGGGCGCGCAGCCGGCTCAGCTCGTAGTGCTGGGTGGCGAAGCGGCGCGGCGCGGTGACGCGGCCGTTGAGTACCGACTTGGGCGCGTTGAACGGCCGCACCAGCTCGGGATCGGCGTCCTTGCCCCGCCCCCATACCTGGGCCATGGCGCGGCCCACTTCCGGCAAGGTTTCGGCCTGCTCGCGCGCGGTCTGGACCAGCGCGGCGATACGCTGCGCCAGCGGGCCGGACTGCGCCTCCTCGCGCTGCCTGAGCCCGCCCAGCGACCACGGTGGCACGATGGTGCGGTTGCGCGGCGACTCGGACATGGCGCGCTGGATCATGCGCATGCCGGCCATGCCGTCCATCAGCGCGTGATGCATCTTGGTATAGAGCGCGAAGCGGCCGCCTTCCAGGCCCTCGATCAGATGGCATTCCCACAGCGGTCGCTTCAGGTCGAGCGGGTGGCTGTGCAGGCGCGACACCAGCATGCCCAGCTCACGCTCGCCGCCGGGCGCGGGCAAGGCGGAATGGCGCACGTGATAGTCCAGATCAACGTTCTTCTCGATTTCCCAAGCCGGCAGCAGGCCACCGAGGGGGGTATCGGCGAGGCGCAGGTTCCACGGCGGCACGAAGGTGGAATCGGCCTTGAAGCGCTCCACCACGTCGCGCAGGAAGCTGGCCTTGGCATTCTTCGGCGGCGACAGGATCTGCAATCCGGCCACATGCATCGGCGTGTTGCCCGATTCCACGTAGAGCCAGGCCGCGTCGAGCGGCTTGAGCCTTTTCATCTACCCTCCCCAAGGTTTGAGTGGCTTTGCAGCGCACTTTAACCTGATGGCGCACACCGCGCGCTGTGTGCGCCATCACTGCGGAGAGCTGCGCCGGCGGCCTGCATCGCCGGCGCAGCGGCGCTACTCAGGCCGCGTGCATGCCCAGCACCGATTTCGGTTCGAGGAAGGCTTCCAGCCCGAAGCTGCCGTACTCGCGGCCGATGCCGGACTGCTTGAAGCCGCCGAAAGGCGCCTTGGGCTCGTGCGCCAGGGTATTGATCAGCACGCGGCCGGCTTCGATGCGCGCGGCCACCGCGCGGGCCCGCGCCGGATCGGACGACAACACGTAAGCTTGCAAGCCGTACTGGGTGTCGTTGGCGATGGCGATGGCTTCCTCCTCGTCGCGGTAGGGGATGATCGCCAGCACCGGACCGAAGATCTCCTCGCGGGCGATGGTCATGTCGTTGCTGACGCCGCTGAAGACGGTGGGACGCACGAACCAGCCGGCTTGCGAGCCTTGCGGCAATCCCTGCGGTAGTCCCTCGCCTCCGGCCAGCAGCCTGGCGCCCTCGTCGATGCCGATGCGGATGTAGCGCTGCACCCGCTCCCACTGCTTGCGGCTGACCATCGGGCCGATGGCGGTGGCGGGGTCGCGCGGATCGCCGGCGCGGGTCTGCTCGACGGCGCTCCTGGCCAGCGCCTCGACCTCGGCCAGCCGCTCCCGCGGCACCAGGATGCGGGTACCGGCGATGCAGGCCTGGCCGCTGTTGATGAAGCCGGCCTGAAGGGCCAGCGGCACCGCCTGCGCCAGATTGGCGTCGTCGAGAATCAGCACCGGCGACTTGCCGCCCAATTCCAGGGTGACGCGCTTGAGCGTCTCGGCACCGGCGCGGAGAATCGACTTGCCCACCGCGGTGGATCCGGTGAAGGAGATTTTCGCGACATCCGGGTGTGTCGTGATCTCCGCCCCCACGGTCTCGCCGCGGCCAGTGACGATGTTGAACACACCCGGCGGCAGTCCCGCCTGATGCAGCGCCTCGGTGACGATGCGCGTCTGCAAGGCGCTCATCTCGCTCGGCTTGATCACTGCGGTACAGCCGGCGGCGATGGCGGCGGCGAGCTTGCCGCAGATGAACCCGGCATTGCTGTTCCACGGCGTGATCAGGCCGGCTACGCCCAGCGGCGTCATCACCACCTCGGCGCTGCCGGCGCGGCGCTGGAAATCGTAGCTGTCGAGCAGCTCTGCGGCTTGCAGCAGGACGTCGGCGGCATGCTCCGCCATCCAGCGCGAGCGGGACACCGGAGCACCGTACTCCTCGATCACCGCCTCGGTGAGGTCGTCGGCACGGGCGCGGACCGCTTCGTGCATGCGCCGCAGCATGGCGCTGCGGACGGATTTATCGGTGCCGGAAAAAGCCGGGAAGGCGCGCCTGGCGGCGGCAATGGCGCGGCGCGCGTCCTCGGCGTCCGCCAGGCGCACCCGACCGATGACCTGCGCGGTGGCGGGATTGAACAGCTCGAACAGCTCCTCGCCATGGGGCGTGACGAAGGCGCCGTCGATGTAGATCTGGTCGATGATGTGCATGTCGGTCCTGCTGGATTCGGATGGTGAGGCACACCATAAAGGCCTATCATTGTTTTGATAAGACGCACAAACCAGCATGAGCTATTGATGGAATCAGGATAATGCGAACCTCAGGTCTGACTGAGCTTGAGGCCGTTCTGGCGGTGGCGCGTCAGCGCAGCTTCCGCGCCGCGGCGACCGAACTGGGCATGTCGACCTCGGCGCTCAGCCACACGGTGGCGGCGCTGGAGACGCGCCTGGGGGTGCGCCTGTTCAACCGCACCACGCGCAGCGTATCGCTGTCGGAGGCCGGCGAGCAGTTCGTCGCCGGGGTGGCGCCGGCCCTGTCGGCGATCCGCGACGCCATCGAGCAGGCCAGCAGCCGTCGCCATACTCCTGCCGGCACCCTGCGCATCAACACCTCGGCCGGCGCGGCGCGGCAGGTGTTGACGCCGCTGATCCTGGAATACCTGCGCCGTTATCCGGAGATGAAGGTCGATATCGTCACCGAGGGGCGCCTGGTCGATATCGTGGTCGACGGCTTCGACGCCGGCATCCGCCTGGCCGAGTCGGTGCCGCAGGACATGATCGCGGTACCCTTGGGCTCCAGCCAGCGCATGGTGGTGGTTGGAGCGCCGGCCTATTTCGCGAAGCATGCGCCGCCGCGCACGCCGGCCGATCTTGCGGCGCACCAATGCATCCGCAGCCGCATGGCCAACCGCGCGATCTGGCGCTGGGAATTCGAGCGGCGCGGCGAATCGGTCAGCGTCGATGTGCAGGGGCCGCTGACCCTGGACGAATCGACCTTGATGCTCGAAGCGGCGCGTGCCGGCGTCGGCCTGGCCTACCTCAGCGAATGGAACGTCGCCGACGACCTCGCCGCCGGCCGGCTGCGCAGCGTGCTCGAGGACTGGACCCCGCCGTTCGATGGCATGTGCCTGTACTATCCCGGCCGGCGCCACGTGCCGGCCGGCCTGCGCGCGCTGATCGAACTGATCCGGGAGAAGCGCGATGCAGGTCGCGCGCGCCGGCGTTGAGCAAACTCCGCGAGCCGCAGACCATTCATAATGCACCAGGTCCATTGATCCCGAATCCGATGAAAAAAACCGCGCTCCTGACTGCCGTTGTGGCGGTCGCACTTTCCGGCTGCACCACCCTTTACTCGAAAAACCGCGAATGGAAGCTGCCCGCCGGGCTGGGCAACTACGTGATCTCGGCCAAAATCGATGTCGGCTTTCTCACCCGGCATGCGACGATTTCCGTCAACGACAGGGCGGTGCTGACCGGCGAGGCGTACTTCTGGTCGAATACCATCACCATGTCCGGTACGGTCGACCACTTCCCCATCACTGCCGTTTGCGACCGCGATGCGAAGAGCTGCGACGTGGCCATCGCCGGCATCCACGCCGCGGTGCTGCAGTTCTAGGCCGGGCGGAGCACCTCAGCAGAGCACCGCGATGCCCGCCATCATCTGCCCCCTGTGCCGGCAGCTGCTGCAACGCCAGGCAAAAACCTGGAGCTGCGCGCAAGGGCACAGCTTCGACGTGGCGCGCGAAGGCTATGTGAACCTGCTGCCGGTGCAGCACAAGAGCAGCCGCGAGCCCGGCGACAGCGCGGAAATGGTGATGGCCCGCCGCAACTTCCTGCAAGCGGGTCACTACCAGCCATTACGCGATGCCGCACTGGCCCTGCTGGCGCCGCTGGGCGGGCACAGCCTGCTCGATATCGGCTGCGGCGAGGGCTACTACACCAGCGCCCTGACGGGAGCGGCGGCGGACGTGACCGGCCTGGACATTGCCAAACCGGCGATCCAGCTTGCCGCGCGACGCTTCCGCGACATCACCTGGCTGGTTGGCAGCGCCGCCTTGCTGCCGCTCGCCGACGCCTCGGTGGATATCGTGTGCAGCCTGTTCAGCCAGTTGCAGATCGCGGAAATGCGGCGGGTGCTGCAGGCCGGCGGCCATGTGCTGGTGGTGACGCCGGCGCCGGATCACCTGTGGAGCGTACGCGAACAACTGTTCGACGCGGTGCAGCCGCACGAGCCGGACAAGTTCCTGGCTGGCTTCGAAGGATCGTTCGAGCTGCATACGCGGCAGGAGTTGCGCGTTTCACTGAGCCTGACACAGCAGGGCCTGCGGCAACTGATGATGATGACGCCCTATGCCTGGAAGGCGAAGCCGGAGAAGCGCGCGGCGCTGGAAGGGAGAGGGTCGTTCTTCACCGAGGCGGCGTTTTCGCTGATGCTGTTGCGGAAGATATAAGCGTCATGCTTTTGTAGGGCGGCCAGTGGCCGCCGCAGCCGCATCGTTGGGGCAAGCGCGGCGGCCACAGGCCGCCCAAATATGTGGTCTGTCATACAGAGCGTAGCGAAGGACGACAAAAGTACAGGCC
>JAMFRN010000188.1 GCA_026224805.1 Nevskia soli
CGCGTTGAACACCGGAATGCCGCGCAATCGCGCCGCGCCCAGATCGACCTGATTGGTGCCGATACAGAAGCAGCCGACCGCCATCAGACGCCGCGACTGCTGGAAGATTTCCGCCGTCAGCTGGCTGCGCGAGCGGATGCCGACGATATGTGCTTCCGCCACCGCCTTGGCCAGTTCGGCTTCCGGCAGGGACTTCTCGTGGTACTCGATATTGCTGTAGCCGGCTTCGCGGAAACACCGCACCGCGGTCTGGCTCACGCCTTCGAGCAGCAGGATTTTCAGGTCCTCTTTGGGGAAGGAAGTCTTGGTCATCGGTCGGGGGATCGGCTGGTGGTGGAACGGCTTCGGGGGGATGCGAATTTTAAGCTGTTTCGCCCTGCCCTGCCGTCGATCCGGCAAAAAGCATGAGCGGGCGCAGGTATCCAATCGTGCGTGCTGCACGGCGTCATCACCCGGAATTGCCGCAAAACAACCTTCAGAGGTGCAGGCCGCACTCGGTCTTGGGCTTGCCGACCCAACGGCCGGTGCGGCCATCGCCCGCCACGGTGCAATGGGTGCAACCGATGGAGGAGTAGCCGCGCGCCACCAGGGGGTGGAACGGCAGCTGATGCTCGCGGATATAGAGGTCGCGCTCTTCCCGGGTGACGTCGATCATCGGGTTGAACTTGAGGATGCCGCGGCGCAACTCGAATACCGGCAGGCCGGCACGATGATCGGTCTGCCAGCGCATCAGGCTGGAAACCCAGACGTGGAAATTGAGCTTCACCGCTTCCAGCGGCTGGATCTTGTTGACCGAGCAGCAGTAATCCGGATCGCGCTCATAGGTCTTGTCGTCGACGGTGAACTGATGCTGCCAGTCCTCGGCGCGCACATCCTCGACCTTGAGATTGAACAGCCCGGTGAGGTAACGCCGGTATTCCAGCGTCTCCGGAAAATGGTAACCGGTGTCGATGAAATGAATCACCTGCTGCGGCCGCATGCGCGAGATGAGATGCAGGAAATAGGCAGAAGTGGCGGCGAAGGAGGACGTTACCAGCACCTTTTCCGGTGCGAAGTCCTGGTACAGGCTGCGGATGCGCTCCTCGAAGCCGAGCGGCAGGTATTTCTCGTTCAAGGCGAGTAGCTGCGCCTCGTCCAGCAAGGCGGCGTTCGGGCCGGCGACCACATTGCTCAGGGGAGCTGCATCGAACACTGCTTCAGCCTTCCGCATTCGTGCGGTGCGTCAAATTTGCGGGTTGGCAGTGTAAATTCGCTTACCCGGTCGAACAATGGGCAAGGCTTCTAATTCCATAAAAGACATAAGCTTATTCCAAATTGTACGAATCCCGGCTTTGACCGCTCTCATCCGGGGCGCACCAAAATGTTGCATCTATCTGATTCAGAAAGGATTTCCTGAAAATGAATGAACCTGGATCAGGTCAAGCCGTACAAAGCATCCAATCCCGCTGCTGCATCGTCGGCGGCGGTCCGGCCGGCCTGATGCTGGGCTTTCTGCTGGCCCGGGCCGGCGTGCCGGTGCTGGTGCTGGAAAAGCACCGCGACTTCCTGCGCGATTTCCGCGGCGACACCATCCATCCCTCCACCCTGGAGCTGATGCATGAACTGGGCTTGCTGGAAGACTTCCTCAAGCTGCCGCACCAGGAGGCGCGGCAACTCGGCGGCCAGATCGGCGACACCCTGCTCACCCTCGCCGATTTCTCCCACCTGCCCACGCAATGCAAATTCATCGCCCTGATGCCGCAGTGGAATTTCCTCAACTTCATCGCCGAGCGAGCGCAACGCCTGCCCGCCTTCAGCCTCATCACTCAGGCCGAGGCCACCAGCCTGATCCGCGACGGCGAGCGCATAGCCGGCGTGAGGGCGCAGACCCCGCTAGGCCCCCTGGAAATCCGTTGCGATCTGCTGGTGGCGGCGGACGGCCGTCAATCGATCATCCGCAAGCAGGCTGGCCTAGAAGTGATGGAGCTTGGGGCGCCAATGGATGTGCTGTGGATGCGCCTGTCACGTCACGGCGATGATCCGGAGCAGACGCTCGGACGCATCGACGCCGGCCGCATCATGGTGATGCTCAACCGCGGCGACTACTGGCAATGCGCCTTCGTCATCCGCAAAGGCGGTTACCAGGAGATTCGCGAACAGGGATTGCCCGCGTTCCGCGAGGAAATCAGCTCCCTGGTGCCGTATCTGCGCAACCGCGTCGATGAATTGGGGGACTGGGACAGCATCAAGCTTCTCACCGTGGCGGTGGACCGACTGCGCCATTGGCAGTTGCCGGGCTTGCTGTGCATCGGCGACTGCGCCCACGCCATGTCGCCCATCGGCGGCGTCGGCGTCAATCTGGCGATTCAGGACGCCGTAGCGGCAGCCAATCTGCTGGCCGAACCGCTGCTCGACGGGGCGCCGAGTTTCGACGCGCTGCGCGCAGTGCAAGAACGCCGCGAATGGCCAACGCGCATGATGCAGCGAGTGCAGATCCTGGTGCAGAACAAGGTCATCAGCCGCGTGCTGGCCAGTCAGGCCCGCCCCACCCCACCGTGGCTGCTGCGATTGTTCGGTCGTTCTCCGCTGCTGCAACGCCTACCCGCGCGCCTGGTGGGCCTCGGCTTCCGTCCCGAGCACGTACGGTCACCGCGAGCGCGCTGACTGGACCGGATTCTGGGTCTGCGTCTGGATCTGATTCTGGGACTGGTTTTGAGTCTGGCTTTGGATCTGGTTCTGAGATTGGCTTTGAATCTGGCTTTGGGCCTGATTCTGGTTTTGGACCTGATTTCCCTGATTCTGCTGCACGCCCCCCGCGGTAACCGTCACATCCACCGTCATGCCGAGGAAATCCGCCGTCGCGCCGGTGAAGCTGCCGGTCAGCGGCGCCGCCTGGGCCGCATCGCGCGCGACCGCAACGCGGATCAGGTTTCTGCCGCCGGCCAACGCATTCGTCGGATCGAACTCGACCCAGCCCGCCCCGGGCAGAAATACCTGCATCCAGGCATGCGTGGCACCACCGCCGACCACGCCGGATTCAGCCGCCAGCAGTTCTTCGTCGTAAAGATAGCCGGAAACAAAGCGCGCGGCGAAGCCGAGGCTGCGCACTGCTTCCATCATGAACAGGGCGAAATCGCGGCAGCTGCCGGACTGCTTTTGCAGGGTTTCCAGCGGGGTCTGGGTGCCCACTTCCTCGCGCCGGGCATAGGGAAACTGATCCTTGATCGCCCGGTTCATCTTCATCAACAGTTCCATGGTGTCGCAGGTTCTGCTGTCGCCGAGAAAGCCGCGCGCCCATTGATCGACCTTGCGCTGCGGGTCCGGATAGTGGCGCTCCACCGTGCGTACCAGGTCCGGCATCTCCTCGAAGCTGTAGTGGAACGGATAGACGCTGGCGTACGAATCAATCTCGATGTGGCCAGGGTCGGACGGATAATGTTCGGCGATAAAGCTCGACTCGAAAGATAACTCTGTCGCGAGCTCCTCGCCGAAGCTGGCGACGGCAATGGAATTGGCGAAGGCATCGTGCATCCAGCGCATCTGCGCCTGCGGCGTGATGGTCAGCGCGGTATTGATCAGGCGCAGATCATGGCTGTCGCGCGGGCGGCACATCAGGCGATGCTCGCCCAGCCGCACCGGCTTGGCGTAGCGATAAGTCGTTTTATGCAGCACCGAAATTGTCGGCATGGGAATTCCCCAGATAACCCGCCACATTTTCTCGCGGCACTGGCTTCAGACAACTGCCGGGAGGATAAATTCAAACGGATTGCTGTGCACACGCACCATGTCACCCGGCGCGCAGGAAAACTTTTTCCGCCGAGGGTGGTCGGTTATACATGGAATCCGTGGTCAAGGGCAGTGAAGCCCACCCCCAGCGTGTCCCCGAGACTCGCTCTCGTGCAAGTGTTGCCCTCCCGGCACACCCTCGCGACCGCTTCGTCGGCGCGGCAGCGCTTTCGCCGCGGCGGCAGGCAGATGCCCTGCCCGCACGCATCGACGCCCTCGACGGATTGCGCGCGCTGTCGATCCTGATCGTGCTGCTTGGCCACGCCTCGCGCGGCAACCAGGCGCCGGACTGGCTATGGCCGATACGCGACCTGGGCATCCTCGGCGTCTACCTGTTTTTCGCCATCAGCGGCTTCATCATCACCCTGCTGATGCTGCGCGAGCGCCAACGCAGCGGCACGGTCAGCCTGTCCAGCTTCTGGAAGCGCCGCGCCCTGCGCATCCTGCCGCCTTTCGCCGTCGCCTGTTGCGGCATCGCCGCAGCCGCAAGCTTTGGCCTGATGCAATGGCACTGGCCGTCCTTCTTCGGCGCGCTCAGTTTCACCAAGAATTTCAACTGGCTCGCAGGCGACTGGTTCTTCGGCCATTTCTGGAGCCTGTCGATGGAGGAGCAGTTCTACCTGTTCTGGCCGCTGCTGTTTCTGTCCTTGATGCACAGCCGCCGCGCTGTCGCCGTGCTGTTGCCGCTGGTTCTGGCCAGTCCCCTGCTGGCACTGACCGGCCTTGAGGTGATTCCGCCCACATTGGCGAACTCACTGCCCTGCATCCCTTACCTCGCCGCGGGTTGCCTGCTGGCGGTCCTGCTGCATACCCGGCAACGTCTGTTCGCCAGGCTGCGCCTGCACCACGGTCTGCGCCGCGCGGCACTGTGGATCATCCCGCTGTGCGCGGTCGCGGCGGCCTGCTACAAGCGTGACGGACATCTCCTTGCGTTCGGCACGGCGCTGCAGGCGGCGCTGCTGCCCCTGGCCGCCTTTGTCCTGGTGGCGGAGACGGTGATGGAAGATGGCCTGCTGCGCGGCGCGCTGTCCTGGCCGCCGCTGCGCGGGCTGGGCCTGGCTTCGTACAGCATTTACCTCTGGCAGCAGTTGTTCCTGGGTGAGCCGGATACTTACCAGGCTCATTGGTTCTGGACGGCGTGGCCGCAGAACCTGGTAGCGGCGATCGTTTGCGGCACGCTCGCCTATCTGCTGGTGGAACGCCCGTCCGGCAAGCTGAAAAAGTATCTGCAGCGCAAAAACGCCACGCGGTCGATACCCCAAAAAAATGGCCCCCGCGCCGAAGCATGGGGGCCGTTTACCCGATTGGATCAAGCCGCCGCAGGCGGCTCCTCGCTACAGCGCGATCACTTGCGCTTTTCGATCGGCACGAATTCAAGATCTTCCGGCCCGATGTAATTGGCCGAGGGTCGTATGATCTTGCCGTCGATGCGCTGCTCGATGATATGCGCCGACCAGCCCGAGGTGCGGGCGATGACGAACAGCGGCGTGAACATCGCCGTGGGCACGCCCATCATGTGATAGCTCACCGCACTGAACCAGTCCAGGTTGGGGAACATCTTCTTCTCGCGCCACATCACCGACTCCAGGCGCTCGGCGATGTCGAACATCTTGGTGTTGTCCTGCTCCTTGGACAGTTCGCGCGCCACTTCCTTGATCACCTTGTTGCGCGGGTCGGACACGGTATAGACCGGGTGGCCGAAGCCGATCACCACTTCCTTGTTGGCGACGCGCTTGACGATGTCGGCTTCCGCCTCGTCGGGTGAGTCGTAGCGCTTCTGGATCTCGAAGGCGACTTCATTGGCGCCGCCATGCTTGGGGCCGCGCAGGGCGCCGATGCCGCCGGTGATGGCGGAATGGATGTCCGAGCCGGTGCCGGCGATGACGCGGCAGGTGAAGGTGCTGGCGTTGAATTCATGCTCGGCGTAGAGGATCAGGCTGGTGTGCATGGCCTTGACCCAGGAATCCGAAGGCTTGACGCCGTGCAGCAGGTGCAGGAAATGCCCGCCGATGGAGTCGTCGTCTGTTTCGACGTCGATGATGTTGCCGTTGACGGCGTAGTGGTACCAGTACAGCAGCATGGAGCCGAGCGAGGCCATCAGCTTGTCGGCGATGTCACGGGCGCCTGGGTGATTGTGGTCGTCCTTTTCCGGCAGGGCGCAGCCCAGGACGGAGACCCCGGTACGCATCACGTCCATCGGGTGGGATGCGGCCGGCAGGGCTTCCAGGGCGGCCTTGACGCTGGCGGGCAGGCCGCGCAGGGCTTTCAGCTTGATCTTGTAGGCTTTCAGCTCGGCCTTGGTCGGCAGCTTGCCGTGAACCAGCAGGTGGGCGATTTCCTCGAATTCGCAGCAATCGGCCACGTCCAGGATGTCGTAGCCGCGGTAGTGCAGGTCGTTGCCGGTGCGGCCTACGGTGCACAGAGCGGTGTTGCCGGCGGTCACGCCGGACAAGGCTACGGATTTCTTCGGCTTGGGGCCGGTGCTCGTTGCTGCCGCGGCAGCCGCTTCCTTCACTTCACTCATGACGTTTCCTGTGTTTAGGGCTTATCTGGTTCGGCTTCATTATTCTGCCGCTAGTTTATCGGGAAAACGTGGTTCGTTTGGACCCTCCGGTTGAGTATGGTGATCCGGCGCCCGAGTCCCGGCAGATTGACACGGATGCGCGGCGGCCCACATCGTCCGAAACAGGGAACGGTAAGCTCGCTTGTTCCGGGCGCGGCCGGCGCAACTTCAGGCCCGCTGGCGCCTCCTGCGGTGCCGCAACAGGCGCAGCGAGCCCAGCAGCACCAGCAAAGCCGGGGCAAAGGCGCCGCCCCCCGAGGACGTGCCGCCGGACGCAGCGCCGCCCGATGACGATGACGAACTGCTTCCGGAAGACGACGAGGAAGAGCCGCTGCCGCTTGCCGGAGCCCACGCGGCGGCAAGGTTGTTGACGTCCATCGAGCCAAGGCCGGTGGTGAGATCGTAACCGGTGCCGGCGCTGTAGCCGATGGAACTGCCGGACGCGGTCGGCAGTTCGTTGTTGCCGCTGACGATATCGTGGAACACATCGGTGGTAGCGGCGGCGAGCTGATACAAACGCGGATTGACATTGCCGAGTCCGCCGCTGGCGGCGGCTCGCTCGGCCACCAGGGTGAGTATGGCGGCGAACGCAGGCGCGCCGAAGGAAGTGCCGCCGGCCACGGTCAGGGTATTGTTGGTGCTCGCATCGCTGCTGGAGAAACGGAACCCGCCGTTGTCGCAGGTCGCCTGACCGCTGGAATTGGTGGTGCAGTACAGATACATGTCGTGAAAATTGGACGCGGCCAGTGCGATGTCAGGCACGTCGCGGGCGCCGTCTTCCGGCACACCGGTGCCGGTCTGCCAGGAGGGTTTGGTGGAAAACTGCGCGCTGACACCGCCGCCGCTGGCATAGATGCCGAGGGCGGGACTGGTGCCGCTTTGCTTGCCGGTGTCGTTCCACACGATTTCCGGAATATAGGAAAGCGCGGAGCCGTTGCCGCTGTCGTTGCTGCTGCTCCAGTAAGTCCCGCTGGCATCGTTGAATTCGGTGCCGCCGACGCCAGTGACATTGGGCGAGGAGGCGGGAAAATCGACGGCAAGCCCATGCGAGGCGGTGGCACTGCCGCTGCTGTCGCAATCTGCAGCCCCCGCATCGCCGGAGGAGGCGATCACCGTCTGTCCCTGCGCGTTGGCCTGCTGCAGCCAGCCCTGGACGGTGTCGATCTGCGCGCCATTGCCGGTTTCGCAAATGCCATAGCTGATGCTGACCACCGGCGCGAGGTTCTGCTCGATGGCGTCGTTCAGGGCATCGAACACATCCTTGTCGTAGACGAACTCGATGGTGGCATCCGGCGCGACGCCGCCGGACCATTCGATGTCGATATCCGACTCGCTCATGTCCTCGGAGCCGTTTTGCAGAGCCAGGGAGCCCGCGTCGGGGCCGGGCACCAACTGCGGATCGTTGGCGGGCAGACCGGCGGCAGTGCGGAAATCACGGATGTCGCTGAGGTTGATCAGCGCCTGCCCCACCACCGCGATCTTGCCGCCGCTGCCGCTGATGCCCGCCGCGTAGAGCGGCTTGAGATCGTAAATGGTGGCGAAATCGTCCGGCGCCAGGAAATGATCGCCGGAAATGCTCGAGGTGAAGCGCGGCGATGCACCCCGCAGGCGCGGCCGGGGATGGAAGTCGTCGAGGCCGCGCACGCTCAGCAGCATGTCCGACAATGCCGCCGGCACCGACAGCTCGGTGGTGTTGGCGAAATGGCCGGCGCCGCCAACGCTGAAACGATGCAACTCCGTACGGAAGGCCGTCTCGATGCTCGCCGCGCTGCCGCTGAAGCTGATGCGCTTGCCGCTGGCGGAGACGCTGTCGATGTGCAGGCCCTGGCTGCGCAGCCAGCTCTTGATCCGCTCCTGATCGGCCGTGGACAGGCCGAAGCGGCTTGCGTACTGCTGTGGCGTCAGCCAGGCGTGGTAGTTCGGCGAAAGCGGATCCTGTTGCTGGCGCAGCAGCTCATCCAGATCCGCCTGCTGCGCCGATGAAAGACCCAAGTGCAGAGAAACGCCATGCACTACCACCGCCCCGTCGATCCGGCCGGTCTCATCGCGCGCCTGCGCCAGCGGTGGCAGGCTGCCCCGCAGCACGACGCTGGCCTGGGCATGCAGCGATCCGGTGATGCGATCGCGCAGAACGGACTGCGCCTCGGCGGCAGCCGCCGAGGCCAGCAACAGCGCGGACACGATCAGCTGCGGGTACGCCTTCAGCCTGGAACTGCGCATTGTGCCCCTCGTCGAATGGTGCGGCGCTGGAACGCCGGCAGTCTTGAATGGATGCTGTTCTACCATGGCCGGGCGGCAGGATTCATGGTCCGGCGAGACGCTTCACGCAAATGCCAGAATTCTTCCCTTATGATAATGGCGCGGTGTGTTTTCGGCCGCGATCGATCGAACCGACTCAGGAATATCACGATGAAGAACATTCTCGCTGCACTGATGATCAGCGCTGGCCTGCTCATGGCCGGCGTCGCTGCCGCCCAGGAACCCCCGCACCCGGCTCCGCACCACCACCACCATCACAAGAAGCATCATCACCCCAAGTAAACGGCTCGGCAGCCGTGCTCCAGCCATTGAAAAGCCCCCGCAAGGGGGCTTTTTGACAACAGGGCCCAGGTGGCCGCAGCCTGCGTTCAGTCCTTCTTGAGCCCACCCAGCAGATCGGCCAGATCATCCACCAGGGCGGTCAATTCACCGGTCATCAGGGTGAAATTGGCCTCGAATTGCTCCTCGCTGTCCTTGGCGGACTTGCCGCTGCCGGCGGAGCCCGGATCCTTGGCGTCCATCGCCTCGAAGCGCAGGCGCTTCAGCGCCAGCTTGTCGGTCAGCACCAGGGCCAGGCGGTCGCGCCACACCAGGCCAACCCGACTGACCGACTTGCCGCCCTGGATCAGCGAACGGATTTCCGCGCCTTCCAGTCCATGCCGGACATAGCGCACCGCCGCCTTCGACAACTCGTTGGCGACCAGTTCGCAATCCTGGTCCAGGGCGAACTGGGCCGAGATGCTGCCCGCCGCCAGCCAGCCGGTCATGGCCGCCCCGGCGGCTTCCTGTGTTTCCAGCGGGATGGCCGGGAATTCGCCCAGATCGTTGCGCAGCACCGAAGCCAGGTTTTCCGCCACCTTCGGCGAGGAAGTGTCCACGATCAGGCGATGAGCGGACAGATCCAGCCAGGCGCGCACCGTTTTTTCGCGCACGAAGGCGCGCGGACGCAGCTCATCGGCGACACGGTCCCTGAGATCGCGCAGCTGCTTGCGGCCCAGGGCGAAACCCTGGTTCTTTTCCTGCACGGCGGCCCGTTCCTTCACGGCCTGGTTGATCACCGCCGCCGGCAGCAGGCGCTGCTGCGAGCCCAGGCTGATCAGCACCTGCTTGCCCTGGCTGTACACCAGACCGGACGAGGCATGCGGCGCCACCCAGCCCTGGCTCTGCATGCTTGCGGCATTGCAGGGCAGCAGCGGATGGGCAGAAAGGGTTTCTTCGAGCTTGCCCGGCGTGATGCTCCAGGCGGAATCGAGGGAAAAGACAGTGAGGTTCTTGAACCAGGCGCTCATCGTTTGATCGGAGACGAGGCGACCCGCTTGCCTGGACCCGCGGCCGGATGGCCGCGCGGCGCCCGGATGCGGACCGCGGATATCGAATGGAAGGGGCGCACTTTAGCCCAAATCGCCCCCGCCGTTCGACTCCTCCCCCGCCGGCCGCGGCCGGCGGGACGCCGCCGCGCCCCTACAACCCGGCGTGGCGCAGAATCAGCTTCACCACCGTCAGCAGGGTCAGCACAAAGCCGCCGGCCAGCGTCACCCCGACCAGGATGAAGGTCAGCGCATTGCCGTGGGTGAAATCGCGCGCCCAGTTTTTGGAGCTCTGCACGCCGAAGAAGGATGCCAGCACGCTGCCGATGGTTTGCAGCAGCGTCACCCGCTCGGGGTCGGTGTCAACCGCGTATTGCCGTGTATGTTCCATGTCCTCGCCTCCCGCTGTAATGCCACGGGAAGCATTCTGGGACTGGCGCCGGAACATAAACAGTTACAGACTAACCGCATCCGGACCATAGCAGATCCCTTTCCCATGACGCTGTATGGCGAACTCGCCGCCGAAGTCGCCGGCATGATCGAAAGCGGCGTGCTGCGGCCGGGCGAGAAAATCCCCTCGGTGCGCGCCATGTGCGGCCGGCGCAAGCTGAGCCAGTCGACCGTGCTGCAGGCCTACCACCAGCTGGAGGACCGCGGCCTGATCGAGGCGCGGCCGCGTTCGGGCTATGTGGTCAGCGCCTGGTGGCAGGACATGCCGAAGGAGCCGGCGGTATCGCGCTCACCGCGCGCCGCCACCACGGTGGAAGTGTCCGACCTGGTGTTCGACATCCTCGACGCCACCCGCAACCGCGCGCTAGTGCCGCTGGGTTCGGCCTTCCCCAGCCCGCTGCTGTTTCCGCTGCCGCGCCTGGCACAACTGCTGGGCGGGGTTGCCCGGCATCTCGATCCCTGGGCCACGGTGACCGACCTGCCGCCGGGCAGCTACGAACTGCGCCGCCAGATCGCCCGGCGCTATCTGATGGCCGGCGCGCAGGTGCCGGTAGAAGACATCGTAATCACCTCCGGCGCGATGGAGGCCCTCAACCTGTGCCTGCAGGCGGTGACCCAGCCGGGCGACATCGTGGCGGTGGAATCGCCGGCGTTTTACGGCGCCCTGCAGGCGCTGGAGCGCCGCGGCCTGCGCGCCCTGGAAGTGCCGACGCATCCGCGCGACGGCATCGAATTGGACAGCCTGGAGCGCATGCTGCACAAGCACGACATCAAGGCCTGCTGGTTCATGAGCAATTTCCAGAACCCGCTCGGCGGCAGCATGCCGGAGGAAAACCGGCGGCGGCTGGTGGCCCTGCTGGCGAAGCATGGCATCCCGCTGATCGAGGACGACGTCTACAGCGAGCTGTACTTCGGCGGCGAACCGCCGCAACCGGCCAAGGCTCACGACCGCGCCGGGCTGGTGCTGCACTGCGGCTCCTTCTCCAAATGCCTGGCGCCCGGCTATCGCATCGGCTGGGCCGCACCCGGCCGCTATGCGCAGCAGGTGGCGCGGCTCAAGTTCACCGCCTCGATTTCCACCACCGTGCCGGCGCAGGAAGCGATTGCCCGCTACCTGGGCGAAGGCGGCTACGAATACCATCTGCGCCGGCTGCGCCATGCGTTGCAGACGCAGCAGAACCAGATGCTGCAGGCCATCGCCCGCCACTTTCCGCCACACACCAGGGTCAGCCGTCCTCGCGGCGGTTACTTCCTGTGGCTGGAACTGCCGCCCGCGGTCGACACGCTGGAACTGAACCGCCAGGCGGCGGCGCATGGCATCAGCATCGCGCCGGGACCGATGTTCTCGGCCAAGCGCCAGTTCGCCAACTGCGTGCGCCTGAACTACGGCCATCCCTGGACGCCGCAGATCGAGGATGCGGTGGCGACGTTGGGCCGCCTGGCCGCGGCAATGTGCGATGCAACAGCGCCGCGCCGAAGTCCGCCGGCGGATTGAACCCGCCCGCCATGCGTTAGTATTCGCCACACCTGCATCAGTATTCGAAGGCATTCACGGCGGTGGCCACAAAAAAAATAGCGGAGGAACCGGGCGGCGCCAAGGTCGACCTGTCGCTGCAGCAGTTCAGCCATCTGGTCGGGTTGATTTATCGCGGCACCATGGATCCCCTGCCCTGGTCCGGGGCCATCGAGTTCCTGCATCGGCTGCTCGGAGCAAGCTGGGTCACGCTGATCCTGCGCCCGGCTACAGCTGGTCATCAGGCCATCATGATCAACATGGGCCGCGAAGGTGGGCCGCATGTCGCGGCCAGCCCACACATAAGTCCGGGCGTGTTCGCGCTCGACCCCTTCGTCAACCTGCCCGGCGACCGCATCGTCACCGCCGACGAAATGGTGGGCGAAAGCAACTGGCTCAACAGCGAGTATTACAAGCAGTTCTGCGAACCCGCCGGGGTGCGCTACGTGATGGGCGCGGACATTCACACCGAGGAAGGTTCGGAGTGCCGCGTGCGCATCTGCCGTCCGATCGAGGCGCCGCCGTTTTCCGAAGCGGACAAGGCGCTGTGCCAGATGCTGCTGCCGCATTTCGAAAACGCGGCGCGCCTGTATACCAGCATCGACGTGGCGGAGTCGGAGCGGCAACTGCTGGCCGGCACGGTGGACCGGATGCAGCTCGGCACGGTGATCCTCGACGAGGCCGGCACGGTGCTCAAGACCAACAGCGTGGCCCATCACATCCTGCGCGAGAACGACGGGCTGCGCATCACCCAGGGCCTGCTCGAAGCGGGCTACGGCGCGGAAAACCGTGAGCTGTATCGCCTGATCAAGCTGGCCTTGCAAGGCATCACCAATACCGCGGGCAGCGTAGCCCAGGCCATGTCGATCACCCGCCCCTCGGGCCGCGCCAAGCTGGGACTGGCGCTGCGCAGCGTACCGCAAGGCGACTGGCTGGAAAGCCGGCACCGGCCCACGGTGGCGGTATTCATCCGCGATCCGGAAAATCGTTCACAGGCTTCGCGCGAGATGGTGCAGCGGCTGTTCGGGCTGACGCCGGCGGAGTCGTCACTGGCGCTGTTGCTGGCCGACGGGCTCAGCCTGGATGAGGCCACCGCGCAACTCGGCGTGCGCAAGAATACCGCGCGGGCGCAGCTGCGCGCCATTTTCTCCAAGACCGGCGTGACGCGGCAAACCGCGCTGGTGCGCCTGCTGCTGGCCAGCGTCACGCCGCAATAGCGGCATCCCGCCGGATACATACCGATCGGTACGTCCAACGGCCGGTCGCGCAGGCCGCGCCGTCCATCGCCGGAAGCACGCGGCACCTGCGCCTGATCGCGGCTGATCGCCGCATGGCGTTGCGGTGCAGCAAAGCACCGTCGCATTCCGCATCAACAGCGCTGTTGCCGGCGTTGCGGATCGCCGCTTCGACTTTCCGGCATTTCCCCCTGCGCTTGCGTATGGCGCAGCACGCAGCGAATCCATAACCCATTTGGACGATTCTGCATTGGGCACGAGGGGAGAGTCTTGCGTCCGGGCACCGCCCAAATAATAAAAGCCTGGAGGAACTAGATGAAACAAGCACAGCGGAGTCAGTCCGTTGGTGGGGACGCGGCCGTGGGGATGCCGGGGATGCCGAAAACCGCCCTGGCGATGGCGCTGAGCGTGATGGCCGCCGCGATCTGCGGCGCAGCGCATGCCGGCTCGGCCGACCTGGGGAACAACACCTCCCTGGAATACACCGTCACGCTCAACTATGCCTTGGGCGTGCGCCTCAAGGATCCCGCGGATTCTCTGGTCAACGGCCCGGTCAGCGCCGCTACCGGCCTGTCTAGCACCATCAACCAGGATGACGGCGACCGCAATTTCAGGGCCGGCAGCCTGACCAACAACCGTATCAGCGCGCTGGTGGAAGCCAACCTCAAGCACGGCAACTACGGCGCCTTCGTCCGCGGCGACGCCTTCTACGACCAGGCCTATCATCATCCGAACGACAACGACTCGCCGGATACGATCAACTCGAACGGCCCGGTCAGCCGCTTCACCGACGACGCCCGCTATTTCCAGGGCGAGCGCGCCCGCCTGCTCGACGCCTATCTGTATGGCGACTGGAACTTGGGCGCGGACCGCAATCTCAACCTGCGCCTCGGCCGCCAGGTGGTCGCCTGGGGCGAGAGCCTGTTCTTCCCCAACATCGCCGGCGCGCAAGGGCCGGTGGACGCCACCAAGGCCAACGTACCCGGCATCGAGGTGAAGGACATCCTGCTGCCGGTGAACCAGATCTCCACCCAATTCTCGCTGACCAACAAGCTGAGCCTGATGGCTTACTACCAGCTCGAGTACAAGGCCAGCGAGCTGGATCCGGTGGGCGACTACATGTCCTACACCGACGTGGTCGGCCCCGGCGCGCAGTTCATCTACGCCTTCTCCGAGGGACCGGGCGCACCGGCCTACAAGATCCAGTATCAGGGAGCCGAGAAGCCGAGCGATTTCGGCCAGTATGGCGTCGGCCTGCACTACTCCCTGGGATCGGCGACCGAGCTGGGCCTGTACCAGTTGCGCTTCACCGACGAGTACCCACTGGTGCAGACCAACTATGGCCTGGTCACGCTGGCGCCGGGCTACCCGGCCGGAGTGCTGCCGACCACCTACAACGTCAACTACCAGAGCGGCATCGACCTGACCGGCGTCAGCCTGTCGTCCTCGATCGGCCCGGTCAATGTCGCTGCCGAGGTGTCCTACAAGAACGGTCAGGACATGCTGGTCAATACCGCCGCCGGGCCGACCGCCTCGCCCGGCAAGGTGACACAGGCTCAGGCTTCGGCCATCTACATCGTCGGCCCCAGCTTCCTGGCGCGCGAGATCGATCTGGTCGGCGAGGCCGTCTACCTGCACGTCAACGGCGTCGACGCGGTCTCCGGCTCACAGCAGCTGACCGACACCAAGAACGCCTGGGCCTACGAAACCACCGCCACGCTCAACTACCCCAACCTGTTCACCGGCTGGGACCTGGCGGTGCCGCTGAGCTGGGCCCAGGCCGTGACCGGCACCGCCGCGGTGGCGGGCGCCTTCGGCAGCCTGGTGGGACATGGCGACCAGCGCGCCAGCATCGGCCTGACCTTCACCTACCTGACCAGACTGGAAGTGTCGACCAGCTACAACGCTTTCCTCGGCAGCGCCAATCCCGTCACGCACCCCCTTGCCGACCGCGACTACGTCGCGATGAACGTCAAATACAGATTCTGAGAAACGAACTTAGGAGGAGAGGTTTGATGAAATTCAAATTGACCTGCATCGCGGCGCTCACCGCCGCGGCCGGCATTCTCGCCGCGCATCCCGCTGTGGCCGCCGTATCGGCCGAGGAAGCGGCGCAGCTCGGCGGCGACAAGCTCACCTGCACGGGCGCCGAACGCGCCGGCAACGCCGACGGCAGCATCCCGGCCTTCAGCGGCAAGTGGCTCGGCGCGCCTCCGGGGCTGGACGTGAAGAACGCGCACGGTCACGACCCGGACCCTTATGCGAACGAGAAGCCGCTGTTCACCATCACCGCGCAGAACATGGCGCAGTATGCGGACAAGCTCAGCGATGGCCAGAAGGCGCTGTTCAAGCGCTATCCGGATACGTTCCGCATGCCGGTGTACACCAGCCACCGCGATTTCCGCTATGCCGACTGGGTCTGCGACACGCTGAAGAAGAACGCCATGACGGCCAAACTGATCCACGATGGCGTTGGCGTCAGCGCCATCACCGGCAGCGTGCCATTCCCGATCCCGCAGAACGGCCTGGAGCTGCAGTGGAACCTGCAGCTGCCCACACGCGCCTGGACCGAAGTGGCCACCTATGACCAGGCCGCCGTCTACGGCAACGGCAACCTGGCCTGGGGCCGCGTGTCGTACAACATCTTGGCGCCGGTGAACGATCCCGACAAACGCGGCTCCACCACCGACACCCTGGGCTCCTACTTCAACGTCATCACCCTGCTGCCGGAGCGCGACAAGGGCAGCCTCGACATCGGCTGGACGCCGAACGATTACGACCACAACTACACCCACACCTGGGGCTACAGCCCCGGCACGCGGCGTGTGCGCGAGGCGCCGGAGTTCGGCTTCGACCTGCCGCAGGGCGCCGGCGGCTTCCGCACCGTGGATGACGACCGCCTGTTCAACGGCTCGCCCGAGCGCTACGACTGGAAGATCATCGGCAAGAAGGAGATCTACATCCCCTGGGACGGCTACCGCCTCAACGATCCGAAAGTGAAGTACAAGGACCTGCTGACCAAAGGCAGCATCAATCCCGACTACATGCGCTACGAGCTGCACCGTGTCTGGGTGCTGCAGGCCACGCTCAAGCCCGGGTACCGCCATCTGTACAGCAAGCGCATGATCTACATGGAAGAAGATAGCTGGCACGGCGTGATGGCGGACACCTACGACAACCGCGGCCAGCTGTGGCGCGTGGGCATGATCAACTACTTCTACGCCTACGAAATGCAGTCCTACCACGCCGGCGTCGCCGTGTATCACGACCTGGTGGACGGCGCCTACATCGCCGACCGCATGGTCAACGAGCAGCCGGATGGCGAAAAGCTCAACGCGGGAGGCCTCACCGCCGCCGACTTCACGCCGGATTCGGCGCGCCGCGGCGGACATTGATTCCTGCCTTGATCAATACCGACGCATAAGCAGCGCGGAACGAAAGGCCCCCGATTTTTCGGGGGCCTTTCTGTTTTGGGCTTTAAACGGTGAAGCGGGATGCGTCGCCGGACTGGTGGCGCGGCACACCGGGCAACTCTTCAATCCGCGGAGAAATCCGCCAGGGTTGTGGCATCGCCGATGACGGTCCAGCCATCCAGCGCATGCAACGGCGCCTGCATCATCTGCAACACTTCGCGGCTCTTGACCACCAGGCCGCTGAGCGTGCCGGCAATCAGCAGATACGCTGCCTCCGCCATCATCTCCACCGGTTCCACCCAATCAGGGTGAGCGAGCGCCGCCTGCCGGGCCACCGCTTCTGCGCTTTCCGAACGGGCGATTTTGTAAGGCGCCAGAGCATTGGCCTGAACACCGCTGCCTTGCAGCTCCGCCGCAAGGCCCAGGGTGTAACGGTCCAGTGCCGCCTTGGACGCCCCGTACAGTGTCAGTGCATGGACGAATTTTGCCGGCCCGGGATACGGGATCGGCGGCTGCTGCGCCATCTCGCTGCTGATGTTGAGGATCCGTCCCCAGCCGCGTGTCCGCATGCCCGGCAGGGCCTGCTGGATCAGGTCCACCGGCGCCTGGAAATTCACTTCGAACATGCCGCGCCGCGCCGGCAGATCGATCTTGCCCGGCGGTGCATAGGCGGTAATGGTGGCGGCATTGTTGACGACGATGTCGACCGGGCCAAGCTGCGCCGCGGCCTGTGCCACCAGCCCGGCCCGCGCCTGCTCCTCGGCCAGGTCGGTGACCAGCAATACGGCGCGTCCCCCCGCCCGCTCGATCAGGGCACAGGTTTCCCGCAGGCCTTCCCGTGAACGGGCGCTCGCGGTAACCGCCAGCGCCACCCCGTGCGCGGCCAGGCGCAGCGCGATGGCGCGACCGATACCGCGGCTGGCGCCGGTGACCAGCGCAACGCGCCCTTCAAGGCCCGGATGCTCCGACATTGATTATGTCCCCCACAGCTTCCGCCCGGATGGCGGCGAACCCGAACGATGCCGCAGGCGCGGACGGCGATCTTGGCGATTCCGGCGGGGCCTGGCGACTTTCCCGCCGCGACGGCTAGGGCCTGGCGCGAAAGGTCAGCACCAGCACATCGCGATGCGCCGGCTGAGCGGGATCCAGTGGCGTAACGGCGGTTACGCCGTGATACACCCGTGCATCCTCGACGAAGGCCGCGTCGAACGGCTGCGTCAGGGTAAAGCTGCCCAGCTCGCGCCGCTCCAGGTCGTAGACCACGGTGGTACCCTGCTCGATGTTGCGCCGCGTCACCAGCAGTACCAGCACATGGTCCACCCCGTCGCGATGCGGACCTTCCGGCGTCGGCTGCCCGAGTTCGCCCTGCCTGGCTTCGATGCGGAACTGATGCATTTCCACCCGCCACGACGGCGCCGCCGGAGCCAGTGCTCCGAACACCGATCCGCACAGGGCCAGCAGGATGCGCAGGCTGTCGCTGGCGCCCACCGCCGGCGTCACCGGTTCGAACCAGCGCTGCACGCCGCCGTTGAGCGGGTTGTAATCCACGCCCTGGTAATGCGGCTGGTGCGGCTCGCGCGTGATGGCGCCATCGGCGCCGACGCTGAACACCGCATGGCGGCGTTTGCGGTAGCGTCCGCCGTCCGCCATGTGGGCATCCAGGTGCAGATCGTCCCAGCTGGCGGCGAACTGCTCCCAGTCGGACAGCCGGCCCAGCCGGGCGGCCAGATCACGCACC